>WXFE01000177.1 GCA_009881065.1 Bacteroidales bacterium | reverse complement strand
GATTCCAGTATTGTTGAAGCCTTCCAGATGAATATACCGCTGTTCCAGTAGAAATCACCGCTCTCCAGGAAGAGTTTCGCCATGGCCAGTTCCGGTTTCTCGGTGAAGGCTTTTACCTTGTGAAGACCCTCGTAGCCAGCAACAGGCTGCATTGTATTGGCCTGTATGTAGCCGTAACCGGTCTCAGGTCTGTCAGGCTTGATGCCGAGGGTAAGCAGGACGTCATTCCCGGATGCAAACCTGAAGGCTTCATCCATCACCATCCTGAACTTATCCTGCTTTCGTATGAGATGATCCGAAGGGGCTACCGCTATCACGGCATCAGGATTCTCCGCCATTATGCGGAAAACGCCGTATGCAATGCACGGAGCTGTGTTGCGCCTCAGCGGTTCAGCCAGAACATGGTCAGGGTCTATCCCCAGCTGGCTGACAACAGTATCACTGCTATCTTCATTCGTTACCACGTAGATGTTCTCAGGCGGACATATATCTGTAAAACGCCGGTAAGTCATCTGTATCAGGGTCTCTCCTATCCCGAGGATATCAAGGAACTGCTTGGATTTTTCCCTCCTGCTCAAAGGCCAGAACCGGCTTCCCACGCCGCCGGCCATGATCAGTACGTAGCGATTTTTCATAGTTGTTCTTGATCGGTCTGCACTGCCGCAAAGATATAAAAACCATCGCAGGAATACCGGAGCCGGCTGAGAAGCTACAAATTATTGTTAAATTTGACCAGACAATTATTCCACATGTTCAGATTCTTGTCAGGATTCGGCTCTTACTGGATTTTGCTCGGAAGGGTTTTTGCAAGACCTGAGAAGCATTCCATCTATTACCGTCAGACCATGAAGGAGCTGGTTAACCTTGGTCTCCGGTCAATAGGAATTGTCACCATCATCTCTTTCTTCATGGGAGCGGTTATTACCCTTCAGACAGCATACAATACCGAGAACCCCATATACCCCACCTACCTGATCGGCCTGGGGGCCCGTGACTCAATACTGCTGGAGTTCTCATCAACCATCGTTGCCCTCATCCTTGCAGGCAAGGTGGGCTCCAACATAGCATCGGAGATTGGCACAATGAGAGTGACGGAACAGATTGATGCCCTTGAGCTTATGGGTGTCAACTCCGCCTCTTACATCATCCTCCCCAAGGTGGTGGCCACTGTGGTCTTCAACCCCTTTCTCACCCTTATAAGCATGATCACCGGTATAACCGGCGGATGGGTCGTCGGCACCGCCGCCGGTGTAATCACTTCTCAGAATTATATCTATGGCATACAATATGCCTTTATCCCGTACTACATCACCTATGCCCTGATCAAAACAGTTGTCTTCGCTTTCATTATCTCCACAGTATCGGCTTACCAGGGGTACTACGTGGAGGGAGGCTCACTGGAGGTGGGCCGGGCAAGCACAAAAGCCGTGGTCTACAGCAGCGTGACCCTTCTGCTCTTTAATGTCATACTCACACAACTGCTTCTCTCATGATCAGGGCGGAAAATATTTCCAAATCATTTGCCGGCCGACGGGTGCTCACTGATATATCCGCCATCTTCGAACCGGGCAAGACCAACCTGATCATCGGAAAGAGCGGCTCCGGGAAAACCGTCTTTCTCAAATGCCTTGTCGGACTGCTTGACGTGGATGAGGGAGAAATCTACTACGATGATGTCGCTTTCACCCGTCTCGACTTCCGTGGTAAAAAGGAGCTCCGGCAGCAAATGGGCATGCTCTTCCAGGGAAGCGCCCTCTTTGACTCAATGAGTGTTGAGGAGAATGTCAGGTTTCCGCTTGACATGTTCACCAGCATGTCATACCAGGAAAAACTTGACAGGGTCAACTTTTGCCTTGACCGGGTGAATATCGTAGACTCCAACCGGCTTTTTCCTTCCGAGCTATCCGGAGGGATGAAGAAACGGGTGGCCATAGCCCGTGCCATTGTACTCAAACCGAAGTTCCTCTTCTGTGACGAGCCCAACTCAGGCCTTGACCCGAAGACATCAATAGTCATTGACGAACTGATACGGGAGATCACCGTCGAGCTCAACATGACAACCATTATCAATACTCATGACATGAACTCCGTGATGGAGAACGGAGAAAAGATCATATTCATTGAAGATGGAGAGAAATGTTGGGAAGGCAACAAGAACGAGATCCTGAAGTCAGACTGCAGCAAACTCAATGACTTCGTCTTTGCCAACTCACTGGCAAGACAGCTCAAGGATTCTTCAGTATAGAAAACTCCCTACATCGGGGGAAGAGCCTTTACCCTTTCCCTGTACCCGAACAACAGGTTGAAACCCAGTCGTACATTTACAGTATTGATTTTTGCAGGAATCATGATTCTCCCCTCATCGCTTGTATAGCTGGTAAACTTTAAGCATATATTGTCAACCACGACAAAGAACTGTGAAGGCCCTCCCCTCACCGCCATCCCGAAGCCAATGTTGTCATAGCGCCTGTTGGCTGCAGTGTATGCCAATGTGGTTGAAAAGACATTGCCAAAATGAAAGTTACCTGAGAGCGTCACTGACTGGTGTACCTGCGGCCCCTCAAACCGTGTCTGCGACAGCAATCCTGCCGTAAAGTACCTGACCGGTGTGTAGCTGAAGGCTGCGGTTAATTTTGCCGGCAGGTATGTAGTGTACTTCTGCGGCAAATCTTCAAGCCTCAGTACATTCTGGAGAGAGTCAATGGCCCAGTTCATCATCTCGCCAAATTCGACGCTCTCATCATATACATCCTGCATTGTCTGCCCGTTGAATTGAAAGGTCGAATTAACCGTAAGCTGTGACAGGTCTCTCTTCCACCTGATAAAACCCAGGTCATTCACGGCTGCCGACACTACCAGTTTGTCACTGAACCTGTATTCCGCACCCAGGTCAATTCCCAAACCCGGGTTAGCCATCTCCTTCAGGTATGATATCACGTTCCAGGCATCATTAAACCTTGCATTGTTGAATTCTGCTCCGTGAACAGAGCCGTCACTATCTGTTGTGAAGAATACCGGGGCACTGATGTTCATTGAGAAATCGGCAACAGCTGTATGAGTGTTATCTTCATTAACTGTGAGTGTAAAATGGTTGTTGTTAAGGTATGCAGATGCCACTCCCGACAAAATTTTCAGCCTGCCTCCTATCCTCAGCTTTTCGGTGATGTTTGCTGAAGCCCCCAGGCCTGTTTCATGGTACACCATCATGTCTGTCCTTAACGAAGAAAAGTCAAGAGTTTTACCGATGAAGTCACTGTTGCCGCTAAAGCCCAGCCTGAAAAAATCACCGGGAAATACCATGTTGACCTCTGCCCGTTCAGTGATGTCAAGGCTGAACCTCAGGTTGTCCTTCACTGTAAAGGCGAAACCGAGCAGTTTGACCCCGACCTGCGGCTCCAGCGAGTTATTTTTGCCCAGACCATCCAGGAAGTTATTCACCCATGGTCCCTTTTCAAGGAAAGAGAGGGTAGAGTCAGAGATGACACCATTTATAAAGAAGTCTGACAGATTCAGGAAGTTATTGTCAAGTCTGACGGAGATATCTGATATGCCGGGTAGTCCAATGTAAATCCTGCCCGCTGGTTGAAAGGCCGGATTGAGGATAGTTGCCTGAGGCAGGTTCATGAAATAAAGAACCTGGCTGTTCTGTGAATGGCCGGTGGTGACCAGTGACAGCAGCAGGATCAGTGCCAGAATACTTCTTTTCATACGGTTTTATTGTTCAATAGTTCAGTATATTTTAAAATGATTGCTTTTAACTGCCTGAATAACAAGATTTATCATCTATCTTAAAATGGGCGCACTAATTAATTGATTATAACGTCTGTAAATAAAACGTTAGCAATCTGTCATTATTTTGATGCGGAATTCAGTGTATGATTACAAAGGTAGTTCTCATCCTCTACTGAGATGAGGTTCCAGGTACTCTTATTTGTCACCTTTCCTGTGTTGAACAGGGGACCTGCCGGACGCGGGAACCCACTCACTGAAGCTCCGTTTCGTCTGATGAGATGAAGCATCCGTTTCCCGGTATCATATATGGCAATTCTCATCTCATCCGTTCCGGTCTGTACAAACCACGGTCCTGCCAGCTCCTCTCCCCCGGCACTGTATCTCCACATCTCATTGCCGGAACCGTCAAAGGCTATCAGAACACCCTGGTCAATGGTAAGACGGTCAGTCACATCGTCGCCGTCAAGATCACCGAACTCAGACCTGTGTGAGGCGGAGATTCCTGTGATGCTCTCTTTGTTTACCGTGCCGTCAAACAGCAGCCTGACAGTTGAACCGTCAGGAGCGGAAAAGATAATGGCAGGGTCATCTTCAACTGCCAACCTGGCGGCCGAACCCGGAGCCTTCAGCAACGGCTCCTGATGGGCTACCCTGATATTGCCGGTACGGTCAAGCACATAAACAGCCTGGTCATCTGCCACGAACAGGTAATCCTTGCCCCTGACCCTGAAGAAAGATACGGGATCGGTGACCTTCCCCCTGGTGGTGAAGAGGTTCCATCCCCTGACCGGTGTGCCTGAACGGTCATAGGCATATATCTTACGGTCTTCCCCGGCCAGGAACAACCTGTACTCCTTGTTGTTCTCATAATCAAAGAGGGCAAGGGTGTTTGAAGCCGGTGACTGCATCTTTACCGGGTATTTGTCAACATAGTTGCCGTTCCGGTCTATAAGGTGCATATAGTCACGGCCGGCACAAAGAAGCTGCAGCTTGCCATTCTTGTAGTAATCTATCATGAAGATATTTCCGGTTATCTTTTCCCTGATTGCTGCCTTCCAGAGTATCTTTCCTGAAGAACTTATAAGGTAAATGTTGTTGTTGCGGTCCTGTATGAATATTTCCGTTGCGCCGGTGTTATGGTTGGTGAAGAAGAACGGTCTGACGGAAGGTTCTGCATCAAGCTTCACCTTCCACAGCAGTTTGAGCCCTGATGAATCGGTCTCACCGTTTGTGACATCTGTTGCTGCAACCGGAGCGCTCCCCTGCTGTTCACCGCCGGCACTGTATCTTACCGAGAGACTCGTGTAAATCATCTCATTGCTTGGGGTCATGCTCACCGCCACCCCGCTGATCCCTGACAGCGCCCTGTCACTCAGGGAGGCAACTGCAGCCGGGGTGAGATACTCTGCCAGCTGTGACTTCAGCACCCTGCCTGATGAGAAAAAGAGATAGGAGCTCTTTGTGGGCATGCTTTTCTCCATCTCCCTGAAACCCGGGTCATTGATAAGGGTATTTCCGAGGGCAGACTCCCTGAGCACAGCCGCGAGTGCTTCAGGCGATTCGGAGAAGATCATGTATGACCTTGCAAATGTCACCCACTGGTCACCCGCCTTGCTTTTCTCCACCCCGGCAAGTATGGATGCCACCCCCGTGAATGGCATACGGTAGATCACCTCCTCCGTCCCGTCACTGTTTCTGGCTGAAGCCATAAAATGACTCTCCCTTAGCCCCATATAGCGGTACCTGGCTTTCAGCCGCTGTTGCAGCACCTCTTCCGCCGACTGCGGGTCACTCATACGGAAGAGACGTATCCGCTCACTGCCCTCACCGGATGCTATCAGCCCTTCAGTAACCTCTGTGCCGGTAAAGGGGCTCAGAATAAGGGCAAGGTCTGTTGCATTTATTGATGCCGGATCAGATGCCGTTTCTCCCGAGAGTGAGGCACGTCGCATCACCGTACTGTAGCTGAGGGTATTGCGTGGAAGAAGCTCATGCACCCCGCACTCTGCGGGAACAACGTCCCTGAGTCGGTCTGCTCCCGTACCTGCACCGGCAGTAGTCAGGAACCCGCTTATGAAAAGCCCCTCCTCCGCGGTGGTGAGATCTCCGCCCCCGGCAATTGCCACTGACGAAATAGCAGAGATATCTTCAGGGTCTGTGAATGATTTCAGGAATGGAGGGAGGTTTCTGAACAACACGAAGAGATTGTCAGCAGTTTTGCCGGCAGCGCTGACCACCCGGGAGAAACCCTGCTGATGCCGTATATCTGAACCGGCGCTCCTGTTGTCAAGAGCTGCGGTAATCATGCTCTCGGAGGGAGAAATTATCAGGATGCCGGAGGTGAGAGCGAGATAAACTGACTTCTGTAAGCTCCCCTGACTGAATGTAAGTGTGAATGTACGTGTGCCTCCAAGATCGCGCTTGTCGGTTACCGTGGCCCCCGCCTGGCTGCAAAGCAACATCAGCTTCCTTGCCGTGAATGCAGGTCCGGTGCTCATCACCACCATTGGCGCAGCCTGCCGCTGTCCGGCAGTATGAAACGAGATGAGCATCCTCCGGTTGCTTATGAGCTCACGAACTTCCCTGCCACCGGTGACACTGTCAATTGAAGAGGCGGAGCGCACAAGTGACGCAGCCCAGTCAAGGCCTGACAGCCCTGACAATATGCCTGCAGGATCGGTAATACGGGTCAGAAGCTCAGGGAAATCAGATGTTTCAATGATAAAGAAAGCATCGGCAGGCACTGCCTCCCACGGGTCAATGACCACCACCTGCTTCTCCTTGCGGAGAAAAAAAGCTGCCACAGCCAAAGCAATGGCAAGAATCACCACCAATATGATGCCTGTTCTCTTCCGCACAAATATCCCTGTTGCTATCTGACATCAAAAATATAAAAATATCAGGAAGCCCCGCGAAGAGTTTGACGAGACACTGTTGATATGCCGGAAAACATATTACAAATGAATAGCAACGGAATGCTTTTTGTGCGAAAATTGCTGTGAGAACAATATTGCCAGATGAATAAACTAACCTTTCTGCTGCTCTTTTTAGCCCCCCTGATAAACCTTGGCGCCCAGACTGTCACCGTTCTTAGTGCCGATGACAGCAAACCCATAGCTGACGTGGCTGTTTACAACGAAGCCAGAACAGTGTTCGGTTATACCAATTATTCCGGGAAGGTGAGCCTCTCGGAGTTCACCGGGGGAGAACCGGTTTTCTTCCAGCACTTTTCATACGAAAGGGTTTCATTCACCATCGAAGAGCTTGAGGCTGCACAGTGGGTGGTGAAGCTGGAGACAAAAACCTTCGAGGTGGAGGAGTTCATCATCTCTGCGAACCGATGGGAACAGAAATCGGAGGAGGTGCCTAACAATATCAACGTGGTGGCGCTCTCAGCAGTAAAGATCATGAACCCGCAGACAGCAGCTGACCTGATCTCCATGGGTGACGTCTTTGTACAGAAGAGCCAGCTTGGAGGAGGAAGCCCCATGATACGTGGTTTTGCCACCAACAGGGTACTTATCAATATTGACGGAGTGAGAATGAACAATGCCATCTACCGTGAGGGCAACATTCAGAATATCATTTCAATTGATCCGAACATCATAGAACGTACGGAGATCATCTTCGGACCGGGAGCCACCATGTACGGCAGTGATGCTCTGGGCGGAGTCATGGACTTCCATACCCGGCGGGCTCTCTTCTCTACCGGCGATTCCATATTGATCAAAGCTGAGGCAATGGCACGCTGGTCATCCGCCTCCGATGAACAGACATACCACGCATGGATCAACGCCGGCGGCAGAAAGGTGGCCTTCCTGTCGTCAGTGACATGGTCTGACTTCGGCGACCTGAAAATGGGATCAGTATCACACCCCGAATACCTTCGCGATATATACCAGAAGCGTGTCGGCAACCGTGACAGCGTGTTCATGAACAGCAACCCCCGCAAACAGGTGGCTTCCGGCTACAAACAGATCAACACCACCAACAAGCTCCGCTTCAAGGCGGGAAAACACCTGGATATAGACCTGGCACACCATTACTCCCGCCTCTCTGATGTTCCCCGCTATGACAGGCTCATCCAGGTAAGGAGCGGGACACTGAGGTTCGGCGACTGGTATTACGGGCCGCAGGTGTGGATGATGACCAACGCATCGGTACGCTATAACAGGCCCACAACTCTCTTCGATGAGATCCGCCTTACAGTGGCCAGACAGGATTACCGCGAGAGCCGCCATGACAGGGCACTCAACAAAACAACCCTCAATGAACAGTTTGAAAAAGTAGGGATATGGTCAGCCAATCTCGACTTCGACAAGAAGAGCGGCAAGAGGGATAACCTGGCATACTACGGGGCAGAATATGTATGGAACACTATCCACAGCACCGCCGATGTAAAAAATATTGTTACCGGTGAGACCGAGCCTGCCGGGTCACGTTATCCCAACGGAAAAAACATCTATAACAGCATCTCCCTCTACGGTGGTTACAAGTTCAACCTCAGCAGCAGGTTCACCCTCAGCACGGGAGCCAGGTACAACTATGTCAGCCTGAACTCGGAGATAGCTGACAATTCATGGTATAATTTTCCGTTCACATCCATCAATTCAGGCAACGATGCCCTTACTGGCGCCGCCGGTGCCGTCTACAGGCCTGACGACCGTACGGAGCTGACGGTCAACCTCTCCACCGGATTCAGGGCTCCTAACCTTGACGACCTGGGTAAGGTCTTTGAATCGGCCCCCGGTGTGCTGGTAGTACCAAATCCGGATCTGAAGCCGGAATACCTCTATAACATTGACCTTGGCGCCTCGAGGAAGTTCGGCAAAACACTCCTTGCAGAAGCGTCGCTCTTCTGGTCGTACCTTGACAATGCCATGGTACGAAGAGAGTTCCTCTTCAATGGCCAACCCACATTTATCTTCCAGGGCGAGGAGAGCCAGGTCTATGCCATGGTCAATGCCGGGCATGCCATTGTCTATGGCACCCAGCTTAAGGCCGAGCTGCGACCCTCATCATTCATCAGAGTCAAGTCATCACTCAGCCTCATTGCCGGACATGACGACGAGAAGGCTCCGCTGAGGCATGTTCCGCCTCTCTTCGGTGCAACGCACGTGGTTTTTGAACGTTCAGCCCTGAAAGCCGACCTCTATGCGCTCTACAACGGAAGCATCACCAATGAGAGGATGGCCCCCAGCGAAAAGGACAAGCCATATCTTTATGCCAGGGACGAAAATGGCAACCCGTGGTCACCCGGATGGTTCACCCTTAACTTCAAGACCTCCTATAATATCAACAACAGGCTTGATCTGACAGCCGGGATAGAGAACCTGCTTGACCTCAGGTACAGGCCATACTCTTCAGGCATATCAGCGCCGGGAAGAAATTTTATCATAGCCGCCAGAATCAAAATCTGAGCCCCGGCCGCCAGTCATTCAATGCTAAATGCCCTGCGGGGCGGTTCGGTTGCCTTCGTGTATGGCGAGATGCTGCCAGTCATTCAATGCGTAATGCCCAACAGGCATCGTATACCATAATGAGCCTGATCTGCAATGCTTTATGAGCTACACTCATTTGCTGCAGTGGCAGTAAGCCGGTAAGGATTGCATCAACATGTCTATGAAAACAATTGAATCCTCCTCACCCTCATTCCTTGGATATTCAAAATGAATGAGTAATTTTCAGAAATTTTGGTTTTCAGAGGGTATGAATCGTGGTTACAGGCTTGCTGAACTCAGCAGCAAAAAAGACATCAGAGATTTTCATGATCTGCCGGCATCTATCAACAGGGGAGACAAGAATTGGATAAAGCCCCTGTTCAAGGACATTGAAACAATCTTTCACCCTTCCTCCAACAAGCTGTTACGTACAGGCGAGGCAACAAGGTGGCTGCTTCGCGACGACACAGGGCGTACCGTTGGCCGGGTAGCGGCTTTCTACAGTAAGAAAATTGCAGGAGCCTCCGGAGAACAGGTGGGCGGAATGGGCTTTTTTGAATGCATTAATGACAGGGAGGCTGCGACGATACTGTTTGACGCCTGCCGCAACTGGCTGGAGGAAAAGGGTATGACCGTTATGGAGGGACCGGTCAACTTCGGTGAACGTGACCGCTGGTGGGGATTGCTGGTTGACGGCTTCATACCCGCGAACTACTGTATGCCCTATAACCCGCCATACTACAGGGAATTGTTCGAGGCATACGGATTCAGGAACTATTTCAACCAGTACACTTACCACATGCCTGTTGACGACAGCAGGCTGGATCCCGTGATCAGGAGAAAGGCGGAAAGGATCTTCAGCAACCCTGACTATACATTCAGGTATATGACCCTGAAAGAGTTTCGTGACATTGCCCGTAACTTTATGATTGTCTACAACAAGGGGTGGGCCCGCTTCCCGGGTGTCAAGACAATCAGCGAGGGCCATGCAAAGATTCTCCTCAAGAGCATCAGACCGGTGATTGACGAGAAACTGCTCTGGTTTGGCTTCTACAAAGACGAACCCATCTGCTTCTTCATCATGCTCCCCGAGGTCAACCAGATTGTCAGGCATCTCAATGGCAAGCTCAATCATGTGGGTCGGTTGAAATTCCTGTGGTACAGGCATATTAAAAATGAACTGACCAAGGCATTCGGCCTGATCTTCGGCATTGTGCCGGAACATCAGCGCAAGGGGGTGGAAGGAGCCCTGATAATGTCATTCGCCAAACTGGCGATGTCTGACAGGTTTCCGTACAAAGAGCTGGAATTTAACTGGATAGGCGACTTCAATCCCTCAATGATACACCTTCTTGACCAGATAGGCGCAAAAATAATCAAGACGCACATCACCTACCGGTACCTGTTTGACAGGAATGCACCCTTCGAGAGGTCGCCAGTGGTCAATGTGTGAATGGCCTGTGGCCGGTGATCTTTGATTTTCGTTGCGTCTATTCGCTGCTACACCTGGTCAGTGCGTGAATGGCCTGTAGCCAATGATCTCCCTGACCTCACGGACGGTTTTTGAAGCGCTGGCCCTTGCCTTCTCCGCTCCTCTTGTCACAACCTTGCCCAGGTAATCCGGATCATTGAGTATCTCGTTGATCCTTATCCTTATGGGATCAGTGACCCTGATGATGTCCTCGGCAAGCTGCTTCTTCAAATCGCCGTACCTTATCCGGCATGTGGCGTGCTGCTCACGGAAATACTGAAGCGTGGATGGTTCCGAAACCACCTCCATAATTGTAAAAAGGTTTTTGACCGGTTCTGACGGTTCGGCATCCGGTTTCTCCGGTCCGGTATCGGTAACGGCTTTCATCACCTTTTTGCGTATATCCGCAGGCGTATCAGCCAGGAAAATTCCATTCCCCTCACTCTTGCCCATCTTACCCGTACCATCAAGACCCGGGATCTTTATCAGTTGTTTGCCGAAGTTATAGGCATCGGGCTCCGGGAAATAATCAACCCCGTACATTGTATTGAAGCGGCGGGCAATCCTGCGGGTCATCTCCAGGTGCTGCTCCTGATCCTTTCCAACCGGCACCTTGTGGGCCCTGTGAATTATAATATCGGCAGCCATCAGCACCGGGTAGGTCAGCAGGCCGGCATTGATGTTATCCGGGTGCTTGCGTATCTTCTCCTTGAATGAAGTGGTACGCTCAAGCTCTCCCACATAAGAAATCATGTTCAGCAGAAGATAAAGCTCGGTCACTTCGGGCATATCGCTCTGCACATAGACGGTTGCCTTCTCCGGATCAATTCCTGCTGCCAGGTATTCGGCAAGCACCTGCCTTATATTGCCATGAATGTCATCAGGATGCGGATGTGTTGTAAGTGAGTGATAATCTGCTACAAAGAAAAAACAATTGTTCTCATCCTGCATCTTGAGGAAAGTCTTCAGAGCTCCAAAATAGTTTCCCAGGTGAAGATTGCCTGTTGACCGTATCCCGCTTACTACTGTATCCATTAATTTATTATTAGCAGCTGCAAAAATAGCTATTATTCACGAATTCATTTCATTTCCTGCATGATCAGCTGCCTGAGTGCCGGTACCGAACTTATTTAGTATTTTTGGGGCATAATTCATCCGCAATGGAATCGACACGGCAGAAGAAAGTTGCACGTCTGGTGCAGAAGGAGCTTGCGAAGATCATCATGCATCACGGTACTGAACTTGCGCCAGGAAAGATGATCTCGGTGACCACGCTGCGCATCTCTCCTGACCTGTCAATTGCAAAAGCATGGGTCAGCATCTTTCCCTCCGAAGGATCTGCCGCTGTCCTTGAAGTTTTGCGCAACCGCACACCGAAGCTGAGGTATGAGCTGGGACAAAAGGTGCGCAACCAGTTGCGAATCGTTCCCGAAATCATCTTCTTCATTGACGACAGCAACGACTATATCGACAATATTTCCAAACTGCTCAAGGAATAGACCCGATGCACTATGACCCGATCAAGGAGCTTCTGGGAAAGGTTTTCAACCGCCATCCGCTTCTGCGGAAGACCTTCTACCGGCTGCTGAACATCCTGCTCCTCCGCTCATGGCACGTCAGGAGGGCCCTGAAAAACCTGGGGCCGTCGCTTCCGGCCGTTGCAAATATCCTTGATGCCGGGATGGGCTTCGGCCAGTACTCGTGGTGGATGGCCTCCCGTTTCCCGTTATGGCAGATCACCGCAGTTGATATCAAGAGCGAACAGGTGGCCGACTGCAACGAATTCTTCCGCCGGACAAAACTCGCAACAAGAGCGCATGCTATTGAGGCTGACCTTGTTACCTGGAACAGCGGGGAGAGGTATGACCTGATCCTGTGTGTTGACGTAATGGAACATATTGCCGAAGACCGCACCGTTTTTTCCAATTTCCTGAATATGACTGCCGGGGGCGGTTACCTGGTCATCTCAACACCTTCAGACCAGGGAGGCTCGGATGTCCATTCCGATGAAGACACGTCGTTCATTGGTGAACATGTGCGGGACGGATACGCCGGGGAGGAGATAACGGAAAAGCTCCGGACTGCAGGATACACGGAGGTCAGCGTGTCATACACCTACGGCACCCCGGGCAACATAGCCTGGAGGCTTTCGATGAAATATCCGGTCATCATGCTCTCAGCATCAAAACTCTTCTTTATTCTGCTGCCTTTCTACTATCTTGCCGTTATGCCGTTCGTGCTGGCACTCAATTGCGCTGACCTGAACGGTAACCACCGTAAGGGAACAGGATTACTGGTAATTGCACAAAGAAGCAAATGAAGCTTTCACTCTACATAGCAAAAAGATACCTCTTCGCGAAAAAATCGCGGAACGCCATAAACGTGATCTCAGCCATCTCGGTGGCAGGGGTGACCGTCGGAACAATGGCACTGATAACCGTACTCTCGGTCTTTAACGGCCTGGAGGATATGGTCAGAAGCATCTTCAGCACCTCTGACCCGGAGATAAAAATAACCCCCGTTGCCGGAAAGGTCTTTACCCCCGACAGCCTCATGCTGGAAAAGCTGGCTTCCGCCGAAGGCGTTGACGTCTATGCGCTGACACTGGAGGAAAATGCACTCCTCCGCTATGACGAGCAGCAATATATTGCTACAGTGAAGGGAGTGTCACTCAACTATGCCGATGTTACTGACCTCGATACCGCGATGTGGGACGGCAGTTTCATCCTGCAGGGCGAAAACGGGAATCCTTATGCAGTAGCCGGACTGGGTGTGGCAAACTACCTCGGGATGCGGCTTAACTTTGTCTCCCCGCTGGCAATCTATATTCCTGACCGGAAGGCAAAAATCAGGGGAACACCTGACAATGAGTTCACAAGGAAGTATATTTTCCTCTCGGGAATCTTTGCCGTTGAACAGGAATTCGATTCAAAATATATCTTCCTCCCCCTTGACTTTGCAAGGGAGCTGCTGGCTTACACCGACGAGGTAAGCTCCATTGAGGTGAGAATGAAACCCGGGGCAGATGAGAAAAAGACGCAGAATGCGATCAGGGAGATAATGGGTGACGGCTTCCGCGTGCAAAACCGCTATGAACAGCAGGAGATCTTTTACAAGGTGATGAAGGCTGAGAGGCTGGCAATCTTCGTTATCCTCTCATTCATACTGATCATTGCCTCTTTCAATATCATCGGGTCACTGACGATGCTGATTATTGAAAAAGAGAGGGATATCGGCATACTGAAGAGTCTGGGGGCTGATAACCGCCTGATCAAACGAATATTCATCTATGAGGGTTGGATGATATCCTTTATCGGAACCATCATTGGCCTTCTGCTGGGATTCATCCTCTGTGCAGCACAGCAATACTTTGGCATCGTAAAGCTGGCAGGTGAGTCATTGCTCATTGATGCCTATCCCGTCAGGATGCGCCTGGCTGATTTCTTCCTGGTGGCTGCAACGGTGCTTGCAATCGGCTACGCGGCAGCATGGTACCCGGTTTACTATCTCTCGCGCAGGCAACTTAAAGAGAAGGAAAAAGCGATCAAATGAAAACGGTATATAAAATATTCTTTGTGACTCTCATGCTGATGATTGTCTCATGCGGGAACACGGAGAATAAAAAACCATCGCGGAAGATGCGTATCCCGGATGACAGGCTTGCCGCGATACTCACTGACACCTATCTGACAGCAGGGATAATGGATCTCTTTGCCATGAGGGATACCTGGGCTCAGCGTGACTCAATCCAGAACTATATAGATGTCATTGAGAGCCACGGCTATACCTATGAACAGTTTGAAACCACGATGAGGTACTACTTCATGAGCAAGCCCAGGAAGCTGTCAAGGATATATGACAGGGTGACCGGGAACCTGCTCGAACTGGAAACGGAGTTGATGACACAACAGAGTGCGGTAAAGCCTTCTGAAAAAAACCTCTGGCCGGGAAAACCCGACTACCGGCTGCCGGAAGAGTTCACCCGTGACCCTGTCTGGTTCGATATCCCGGTTGACAAGCCCGGCGAATATATCCTTAAGGCTGACATCCGCGTCTTTGAAGACGATAAGAGTCTTAATCCGAGGGTCACCGTTTACTTCAGCTACCGTGACAGCGCCGGAGAGGAAAAGCGTGACTACTGGCAGGAGATCTTCCTTGTAAAGGACGGGCAGATCCATAATATTCAGATAAAACATACCCTTGACACTATTCCCGATGCACGCCTGCGCGGCTGGCTACTTAACCATGACAACCAATCGGGTAAATGGGAAAAGCATGCCCGCATATCGAATATCAGAATAGTGCACGCTGACGACTTCGCAGCACAGTGACAGTGAGAAAAATATCTGCCCAATACCTGTTTACCTCGGCTGGCAAGCCCCTCAGGAGAGGCATCGTCACCGTTGCCGGCGACGGCACCGTGACCGGCGTTGAAGATACCGGCGGCTCCCTCAGGGAGAGTGCCTCAACGGAGTTTTACAACGGCGTCGTCATACCGGGATTTGTCAACTGCCATTCTCATCTTGAGCTTTCCCATATGCGCGGCCTTATTCCCGCCGGAGGGGGACTGAGTGATTTCATCGTCTCCGTTCGCAACAGGCGTGAGGCATCAGATGATGAGATCATGGCTGCTGCCGGTAAGGCTGACATCGAGATGCATTCAGGCGGAGTGGTGGCTTGCGGCGATATCTCAAACAGCCCGGTTACTGCAGGCATAAAAAGCAAAAGCCCCATCCGCTATATCACCTTCGCCGAGGCTTTCGGCCTGGATCCCGCTGTTGCGGAAGCCCGGATGCAGCGAGCCCTTGAGGTGTGCAGGGAGATGAGGCGCAATGATCTTCAGGCACACGTGACCCCCCATTCACTCTACTCGCTCTCTCTCCCCCTGTCACAGCTGATCAAGGAACATATACCGGCTGATTCAATTATCTCACTGCATTTCCTGGAATCGGATGATGAGCGCAGGATGGCAAAGGGCCACGCAGATGCAGCCCTTGACCTCTCCGGCCTCGCCTCCCGGCTGCTGCTGGTACACAACACGGTTATCACCAGGGATGAAGCGGTGAAGACAGCGTCTGCCGGGAACACATGGTTCTGCCTCTGCCCCTCGTCAAACATCCATATATCCGGCAAGATGCCACCCGCTGCAATGCTGAGGGAGGTGACCCGGAGGATTGCAGTGGGAACTGACAGCCTTGCATCTACAGACCGGTTGAGCATGATCAGGGAGTTGCTTCTCCTGCAGGAGGCAGTGCCGGGCATCACGGCAGAGGAGCTGATAAGATGTGGAACGATCAACGGGGCCATGGCGCTTAAGTGTGATGACACCCTCGGATCAATAGAACCCGGCAAGCGTCCGGGCCTGCTTCTGGTGGAACCGTTTGACCTGCAGAATATGCGTCTGCTTCCTGAGAGCCGGGTGCGGAGACTG
>WXFE01000176.1 GCA_009881065.1 Bacteroidales bacterium | reverse complement strand
TGCTGAAGACTTGGAGGGTTCGATGAAATCTGACGATCTTGAAATGCAACTAAAAGACGAATAACATGAATACGCGGAGTGCAAACTATTTCGTCTCAGGATGCATGGTTTGCGGGAGTGAACTGGTAGTGAAAGAGGGTGCGGAAAAAGTGGTCTGTCATTACTGCGGAGAGCCGTATGTCACTCATATAACATGCGAAAAAGGCCACTATGTATGCGATAGCTGCCACTCTTCAGAATCCGTCAGATTAATTACCTCCATCTGCCGGGAGAGCCGGGAGAGGGATGCTGCCCTGCTGATGCAGGCTATCAGATCACATAAATCTTTCCCTGTACACGGACCCGAGCATCATATCCTTGTACCGGCAGTGATTCTTACAGCGCTCCGGAACAATGGTGAAGACATAACAGAAGAACAGATAATGACGGCCGTTCAAAGAGGCCGCACCGTACCGGGAGGATCATGCGGATTCATGGGTGTATGCGGCGCCGCTACCGGTGCCGGCATTGCTTATTCCATTCTTACAGGAGCCTCACCCTATGATCCGGAACTCAGGCAGGCAGTGCAGAAGGCAACAGCTGCAGTGCTGGAAGAAATTGCATCATACAGTGCAGCCCGTTGCTGCCAGAGGGATACATGGATAGCGCTTAAAAAAATATCTGAACTCCTAGAACAGAACCTGGGTCTCAAAATGCCCGTATCACCCATCCGGTGCCGGCAATTCAGTCTCAATAAAGAGTGCATACATGAGAATTGCCCTCTCCGGGATCCTCAGATCACCACTACTGACGGCCATGGCAAAACATGGAGCCTCTGCCCCGTATGCCTGAAAAGGATAACGGCAGACAGGATCATGAATGAAGGAAAAGTTTACTTACGGAAAACCTGTGAAGACCATGGCACCTTCCAGACCCTGATCTGGAGAGGTTACTACAGCTTTGATGAATGGATCGGCAATCAGCACATGCAGTTCTCCCATGCTCCTCAGTGCCCCGATAACTGCGGACTTTGTGATGATCATCTCCAGAAAACATGCTGCATGCTGCTGAATGTTACCGATAACTGTAACCTCGGTTGCACCTTCTGCCTCGCCAACCAGCAGAACGGAAAGAAAGACCCGTCATTAAGTGAGATTTGCGAGTCACTTAATAACCTGATGGTTGCCGGGAAAAGTCTTGTCCAGCTCAGCGGAGGTGAACCAACAACACGGGCTGACCTTCCCGATATCGTTCGGGCTGCAAGGCAGGCCGGAGCAAAGTACGTCCAGCTTAACACAAACGGAGTCAGGCTTGGAAGTGACCCGGAATATGTAAAAGCACTGGCTGATGCAGGTCTCTCTTTTGTATTCATGCAGTTTGACGGAACAGATGATTCTATAAACGTGAAACTCAGAAACCGCCCCCTGCTTGAAGCAAAGAAGAGAGCCATTGAGAACTGTGCCGCATTTAACCTTGGAGTGACGCTGGTGCCAACGCTGGTCAGAGGGGTTAACACCAACAACATCGGTGATATTATCAGGTTTGCCGTGAACTCTTCTCCTGCCGTGCGCGGCGTGCATTTCCAGCCCGTGAGCTTCTTCGGACGGGTACCGCGTCTGCCTTCTGACGATGACCGGTTCACGCTTGATGAACTGGTTCATGAGATCTCCCTCCAGACCGGAGGCAGGATCAATCCTGTAAACCTGATCCCTTCACGGTGTGACCATCCTCTATGCGGATTCCATGGCGATTTTGTGATTGACACCAATCATGAACTGTTTCCTCTCTCGGAGAGGGGCTGCAGTGAGGAAACAGGCTGCTGTGACCCGGATTCTGCAGAGCGTAACCGCGAATTTGTTGCCAGAAGATGGCAGAGACCCGTGGAAGAAACCGGAAGAGAAACCGGCCGCTCAGGTAACCTGTATGATATGGAATACTTCCTCAGCAGGGTCAGGACACATGGATTCACCCTGACCGCGATGGCTTTCCAGGATGCCGGGAATATTGACCTTGCACGCCTGCAACACTGCAGCTTTCATGTCTATGACAAGGGACGGATGATGCCATTCTGTGCCTATTACCTTAATAGCTGGCCCGGTGTTGCAGGTCAGCCATGCACATAAGCAAATCCGGTGGAGACGGAATCACGATAAAGTAATCACAATTTGCCAGTCAGGATTATTTGGTTTTTCCCCGATGGAAACGGATTCAGAATATAGCAATCAAGCGTGTGAACGCCCGGGAGGGTTGACAATCACCAGGCGGGCTACCGAATTCTGCGGGTTCCCCCCCGGGGCAAGGATTATTGACGTGGGATGCGGGAGCGGTCTCACTGTTGAATTCCTCAGGGAGAAGTGCGGACTTGAAGCGACAGGCATAGATATCAATGCTACCGGTGAAAACAGTCATTTACGTGCTGCACAGGCAAGGCAACTCCCCTTTGAACCTTATTCCGCAGACGGGGTCTTCATGGAGTGCAGCCTCTCACTCTTCAATGATCAGGAAGCCGCGCTGAGTGAGTGTTTTCGTGTTCTGAAACCCGGAGGATGGCTGATTGTTTCTGATATGTATGCCAGAGGCGAAGCGGCCAGGCTCACCGGCCCTCTTGGCCGGATAGAGAGACGTGAGACAATTGAAAACCTTGTTTCATCTCATGGTTTTACTGTAAAGCTGTGGGAGGATTTCTCGCAATACCTCATGGCGTGGTGGGGACAGATGATAATGGATCAGAAGATGGAATCATTCTTCAACAGCTCCGGCTGCAGCCCTGAATCATTAAAACGGGTAAAAGCCGGCTACTTCCTGATGATAGCTTCCAAACCGGTTTATAGATGAAATTTCATTCAGATGGATGACTCAACTGTAATAAAATGGGTTAAGGAAAAGACAGGCCTCGGTGACAATCTGAATCATGAGACACTGAAGGCATGGCAAAGAGAAAAACTCTCTTCAGTTGCAGAGTATGCTGCAGGCAGAACAAAGTTCTATGCCAGTATGATTGACCCCTCGGCACCACTGGAGGAGATGCCCTTTACACTGCCTTCCGATCTGGCGGCTGACCCCCTTGCCTTCCTCGCCATACCGCTGAATGAGGTGGTCAGGGTAACCACGCTGGCACATTCAGGCACCACTGCTCTCAGAAAAAGGGTCTTTTTTTCAGCCGCCGATATTGAGCGAACCATAGAGTTTTTTGCCGTTGGCATGAGCACGATGACCCGCGCGGGTGACCGCGTCTCCATTCTGATCTCAAACCCAACCGAAAACAGCCTCGGTTCACTTCTGCGGACAAGCCTCTCAAGGATAGGTGTGGAAGCAACTATTGCTCCCGCCATCAGATCAGTCGACGAAGCACTGAAGGCCGCACAGGGTGCTGACTGCCTGGTAGGTATGCCCGGTGAAATGCTCTACATGTGCCATGCCTTCCCATGGCTTAAACCCCGCTCACTGCTTCTCGCCGGAGATATTGTGCCTCCACCGCTGGCTGACACCATCAGGGAGATCTGGCAAAGCGATCTTTATATCCACTACGGTCATTCGGAGTTCGGTTACGGATGCGCGGTTGATTGTACTCATCACCAGGGACTTCATACACGTGATGCAGACCTTGTTTTTGAAGTTATTGATCCGG
Organism: Bacteroidales bacterium; assembly: GCA_009881065.1. Classification (GTDB taxonomy): domain Bacteria; phylum Bacteroidota; class Bacteroidia; order Bacteroidales; family VadinHA17; genus SR-FBR-E99. The sequence continues at coordinate 334 of WXFE01000176.1, read as the reverse complement.
TTACCGGGAAAGCTTCCGCCCCGGGCGAAGTGGGAGAGATTGTAATTACCACACTGACTGAGTCAGCCATGCCGCTCATACGATACAAAACCGGCAACCTCTCGCGTTTGATAGACTCCCGGTGCCAGTGTGGCGGCATGACACACATGATCTCCCCGGTTGAGGGACGTGTATCAAACAATATCCCGATAGGAAACGGCAGGCACCTGAATATATACCAGCTTGATAACCTGATTTTTGCCAACAGGTCTGTAAGAGGATTCAATGCATTCCTGAAAAATGAAAACGGAAGGATTACCCTTGACCTCGTGATAGAATCCAGGGAAAAGATCAG
>WXFE01000175.1 GCA_009881065.1 Bacteroidales bacterium | reverse complement strand
GTTAGCAGCGCTGATGCCCCTGCCGTGTGCATTGAGATACATTACTTCTTTCTTATAATCATAAGTCCGTCACGGAGGGGGAGTACTATTTTTTCCACCCGGTGGTCATTACGGACCTTTTCATTGAACAGGACAAGACCCCTGGTCTGAGGGTCCTTCATTGCCTCCTCGCCTTCTATCCTGCCTCCCCAGAGAACATTGTCGGCAATGATGAATCCCCCTGTCCGTACCTTGTCGAAGACGATGTCATAGTATTCACAATACTCCCTTTTGTCACCGTCAATGAAGACCAGGTCGAAAGTACGATCAAGTTTCGGGATCACATCCTGTGCCCTGCCGGTGTGCAGTGTCACCCTGTCAGCCACGCCGGCGAGGGCGAAGTAGCGGGTGCTCATTCCGTTAAGCTCATCATTTATCTCAATGGTGTGCAACTGGCCGCCGCTCTTCAGTCCGCGTGCCAGGCAGATGGCAGAGTAGCCAGTATAGGTACCTATCTCCAGTACACTGACAGGGCTTATCATATATGAGAGCATCTCCAGGAACTTGCCCTGGATATGTCCCGAGACCATGTTGGGGTTGACCACGTACAGGTTGGTCTGGCGGTAAAGCTCCTCCAGCACTTTGTCTTCAGGGGTGCTGTGTTCCCTGATATATTTGTCAAGTTCTTTCTCCATTCTGCCTGTATATTAAGGTAGAAAGTGAGGATTTGTCAAATATTTCAGATGCAATTTCCATCAGTTCACTGCCGGTGACTGCCTCAATCTTTCTGAAAGTCTCATCTATTGAGTCAATCCGGTCAAAGATCAGCAGGCTTTTGCCGAGACTGAGCATGAGGCTCTCATGGTTCTCGTAAGCTCTTGCCAGATAGCCTTTTATCTGGTTCTTTGCCCGTGAAAGCTGTAGTATCCCTAGTGGCTGATGTCTCAGCCTGTCAAGTTCGCTGTGGATGAGGGCTATGCTTTTGCCCAGGTTGCGATTGTCAGTTCCGAAATAGATGGTTACCAGGCCGGTGTCGGTGTAGGGGTTGTACATGGATTCCACATTGTAGGCGTATCCACGCTTTTCGCGAAGCGAAAGGTTCAGGCGCGAATTCATCCCCTGCCCGCCGAGTATATTGTTGAGCATGAACAACCCCATTCTGCGTTTGTCATGCAGGTCATATGCAATATTGCCAATGATGCAGTGGTTCTGCCATGTGTCGGTTTTCTTTTCTTTGCTGACAGGATTATATAAGTACTCAGACCTCTTTCTTCTTGTGTCATTTCCTGATGCTACATGTCCGAAGTACTTCTCAAAGAGCGTGATGATTTTTTTGGGAGTGATCGCTCCGACGGAGCAGAAGACCATTTGTGAAGTTGAATAATTTCTGGCGATAAATCTGCGGATCATGTCGGCTGAGATGCCTCTCACTGTTCCCGGCATGCCAAGAATGCTTCTTCCGATGGGCTGTTCCGGGAAGATCATCTCCTCGAATTCGTCGAAGATATATTCGGCGGGGCTGTCAAGGTAAGAGTTGATCTCCTCGATGATCACCTCTTTTTCCTTTTCAATTTCTGCCGGGGGAAATGTAGAAGAGAAGAGCAGGTCTGATATCAGTTCAACAGCCTTTGGGTAGTGTTCCCTGAGGAATGATGCGTGGATGGCTGTCTCCTCCTTGGTGGTATAGGCGTTGAGTTCACCGCCCACATCCTCAAGGCGGCTCAGAATGTGGTATGATTTACGGTGTGTTGTGCCCTTGAAGAGCATGTGTTCGATGAAGTGGGCAACGCCGTGTTCCTCAGGGAGTTCATCGCGTGAACCGGCATTGATGATAATGCCGCAGTGTGCCACGGCGCTTGTCGTAGGAAGGTGTACCAGCCTGATGCCGTTGGGAAGGGTGTGGAGAGTAATATCCATTTTTATCGGAAGAATTGACAAAGATAAGAAGGAATTAAAGATTCGGAACAGTGTTGCGGCTATCCCTTCGGGTATGCTGACAGTGACCTTTTTACAAAGTAATCCGGGGTGTTGTATGAAAAATAAAAAAGCAGTATATTTGCCGTCCGAAATGGTACCATAGCTCAGATGGTAGAGCAACGGACTGAAAATCCGTGTGTCCCCGGTTCGATTCCTGGTGGTACCAC
>WXFE01000174.1 GCA_009881065.1 Bacteroidales bacterium | reverse complement strand
CATAATGCAGTAAATCGGGGCATTGCTTCACTATGGAGAGTCTTGTGGTGGAGGGGAATTGTAAAATTATTCCACTCGGGTAACGAATCTCAATACTTGTTCCTGAACCAAACTCTACATGAAGAAAGCTGATCTCATCAAGTTCCCGGCGATAACGCTTAAGCCAATAATAGAATATCGAAAATGTCAAACCTTCTTCCTGGCAAAATGCTTTCTGCGTTTTGCCGCTCCCATGCCACCTTGCAATAAGAGATAACATTTCATCCTTGCGGGAAAGCTGTTCTTGATTCTTTATATAAGTTTTTAGCTGCCAAAATTATAGCCCCAAACCAGGGAAAACAATATGCATAAGACCTAAGGGATACTTTGATACGGTTGGATATGATCCTGTAGCAATGAACTGCTTCTCATATCCAATATCAGATCTGTCATCTGGCAGAAGGAGTTTTTTGAGTTCCTTGACAGCTACCTGAAATAAGACTGAGACAGAATAGAGCAATCAATGAGGGTGTCTCATAATACAAATGGGGCACCCTTTTTCTTTTTGCAGGCAGTAATGGAGGATTACTTTGCAGGCAGTAATGGAGGATTGCTTTGCAGACAGTAGTGGAGGATTACTTTTCAGTCAGTAATGGAGAATTACTGCCTGTTGCTGTTTCGCGCAAGCGCTATGTTAAGATTGACAGCCACAGTTGATTTACTCATTTGCCGTCAATTTGTTCCAAATCTTGTTCAGGATTATGCTGATCTTTGCCCCGGGAAACATCTCGTTAACGCTTTTGCCAGATATCATAGCTTCCGTGACCCGCCTGTCATAAGGCAGGCGACCGAGAAGAGCATTACCCTGTGCAATGCACCATCCTTCAATACTGTCAGTCATGGCCTCGTTGAGATCATACTTGTTGATGATAACTCCAATATCACCGGTAAATTTCCGGGCAACCTCATGAACCCTTTTCATATCCCCGAGACCTGACATCGTCGGTTCGGTAACGATGATGACCTTATCCACACCTGTTACGGTTGAGATGACCGGGCACCCTATTCCCGGGGGACCATCGAGCAGGATTATGTTCATCCCATGATCTTTGGCCACCCTCTTCGCCTTATTCCTTACCATGTTTACCAGTTTGCCTGAGTTCTCCTCACCGGGAGCAAGACGTCCGTAAACCATCCTGCCGTTTCTGAAACTGCCGGAATACATCCTGCTCCTGTCACCGGGCACCATGGTTATTGCATCCACCGGACAGATACGCGAACAAAAGAAGCATCCCTCACATGATCTCTCCGAAATTATAATTTTGCCATCCACCCGGGTAATAGCATCAAACCGGCAATAACTCTCACACATGCCGCATACGGTACATAGCGCATTATCCACCACAGCGGAATAGCCTCCGATGTAGACCTGTTCCGTATCATGTTCGGGGTTGAAGAGCAGGAAGAGGTTTGCCGCTTCAACATCACAGTCAGCTACCACCAGCCTTTCACCGGCTGTGGCAAAGGCTGCCGTCACACTTGACTTGCCCGTGCCTCCTTTACCGCTTACTACTGCCAGTTCCATATCTGTCAATAATTTTGTCAGCCAATTCTTCGAAGAGGGAAGCCAGCTCCGGCATTTCATCCGTCACCAGCCTGCCCTCAGAGTATGCCCGCGCAATGGCAGGGTCATACCTGATCTCGGCAAGGAGAGGTATCTTTTCCTTTTCCAGGTAACCGGCAACATCCCTGTCACCTATATCAGATCTGTTTATTATCACCGCCGGTTCCTTACTCATCTCCTTCAAAGTCTCAACGCTCTGCCGCAGATCACTGAGGCCAAAAGGGGTAGGCTCAGTCACCAGCACCACAAAGTCAGCTTTGTCTACCGTCTGAATAAAGGGGCATGATGTTCCGGGTGGCGCATCGAGGATAACCACCCCCTCATCACCGGACTCCTTTATGGCGGCATTGATTACCCTTACAGTCGAGATCTCGTTGACATGCAACCGTGCCTCTATCAGCGGATTATTCTTGTCAGTCATGTAAGAGGTGACTGTTCCCAGTGTCAATGGCTTTTCTGTTATGGCTTCATCATTGCATGCATAAGAGCATGCCCCGCAGCCATGGCAGATGCTTTCTATCACCTCAATCACTTTTGCATTGGGTACAAAAAAAATAGCATTGAAACTGCACCATTGACTGCACCGTCCACACCAGGTACATACATCCTTGTTTATGACCGGAACCTGGTGGGTCACCTCTTTCACGGATACTTTTTCGGTTCTGAAAAACAAGAGGTCATTCGGAGCCTCTGCATCACAATCTGTCAGAGTCACCCTGTCACCCCGACGGGAGAGCACATTAAACAGATTTGTTGCAACAAAGGTCTTGCCTGTGCCTCCCTTGCCGCTGGCTACAGCTATCCTCATAGCGCATGTGTGCTAATCATATGCCAGCCGCATCTTTTCGTCAGCCAGCACAGATTTGATAAACTGCTGCATTGCCTCACCCTTCCAGGTGCCCAGGCTCATGTGGGTTGTGTAATACTTCTGCGGAATCGGATGTGTGCCTACAACCACCTCTATCCCGTACTTCTCCGGGATAAAGCGTGTGAAGTAATCAATCCTGGGGCATGGCGGGTATCCAACCACCATGCCTGTTGCAAGGTGGATAACGTTTACACCGTTCTTTTTCATCTCCTCAGGTGAATACTCCACATTGCCGCCCGGACAGCCGCCACAGGTAGTGAAGGCTGCTATCTCCGCATCCTCACCATTGTACCTGTCAAAGGCACCCTCACGGTTGCGGAACGACCTGAAGCACTTGCCACCTGCGCAGGTATGGTACCTGTCGCATATGATAATGCCAATCTTCTTCTTTTCCATGATGATATACTAATGATCACAATAATTAGCACCGGTTTGAAGCCTGTTATTGAGGAGGTCTGCAGCCAGTTCATCAGGACTTTTCACAGGAGCTCCCACAAATACATTTATTGAGTGCCGGTTAAAGAGGCCAATTGCTCTCTGCCCTATTCCTCCGGCTATCACATCCGTGATTCCCTGCTCAGCCAGCCAGGCGGGAAGAAGTCCGGGCTCATGTGGCGGGGGAGTGACAACTGTTTCTCCGGTAATGTTTTTGTCATCGGCATCAACTATTGCAAACTGTTCACAATGGCCGAAATGAGAACAGAGCACACCTCCTTCGAGGGGAATTGCTATACGTTTTTTCATTGCTAAGAAATGGTTATTTATTGTATATGAATCAATTACAAATTTGTCATCAAGCTTTGAGCGGATACTCTCAGTACTGATTACTGTCCGGCTTGCCCTTTTCAGCGGCCTCTGCCGCGAACGGCACCACGCCCTGTTCCTGCCGCGCGACCAGTGCCTCGTCCTGATCTGACTGCATGGCCTGGGCCACGACCAGCTCCTGCTGCGCGACCAGCACCATAACCAGCATCACCCCCTGCTCCAAGTGCACGACCAGTGCCTCGTCCTGATCCGACTGCGCGGCCTGCGCCATATCCGGCACCACGTTCTGATCCATCTGTGCGACCCGCACCACGTCCTGCGCCATAGCCTGTGCCATAGCACACACCGCCTCTTCCTGCAACGTTACCTCTGCCGGCGCCCCGGCCACCTCCCCGTCTCCTGCCCAGGCCCATACCTTTGCCTATACCCGGCATACGGTCCAGACCGGTATCGCTGCCTTTTGTTTCCGGGGCATTCAATTCCAGATTATTGGCACCGGCCTTTTCACCGTCCGCCATCCCGGCATTGCCGGCATCGAAATCCGTACACTTGCCGGCTTTCCAGCCGGTCATCGGTCCCTCACCATGAGGACCTCTTTGATCTAATCCAGGCATAATTCTCCTATTTATTGGTTATTTTTCAACATATCAATCACCGACTTAACTGTCCTTTCCGGCTCCCTGATGGCCACCATCTGGATTTTAAGGCTGTCAAGCAGTGGCTTTATATTCACTCCGAACTCTCCGGAGATGATCTTCTTCACATCCTTTGACGCCACCAGCCGGACCGAAGCCGGACCGGCACCTTCCACGGCATCCTTGTTCGGGTTTGGCAGGATCTCCACCCCACCTGTCTCTGTATCATAAATGACAAAAAATGCACAGCGGCCAAACCGCTGGTCGAGCCTGCTCTCAAGGCTCTCTCCTGTACTTGTTATTGCTACTTTCATATTCCCGTATGTTTAAATATCTGTTGCCGGAAGGTTGTTTTTTCTCATTAGGCGGCTGCCGCAAACCAGACATCTCTCATCCCTGCAGCGCCGTGAATGCTCATGCCTCTTCTCATAACCGCAGGCGGGACAGACACAGATGTCAGAAAAACTACGGCGGGCATCCGGTGCCGGGTCATCAACAGGATCATAAGTGACAATACTGTTGTCTCCGCACAACGTGCATTTTTCAGGGGTAACACTCTTCTCAGGCTGGTTGAAGAGACAACCACAGCCATTGCATTTGTACCATTCACTGTCAAAGTAAACCTTGCCTCCTTCTATGATGATCTGCTTTCCCGTTACCAGCGCATCGGCAATCTTTGCTCTCGCTTTTGAATAAATACGGGTAAGTGTAGGCCGTGAGACATTCATTACCCGGGCAGCCTCATGATGGTTGAAATTCTCATAATCACAGAGCCTGAGAACCTCATACTCCTCAAGGTGCAGAAAGACTGATTGCGGCTTGCCAGCCTTCGCTAGCCCGCCATAGGGCTTGAACCCGGAGATAACCGGAGGATTGCTGACTCTTCTTAATCTTTTTGGGCGTGGGGACACTTTTTGATCATTTGTTCATTACAAATATAATGAACATATGTTCATAATAAAAATATCATAAGGTTTTTTGTGGATTATTATTATAACAGATTTGCAACTGCTATTCATTCCAACAGTAGCTGCTATTCATTCCGGCCATAGTTGTTATTAATTACGGTCGAAACAGCTCTGCATTCCGGACGCAACTGCTCCTGATTCCGGTCAAAACGCTCTGCATTCCGGACGCAACTGCTCCTGATTCCGGTCATAAATGCCCTTCATTCCGAACGCAGATGCTATTTATTTCTGTGGCAGCTGGCTCTGAATATGGGATATGTGAGCCTCTCTACTTAAAGAATCTGACACATGAAGGGGCATTGAGCGTCAGAGATGAGACAGCTTCATCACTGTTACCCGCCTCATGTACCACAGAAATCTCATCCGATCTCTGGTTAGCAACCAGGAAAAACCTGCCTGACGGCGATACCGCGAAATTGCGAGGCCAGTTACCGGCGCAGTCGTTGAGAGTCTGACCCGACAGTGTTCCGTCAATCCCCACACTAAAGGTCACGATGCTGTTATGTCCCCGGTTGGAACCATAGATTTTCTTCCCGTTACGCGAGAGGTGTATGTCAGCACAATAGCTTTTCTCTGCATACCCCTCAGGAAGGGTGCTGACAGTCTGTTTTGCAGTAACGGTATCTGACAGGATATTGTAAACTGACATTGAGGAGTTGAGCTCATTGATTACATAGAGGTTTGCCGGGGGTCTGTCTATTGCCATGTGCCTCGGGCCGCTTCCGGGCTCAGTGCTGAAGTAAGCTATATCTGCATTCATAAGAAGCCCCAGGGCGGTATCCAGCTTCAGCTGATGAATCCTGTCAAGGCCCAGGTCGGATATATAATATGTGCGAAGCCTGGGATTATAAATGGTCATGTGGGGGCGCGACTTCTCACCGTAAAAGATAACATCCGTGACCTTATCTGGTATGCCCCCGTTATTCAGCTTAACCACGGAGACAGAACCGCTGCCGTAGTTGGCTGTGATGAGGTATTTGCCATCAGCTGAAACCTCTATATGGCATGGTCCGCCACCTCCCTGGTTCAATGAACTGACTTTTTCAAGGCTTTTGCTATTCTTATCATAACGTAAGGTTGTGATTCCTCCCCCGGCTTTCATGTTAAAAGTGTCGACCTCATTGACAAGGTATATCAGGCCTCCTCTTCCGAAGGTAAAATATGAAGGGTTATCCCCGACGGAGATCTCCGATATCTTATCAATGCTGCCGTTGCCGTCCAGCCGGCATAGCATCACATCAGCAACACCATCGCGTGAATAGCCGGATGCTATGAAAATGTTCTCCCTCATATTACAGGAAGAGATGAACGCTGCAAGTGTCACAATCATTAACAAAGCCTGATTCTTCATTGGATTGCCTGTATATCATTATTCTCGTTTGTCTGCCTCTATAGTACCGGCCTGACCGGATTTTGCTGCCGGCTTTAATCACCAGGCTTAATAAGATTCATCAGGTCCCTGAAAGCTGATCCGAAAATCAGGTAACTGGTATTGCCTGCAATGGTCCCCTCGTTCTGTCCCCACAGGAATGGCCAGTCGTCGTAGTTTTCAAAGTGATCAGGTTTTCTGAACAGTACCCCCGGCGCGACATTACCCGGAATGAAAGAGAAATCAGCCCTGTTGTTACCGTAGAAGACAGCTTTGGGACGTGCGGCACCCACTGCTGCAACAAATGAATAATTGTGGTACGGATGGCATCCAAACAGCCAGTTGGCGGTCTTGAATGCATGATCAGCCTCAATGATATCAGGGAAATATTTGCTGGCAAAGCAAACTGTAGTGCCAAAATTCAGCACTTCTCCCGCTCCTGCCCAGTTGCCAAGGCCTATAGGCACTCCGTAAGGATTATCACTTTCAAGCTTTTCGATGTATTCCCTGTACTTTATAACATAGGGGCGGAGCTTCTCCCTGTAGGCGGCATCCATATAAGGTATGGCATCCAGGGCTGTCAGGAGGCTGAAGCTGACGAAACGGTCAAGTGAAGGCCATAAAAGTTCCAGGAATTTGTCCCTGTACTGCTCCTCTCCTGTTGAAATGAACAACTCAAGAGTGGCACCGGGAGTTGCCGGACCTCCTCCCCATGTGCGGTTATCCCCGGGTCTGTCGGCAATCAGAGCCGTCGCCTCTTCCAGAAGTCGTTTCGACTGCCTGAGAGCTCTCTCCGAGAGGTCATCATTGTATCCCTTCAAAGCCCGGCTTGCCGCGGCAAAGACCGTTGCGGCTGAAAGGTCCAGACCGGGATTGCGGCTTGTAAATGCCCACATGTCATCCCTGACTCCGCTCGAGCGGCCGTCAGCAGCTGTCTCATACGGGCCCAGGTCAGGATTATAGGGCAGACCGTCAGTTATTGAGGCTGCATCACCCAGATGATGGTAATTGTCAAGAACAGAGTTCGAGAGCGTCTGCGCCATATGGCCGATAATCTCTGCCTGTGCTACCAGGTTCAGTGTCCCATGCTCTATGAACTGTAATATATCCGGTGTCCCGTCAGGGCGGTGAAGATCTACGTACCGCTGTTTCTGATCAATAAAGGTCTGATCACGAAAGGGTTTGAAATACTCCCATATTCTTACAAAGTTCTGCACCACCATTATGTTTGATCCGGTCTCGATATCAAAATCGCCGGCATCGAAAAAACCTCCGATGTTTAGTCCGGGGATCAGTTCCAGCGCCTTGAACCTGGTATCGGTTGTCGGGCCCTGCCAATGCAGGTCAAAGTGGTCAGTGTTTGGCGGAGCCTGGAGATAACCTTCTCTGAACGGCTCGCCATGCCAGACCCTGTATGCCTCGTTTACGAACATATGATTCATGTGTATCGGAATCCATACATCGGACGTGGCATCGGTAATCCTGTCGTAAACGCTCTCCTCAATCAGGAAGTTATTTGTCCTGTGCTTCCCATATTGAATATAGTAAATACCAGGGGTCGTGACCGAAGAAAAATCGAATTTCACATAGTGGTACTTGAAATAGTCACCCCAGGGAGTGATATTGCCGCTGAATACCCTGGTTGCACTACCGTCTTCGCTTACCCTGCAGAGTGATGCTTTTGCCAGTGGCTTGTCTTTCTTGTCAAGCTCAATAACGGAGACTTTGGGCTGTGACGGGAGGTAGCCCACCTGCGAAAAGCCGATGTTTGGCTCTCTTATCCAGCCTTTGATTGCATTGGGTTCAACTGTCCAGGTCAGTACCTTTCCGGTTTTTCCTGCCGGAAGGAGGCTGCGTACGACGAACCAGCCATTTTGAGCGAGCGTACGACCATCGAATAGCATCAGGTCTGCATCCTGTGAAGTGATTTTCACCAGGCGCTCAGGGTCATCAGGTGCAAGAATAAAAGTGCGGCCTGTTTCAAGCGGCAGCGGATCAATGAACCTGCCGGTTCCCCTGTCATCGGATGTAACATACCCTTTGAACTGCTTAGGCTTCTGGCTATTGGGTTTAGTGACACTGTTGCCTGCCACATACCGGGGGAACCGGTTATAGCGCCCGTCAGCCAGATAAGCCTTGTTCCAGTATTGGGAGGGAAGAAACTCAAGATTAAACCCTGCATTTCCTGCAAGTGCATCAGGAACGGGTTTGTCAAGATAAACAGATATCTCAACGCCCTTGCCTTTGGCGGTGACAACTACCCTTGAATCAAAATCGTAATCAGGATACCTCAATGCAACTTCTATTGATTTCGATGCAGGATCCACTTTCCGCGACGGCATTGCAGGCACCAGATCCCACTGCTCCGGGGTGGCTGAAAGCCTCACAGCACCACCCTGTGCCGTTCTGACACCATGATGAATCAATTCTATTCCGGCGTTCTTCTCATCGTTGAAACCTCCGGTAAACTGGTTACTGTATACCAGGACATTGACACCCTGCCTCTCGAAATACTCAAGCTCATTGAGTTTCAGATCCTGCCCGGAAACGTAGTTGAGCAACGCGGCCAAAAGCAGTGCGAATGATAAAACAGATATTCTCTTCATGCTTAACAATATCAAATCAGATAGAGGTATAAATTTAAAACCTGCTCAGTGACTTCTGAAATTCCATTTTGAATTGTCACTGTTCATGTCAAATCTGCCAAGTGAAGGCGTACTGTCACCCACAGATACAAGGACCAGGTTCTCGTCTGAACCCGGGACCACCTTTGGCATAATCCTGTATGTGCCGTCAGTCAGCTGATCTATTCGCCATAACTGCTCCGGTGCACCCGTGAATTCAGGAACAGTAATTACCTCTGCATCAGCAGTTGCTGCCAGCGCACGGTTTGTCCCTGCTATGACAATCCTGTAATACGGGCCTCCAAGATACCCTCCTGCGTCAGGCACTGCCGTAATAGTCCATTGCTGATGCGGGCGGCTCATGTAATCTCCGATCCTTACGTCAATCTCTCCGGCCGGCCATGTGTGAATTACATCGGCCAGTTCCTGTGAAGGAATGGAAATTATCGGTTCATCAGGGTCGGGACGAAACCCGCGCATCCTTCCGGGCATTCTTATAAAATCCACTGTCAGTTCCAAAGCATATCCTCTTCTCACAGACTCAATTTCATATGTTCCTTCCCTGAAGATATCCCCGGCAACAGGCCAGCCATCTTTCCACAGCAACGGACGGATGCCCAGTACGCTGCGGCCACTCTGGTCAAGGTCCGCTTCATAATGGCATGACATCTTTTCGACCCCCTCTTCGAGAATCAGCCGTCCGAAATGGCCCGGTCCGATCAGCCTGCCTCCTGCAGACAGCACCATTTTACCTCCGCCTCTGAGCATGTCTCTCCCCATATTGTCGAGGTATGGGCCGGTCACACTCCTGGAGCGTCCGACAACAATATTATATGTCGAGTTTGCACCATCACAGCATGTTCCGTGCGTGCCAAGGAGGTAATACCACCCGTCACGATACTCCAGGTCTGTTGCTTCACAGTCAATGGCAATATCAATGGCTTTATTCCCCTCCACGCGCTTTCCTGTCTGCGGATCAAGTTCTATGAGACGGATAAACCCGAAATAGGTTCCGTAGGAGCACCAGAGCCGTCCATCATTCGGATCAAGGAGAAGGCCCGGATCGATTGCATCATTATCTTCAATGCCGTCGGACTGGGCAACCAGGATGGGTTCCGAATACTGGAAATCGGGAGATTGCGGGTCGAGCGTCTTATTCCACATTGTAAGTATTCTCCCGTTATGTCCGCCACCCAGGCCACCGCCTGTAGCGCCATAAACTATAAGATAACGATCGCCTATTTTCATTGCATCCGGTGCGGCTCCGCCTCCCGGCCTTACTGCACCGCTGTTCCATATCCAGCCATCTTCCGATATCAAACCGCCTCCGCCTGTTCCAAAGGTGTAATACTTCCCGTCACACTCCATGATGGTTGACGGATCATGTATGAAAGGTTTGCCAGACTGTGCTGTTGCTGTTGCCGCAAAACAAACTGATATCAGGGCTATTGCACTCAATTCTATAATTTTTGTTTTCATCATAATACGATATTGTTTTTAAAGGAATGATGCGATCCACATGATTGAATGACACTATTTACCGGTAATGGTCAGGTTTCTTACCGGTTCTCCATTCTCATCCAGGAAACGAACACAGAAATCACTCATTCCAGGGCCATTGATTACAACTCCCCGGATTATATTTTTCCCCTTGTTAAGCGTCAGGCGGGGAGACACACAATCATCCATAACCATTCGCCTGTCGCCGGAAAGCAATACTGCTTCCTCCCCGTTCAGCCACCACATGGATGCGGAATTTGACCCTACTGCCATCCTCACGTTCTTAACTTCCTCCGGACTGTTAACAATTGTTACCGCCCAGAAGATCACACCATACACCTGTTTATGCAATCCATAGGCAAAACGGAACAGTTTAACATTGAAGTTTTTGCTGTCCAATGCATGCCATGTAAGCTCGTTGTCTCCAACTCTTACCTTTTCACCATTCTTTGGAAGAATTGTAAACTGATCCGGGAAATAGAGGGTATCAAACGCTTTCCTGAGGTAACTGTCTGTAAAAACAGTATTGGTAAAGTTTGGCTTACTGATTGGCTCAAGCAGCAACCAGCGCTGAATGAAACCATCAGCATCAGGTGACTTTTTCGATTTTGTTGCCGGTGTAAAGTAACCAGCAATGCTTCTTACAGTATCAAGTTTTGTGGGATCGTCCATCTGACGAAAGGGTCTCTCGGGTTGTGCGTGCAACACCGGCCCGGCCAGAAATAATAATCCAACCCCGAATAGTAATGCTTTGGTTTTAATGCTCATAACGTATCTTTAAAATGTTTGTGTTTATATCGGTTCAAAATATCAATTATTCATCTCTGCATTGTCCCGGACAAATAACCCCGGAAATTAAATCACTAATATTCTTTCACTTAAAAACCAGCACCAGATTCCGCTGCATCTTGCGCAAGAATGCGAAAGTAACAAAATTTTATGTTTACAAAGTGCCGGCACTCTTTTCCGGAAGCAGTTCGGGGATATTTTGCTAACTTTCGTACCCCGGTTTTTTATGTAAAATATTGACAGGTGAAGAGACTTCTGATAATATTATCTCTCACATTATTCCTGAATCCTGCTGATGGCAGGCCGTATTACTTCAGACAGTACACAAATGACAACGGCCTGTCGAGCAATACAGTGATGGCAGGCATTCAGGACCGGAGAGGCTTTATGTGGTTTGCCACGAAGGAAGGCCTTAACCGTTTTGACGGCACTCAGTTCAGGATCTACAGCCATAACCAGACAGCATCAAACAGCCTCCCGAACAACTTTATCCTGGCCTTATGCGAGGATAATGAAGGATGGATATGGATCGGAACAGCCAGGGGTATCTGTTATTATCTGCCTGACAATGATTACTTCGGTACGATTGAAAATGACAAGTATCAGATTGACATGGCTGTGGTGGACATAGCTGCCGATGACAACAATAATATCTGGCTTGCCACTTTTGACGGAACTTACAAGTACAACAAGCAAACCGGTCAACTGACATATTATCCGGGGAGCGAGTACTTCCTGCCCAACAGATTCACACTGACAAATGCAGGTGATCTCTGGATCTCCGCTGATGACGGATCTATTTATGAATACAATCCCAGAACTGATGACTTCACCGGCTTCAGAATCCTTACTGACAATGAGATCACCTCGGTTACCCTTGGTGAGATTGTGGAGGCCGGTAATTACGGATTTGTGGTTGCAACAAATACCGCAGGCCTCAGGTTGTTTGAACCCAACTCGGGTAAGGTAACCACTCTGTTCCCGCAAGACAACCGGTTGCGCAACGAAATTATAATCAACACTATACAGCTATTTGAAAATAAAAACATCTGGATAGGATCAGAGTCAGGCATTCATATCTATAATCTTGAAACGGGGTTTGTGAAATCCCTCCAGATGGTACCGACAGATCCTTACTCTCTTTCAAATAACGCAATCCGTTTCCTCTACCGCGACAGGGAGGGGGGCATCTGGGCAGGGACATTTTATGGCGGGGTCAATTATCTTCCACAGGTAACCAAGCCTTTCGAAAAGTTTTATCCGACCGGATTACCCGGTTCACTGACCGGTAACGTGGTAAGGGAGATCAGGGCTGACTCATACGGCAATATCTGGATAGGTACGGAAGATGCCGGGCTGATCAGATTTGATCCGAAGAGCGCTGTTTTCTACTCTTACTACGGGAACAGTCCCTCACGGGTAAACAGCCGGAATACCCAGGGATTGCTGGTTGACAATGACATGCTATGGGTCGCGACGTATGACAACGGCATTTACGTACTGAATCTGGAGACAGAAAAGATCAGGCATCACTTCACTGTCAAAGACCCTGCCCTGAATCTGAAAACCAACTCTTTCATAACTTTCCTGAAGACGGCTGACGGAACTGTCTACGCGGGCAGCTTCTCAGGGTTGTACCGGTTCAGCAGGGAGACCTCTGCCTTCACTCTTCTTGATTCAGTAGCGCCTGGCGCTTTCATACATGCCCTTTATGAGGATACCAGGGGAACCATCTGGATAGGAACATACGGAAGAGGTTTGTTCAGGTATAACGCAAAATCTCACGTTTGCGAACAGGTGAAATCTGATGCCGGTGATTACAGTAATATCAGCAATGATTATATAACCTCGTTATATGAGGATAAGGATCATAACATCTGGTTTACTACGGAAGGAAACGGCTTCAGCTATATTGATCCGGCAACCTCCGCCATCACCCGGTTCATTCCGGGCAGGGATGTTGAGTTTGCAATATACTGTGCCATCCTTCAGGACAGTCATGGTCAGATGTGGATAACTTCCACCAGGGGATTGCTGCGCTATGAACCTCCGACAGGTAAATTTACCACATATACCAGACACGAGGGCCTGTTGGGGAACACCTTCAGTTATAATTCCGCCTATCAGGACAAGAATGGCAGGCTCTATTTCGGGATGGTGAACGGACTGTTGACATTCAATCATGCAGACATAAAGGAAAGCACATATAACCCCCCGGTATATTTCACCAATTTGATTGTCAATGGCAAAGAGTATCTCAGTAATCCGGCCGGTTCTCCTGATTCAAAGTCAATACTTGTTACTGACAGAATCTCACTGAAGCATAATCAGTCATCGCTGAACATTGAGTTTGTGTCACCAGGTTTTACAAGCCCCGGTCTCACAAAATACAGGTACATGATGGTGGGCGCTGACCCTGACTGGACAGAGATGTCAGGCGACCATAAAGTAAATTACGCAAATCTGGCTCCCGGAGATTACAGATTCAGGGTCATTGCATCAACCAACGGAGATATATGGAGCAATACCGAAGCCAGCATGAGGATCAGGATATCTCCCCCATGGTGGTTCTCTTTGCCTGCTTACATCTTTTACCTGATCACTGCTGCCATTATCGGCTACTTTCTGATAATCACCTATCTGAAAAGAAAAGCTGCTGAAAATCAAAGGAAAATAGAAGCCATTGAAGCCGGGATGGAGAGGGAAATACTAAATGCCAAGATCAACTTCTTTACCAACATAACCCATGAAGTCAGGACTCCCTTGACGCTCATCAAGGGTCCGCTCGACAGAATCTTAAAGGCTGGTTCAAAAAACCTGGATGATCATGAGGAGAATCTCCGGATCATCAGAAAGAATACTGACAGGCTTCTGACTCTTACCAACCAGTTGCTTGATTTCAGGAAGACAGAGAAGGAAATGCTGAGACTTAATTTCATCAGGACTGACCTGTACGAGCTTGTGGAATCAGTATTTAACCTGTTCCTGCCATACGGCGAAGAAAAGCAGATATCTGTGAGGTTGAATTCGCCGGTGAATCATTACGAGCTTGCCATTGACAGGGAAGCAATAATAAAGATTTTAAGCAATCTGCTCTCGAATGCAATAAAGTTTGCCGGATCATCTGTCGACATCTTTCTTGAGCCGGGTTCAGAGAAGGATGGTGCCGTGAGAATACGGGTAACCAATGACGGCAATCTGATCCCCGGTGAGTTGGCCGAAAAGATCTTTGAACCTTTTTACCAGCTTAACTCCAACAAACCGGGTGAAAAGGGCACTGGTCTGGGATTGTCTCTCGCCCGCGCAATAGCTGAGCTGCACCATGGGAAACTCTATCTTGACACTTCAGTGACCGACAGAAACTCGTTTGTCCTTGAACTACCCAAATTCCAGGAAGAAACGATCAGTATGACAGAAATTGCAGAAGGAGACGCAAACCTTGCTGAAAACAAAGAGTTTGAGGTATTCAGCTCCCCTGCAGAAAACAGTCAGAACCTGCTCCTTGTGGAAGACGAGGTTGAGATGAGCAGATTCATAGCCAGGGAATTATCAGGTGAATACAATGTGATCGTGACCCATAATGGAGAAGAGGCTCTTAAAGCATTGAGGAAGTTTAACATCATTTTGGTTGTAAGTGATGTGATTATGCCGGTCATGAACGGATATGAACTATGCCGGGAGATCAAATCTACCATGGAGTTCAGCCATATTCCCGTCATTTTGCTTACAGCCTCTGTTCACGTCAATGCAAAGATTGAGGGCCTTGACTCCGGCGCTGATGCCTATATTGAAAAACCATTCTCCACTGAGCATTTAATGGCTCAGATACTTAATCTTATAAGAAACAGAAGGCGGGAACAGCAGAACTTCATCAATTCTCCGCTTGCACATTTCAGGTCGGTTGCCCTGAACAAAACTGATGAGGATTTCCTTAAAAAACTGAATTCCATCCTCCTTGACAATATTGCCGAAACTGATCTTAGCGTGGAGAAAATATCAGAGTTAATGGGAATAAGTATCTCTACTCTTTACAGGAAGGTAAAGGCACTCACTGACCTCAACTCTGTTGAATACATCAGGCTTACAAGGCTGAAGAAGGCAGCTGAGCTGCTGGCAGAAGGCAATTTCAGAATAAATGAGATATCATATCTGGTAGGATTCTCCTCTCCTTCATATTTTGCCACAAGCTTCCAGAAGCAATTCGGTATTTCACCCTCGCAGTTTGCCAGAAAGATAAAGTAAACCGTATTTCAAAACCGGCCAGCCCGATTATGGCATCCGCCAGTGCCATGACCGTTTTTTGCATTCCACTCCTCTCAATTATGCTTTTTTAAACTCTTACAGGGTCAACTTTAATTTTTCAGTCACTATTTGCACAAAAAATGAATCTGTTTCAGACTTTTTATTAGGAGTTTTACACCATTACGGGCTATAAATCCCGGATTAACTTAACTGAAACAGATCAACTGAAGAACATTGTAAAAATATTGTCTGAAAGCCTGTCTTCATTTTTGATCCGGGAATTTACAAACCTGACAGGAGATAATAATGAAACCCATATGTATCAAATGCACAAACACCTGTTGATGTATTTTTCAGGCATGTGGGTTCCGTCATACCTTAAAAATCAAAGCTATACGATGATGAAAAAAACATTTGCCATTTGTCTGCTGATATGCCTGTCAGCAGGCCTGACCTGTGTTGCCCAGTCAGGACAGGCATCGAACGTTTTCAATGCTGACACGGCTCACGCCTCGCCATATAACCTCTCCGGCGCCAGCTACCCGCGCATTGAGGCTGACTCAAGGGTTACGTTCCGTTTTAATGCTCCCGATGCACAAAAGGTGCAGGTCTCAATAGTTAACGTTGCATATGATATGATCAAAGGGAGTGACGGAGTATGGACTTACACCAGTGAGCCGCAGGATAAGGGGTATCACAACTACTGGATGATAGTTGACGGAGCTGTGGTGGTTGATCCGGCTACCAATGCATTCATGGGTTATGGCCATATGTGCAACGGGTTTGAAATACCTGACCCTGATGGCGGTTTTTATCAACTGAAGGATGTGCCACACGGGAATGTCCTGATAAAGAATTACTATTCGGAAGTAGCCGGGTCATGGCGCCATATCTTTGTTTATACTCCACCGGAATATGATCAGAATATCAAAGCCCGATACCCCGTCCTCTACCTTCAACATGGTGGCGGTGAGGATGAAAGGGTCTGGATTGAGATGGGGCGCACAAACCTCATCCTTGATAATCTGATTGCAGAAGGAAAGATCAAGCCGTTTATTGTTGTCATGGAAACAAGCGCTGTGGGGCCTCAATTCCCCATGCTCCCGCGTCCTGCCACTGCCCCGGCAGCCACACCTGCACCCGGAGCGGCTCAACAGGCAACGCAGGCTCCCGGTGCTCCTGTCACAACTGTACGCCCCCGCTTTTCATTTGACAAATATGCCGAACTGATGATCAGGGACCTGATCCCATGGGTTGACAAAAATTTCCGTACCATTCCTGACAGGGAGCACAGGGCGATGTCGGGATTGTCAATGGGCGCCATGTGCACCAAGTCAGTCACCCTGGCGCATCCCGAAACATTTTCATACATCGGACTCTTTAGCGGTGGCTCAATAGCCCCTGACGAAATCAGAGACAAGTCAGATGTCAAACATGTGTTCATGAGCTACGGCAGCCGTGAAAGAGGCTCTGAAGGGGTCGCAGCTGCAGCAGAAGCGCTGAATCAGGCAGGGATAAAAAGCACCTCCTATGTCTCGCCTCTTACAGGCCATGAATGGCAATCATGGAGAAGAAGCCTTTATGAATTTGCACAGTTGCTGTTTAAAGAGTGAAGATGAGGATTATTTGTAAACATTCAGAATTGGTAATTGATGATCATTAAAGCAAGATGATGAATTACATATCTTTAATACTGCTGTCGGCTGCACTGGCAACCGGCATTCTCTGCTCAGGCCAGGATGTAAAGCAGACCGTCGTTGAAGATTTTAAACCCTCAACCCTGAACCAGCCCGGGAAACAGTATCCACAGGTAAATTCCCGGGGCCGGGTCCGTGCAAGCATATCAGCACCACAGGCCCTGAGAGTACAACTGGACATCGGAGGTAAAAAGTATGATCTCAGAAAGGACGATAAAGGTGTCTGGACCGGTGAATCTGATCCTCAGGATGAGGGATTTCACTACTACCAGCTCGTCATTGACGGAGCACAGGTACCTGATCCGGGAAGCATGTACTTCTTCGGAGCAGGCCGCTGGGGCAGCGGGGTAGAGATACCGGCCTCAGACCAGGATTTTTATTCGCTGAAAAATGTACCACACGGACAGGTAAGGGAGCATTTGTACTTCTCTGAGATTACCCGATCATGGAGACGCTGCTTTGTCTATTCCCCTCCCGGCTATGAAAGCAATCTCTCTGCCCGTTATCCGGTGCTCTACCTGCAGCACGGCATGGGAGAAGATGAAACGGGCTGGTCAGTACAGGGCAGGGCCAATCTTATTCTTGATAACCTGATTGCTGAGAAAAAGGCTGTGCCGATGATTATTGTAATGGACAGAGGATATGCTACAAGAGCGAATCAGCCATCCTCACCCGGTGCCGGAAGAACAGAGGCAGGGCCAACAGTTTTCACCGCATTCGAAGAGGTTCTGATAAAGGAGATCATTCCGATGATTGACGCCAGCTACCGGACCGTGGCTGACCGCAGCCACAGGGCCATGGCAGGTCTGTCAATGGGAGCCAACCAGACCATTCAGATAACGATGAATAACCTTGACCTCTTCTCCTACATAGGCGGATTCAGCGGAACCTCCAACTATCCGGGTACCGCGGAGATTGATCCCGGCAAATTCATGAACGGGAAGTTCAGTGATGCAAAAGCGCTGAATGAAAAGATAAACCTGTTCTGGCTCAGTCTCGGAACCAAAGAGCCTGACCCCTTCCCCGGTTCGGTGGGGGCTTTCCGCCGGATGCTTGAAAAGAGCGGAGTAAAATATGTCTATTACGAGTCACCCGGTACAGCTCATGAATGGCTGACCTGGAGAAGGAGCCTGTACCAGTTCGCACCCCTGCTTTTCAGATAATGAAAGAAACTTTTTATGCCGGTTAACATTCATATTCAGTCAGAAATGAAGAATTTAATAACAATCCTTGCTCTCCTTGCCGGGTTCGCCCTCTCAGCCAGTTCACAGGATTTTGAGAAGCATGCACCGGCAGGATTTGACTCCGTGAGAGCTGAAATCCCCCATGGTAAGATTGATACCATTAAGTATTATTCAAAGACAGTGGGCACCTCACGAAAAGCCCTGATCTATACTCCTCCCTCCTACTCAAAGCGTAACAGATATCCGGTTCTCTACCTGCTTCACGGCATAGGTGGTGATGAAAAGGAATGGCTCAACGGAGGCCGGCCACAGGTGATCCTCGACAACCTTTATGCTGACGGGAAGATCGAGCCGATGATCGTGGTCATGCCAAACGGCAGGGCCATGAAGGACGACCGTGCCGGCGGCAACATAATGGCGCCTGACAAGGTGGAGGCTTTTGCAACGTTCGAAAAGGATCTGCTTAATGATCTCATTCCATTCATTGAAAAAAAGTATCCGGTGATCAGGGACCGTGAACACCGTGCCATAGCGGGTTTATCCATGGGGGGCGGGCAGGCGCTGAACTTCGGTCTCGGGAATCCCGACAGGTTTGCATGGGTCGGTGGTTTCTCATCGGCTCCGAATACAAAGCCTCCGGAACAGCTCGTGCCTGACCCTGAGAAGGCAAAAAAGGAGTTGAAGGTGTTATGGATATCATGCGGTGACAACGACGGTCTCCTGGCTTTCAGCCGGAGAACACATGAATATCTTGCGGCCAATGGCGTTCCGCACATTTATTATATCGAACCCGGCGTGCATGACTTCAAGGTCTGGAAAAACGGTTTGTACATGTTTTCACAGCTTCTGTTCAAGCCTGTGGATAAGACCAGGTTCAATAAGTACAGTCCGCTGGGCACACCGGCTCCGTCAAATGTAAGGAGTGCAAAGTACCCCCAGATAATGCCTGACGGCAGTGCACTGTTCCGGCTGAAGGCTCCCGGTGCACAAAAAATTCAGCTTGACCTGGGAAAAAAATATGAGATGGCCAGAAACGCTGACGGCACCTGGGAAGTAAAAACCGATTCACTGACAGAAGGATTTCATTACTATTCCCTCATAGTTGACGGGCTGACAGTGGCTGACCCTGCCAGTGAGTCATTTTATGGCATGGGCCGGATGGCCAGCGGGATCGAAGTCCCGTTCAGCGGTGACGGTTACTATGCTGTAAAGGATGTCCCTCACGGGGAGATTGCAATCAAAAGATATTTTTCAACGGTATTCAATACCTGGCGACAGTTCTACATTTACAAGCCGGCAGGCTATGATCTGGACAGTGACAGGAGATATCCCGTTCTCTATATCCTCCACGGCGGAGGCGAAGATGAGAGAGGGTGGGCAATCCAGGGCAAGACCGACCTTATTCTTGATAACCTGATTGCAGCTGACATGGCCAAGCCGATGTTGATTGTAATGCCTGACGGGAACGCAGGCGGGCCGATGGGCTTTGGAGAGATGGCACTCGCAATGTTCGAAAGAGAGCTCACCCAATGCATCATCCCCTTCGTCGAAAAGAATTACCGTGCAGAAACAACCCCCGGCAACCGTGCACTGGCAGGTCTCTCGATGGGGGGTCTGCAGACACTGTATGTCGGAATCAATAATGCCGCTATGTTCCCTTACCTGGGGGTATTCAGCTCCGGGTGGATGGCACCTGCTCATAACGAGCTGGCCGGCAAACAATATGAATTTATTAAAAACAATCCGGAAAAGATCAGTCCCCTGAGACTCTTCTGGATCAGTATGGGAGGCAAAGAGGATATTGCCTGGAACAATTGCCAGGAAATGATGAAAAAACTGGACGAGCTGAATGTGGAATATACCTACAGTGAATATCCGGGCGGACATACATGGCCCGTCTGGAGGAACAACCTGTATAATTTTGCCCAGCTGCTGTTCAGGTAGAATCGGCTGCCCGGAAGCCGGCATACAGCCCGGGCGGCAGGAACGGCTGATTCGCTCTGCAATGAGTTCCTCTTCAGAAATTAAATGTAATGGATCAATAAATATTTAACCAAATACAGATTATATCATGAAAAAAAATGCGCTCTTTCTTTTGACTATGATGATTTGCGGCATTACCTCTGCCCAGTTCGCAGGTGGCATGTTCGGGCAGCGGCAGGAACCGCTTCCTGAAGGTTACAAACCAGCCTCAACCAACACTTTTCTTGCACAATACCCGGCTGTAAATGCTCAGACACGCCAGGCAATCTTCAAAGTGGTAGCACCACACGCCGACAATGTGGCGCTTGACCTCGCCGGGAAAAAATACAGCATGACCAAGGATGAAAAAGGAGTATGGACATGCACCTCTGATCCCCAGGTGGTAGGGTTCCACTATTATGCCATCCTCATCGACAGCGTTCCGGTCATGGACAGGAACACGAATTCGTACTTTGGAAGCAACTGGCAATCATCAGGGATAGAGATTCCCGAAGGACCCGAAGGTGATTATTACAGGTTCAACAAGGATATCCCTCACGGACACGTCCGTTCGCTTTACTACTGGTCGGAAATTAACGGCATGGAGCGCCACTGCAATGTTTATGTTCCTGCTGAATACGAAAGTAACCCTGACAAGAAATATCCGGTAATGTACCTGCTTCACGGCTGGGGTGAGGATGAAAACGGCTGGTCAAACCAGGGGCACATGGCAAATATTATGGACGGATTGATTCATGCCGGCAAAGCTGTTCCGATGATAGTGGTGATGGACTGCGGTGACATCAAAACCAACTCTGATGTCCGCAAAGCCTCTACCAACGATGTGACCCAGATATATATCAAGGACCTGATGCCGTTCATCGAGAGAACTTTCCGTACAAAGAATGACAGGCAGAACCGCGCAATGGCCGGTCTGTCGAGAGGCGGATTCCAGACCACGATGACTGTTTTTGCCAACCTTGACAAGTTTGCATGGATGGGAACATTCAGCGGTTTCTTCTCTCGTCCGGGTGATAACATTACTGAGGCTTTCAACGGCGTATTCAAGGATCCTGCAGCCTTCGACAAACAGATGAATCTCCTGTTCATCAGTACAGGCACCGAAGAACGCACACCGAAAGAGGCAGTTGACGCCCTGAAGGCACATGGAATAAAAAACATCGTCTATCACGAATCGCAGGGTACAGCACACGAATGGCTGACCTGGCGCCGTGCACTGAATGAATTTGCTCCATTGTTATTCAAATAGTGTGACAGGTTAATAATCTGCTTTCGCTTTATCGCTGATTATCAACATTAACAGATCGGCAAGCTTTTGCCTGCAGACACATAATCAATTTGAGCACTCATCTTAAGAAAGATGATCAAGGCTGATAATCAGGTAATTATGAGTAATCATTTTTAAAATATACCGAACTATTGAACATAAAAATGAAAACAAAACTATTGTTTATAGTTATTGTCACTCTCTTTCTGTCAGGCGCCATGGTCATTGCACAGGATCAGGATTTCCACATCTACCTCTGCTTTGGCCAGTCAAACATGGAAGGAGCTGCCAGGATTGAGCCACAGGACACAACCGTTGACGGAAGGTTCATGGTGATGGAAACCCTTGACTGTCCGAACCTCGGAAGAGTCAGGGGGAACTGGTATCCGGCCATTCCGCCCCTTTGCAGATGCCGTACCGGGCTGTCACCGGCCGATTATTTTGGCAGGACCATGATTGAACACCTCCCGGAAAATATCAGGGTGGGGGTTATAAATGTCTCAATCGGGGGCTGCAAAATACAACTGTTTGACAAGGAGAACTACAAGGAGTATGTCTCAACTGCACCGGGATGGATGATCCCTATGATAAATTCCTACGACGGTAATCCCTATGCACGCCTGATAGAGATGGCAAAACTGGCACAAAAGGATGGCGTGATCAAGGGAATACTGATGCATCAGGGCGAGTCGGATAATGGAGACACTACATGGCCCGGAAAGGTCCGCACAGTCTATGAGAACCTGCTGAAGGACCTTGATCTGCAACCTGAAAATGTGCCATTTCTTGCAGGTGAAATGGTAAGCGCTGCCGAAGGAGGGATATGTGCGGATATGAACGCCATTATAGCAACACTGCCACAGGTAATACCAAACTCCTGGGTGATATCATCGGAGGGTTGCCCCGGAACACCCGATCATCTTCATTTTACCCCTGAAGGATATCGAATACTCGGAAGAAGGTACGCTGCCAGGATGCTTTCCCTGCTCGGATACAACATCGATGTGCCCTGATCCTGAATGATATAGCTTATTGAGTGACTGTTCCAGTTAAAAACGGCATATAACAATGATTATGAAGAGAAATTGTTTCATCCTGATAGTATTAATCAATCTCCTTCACTGTATAACAGTCACCGGCCAGAAAGACCATGCCCGGAATCCGGTAATCTGGGCTGATGTTCCCGACATGTCAATAATACGTGTCGGGAACACATGGTATATGACCAGCACCACCATGCACATGTCTCCCGGCGTGCCTGTCATGAAATCCAATGACCTGGTCAACTGGGAATTAGTCAATTATGCTTACAATACGCTTGGCGATAATGATGCGCTGAACCTCATTGACGGCAGGAATGCCTATGGGAGAGGCTCATGGGCCAGCTGTATCAGGTATCATAATGAGACCTTCTACGTATCTACCTTTTCCTCAACAACCAATAAAACATATATCTGGTCGACGAAGGATATAGAAAAGGGACCATGGAAAGAAATCTCATTCACCCCCAGTTTCCATGATCATACCCTGGTGTTTGATGATGACGGTCGTGTTTACCTCATATACGGAAACAAAAAGCTAACCCTTGTGGAGCTTAACGCTGACCTGTCAGGAGTCAGGCCCGGAGGCATCAACCAGGTCATCATTGAAGATGCAAGTGCCCCATCGGGAACTGACAGCGGACTGGGAGAAGGATCGCAGTTGTTCAGGATGAATGGCAGGTATTACCTTTTCAATATAACCTGGCCACGTGGCGGGATGCGGACGGTAGTTGTCCACAGGGCCGACAGGCTGAACGGGCCGTGGGAAGGAAAGCTCATCTTTCAGGATCTCGGAGTCGCCCAGGGAGGAATGACCGATACCCCTGACGGAAGATGGTACGCATACCTTTTCAGGGATTACGGTTCTGTCGGACGGATACCATATATCGTTCCAATGAGATGGGAGGACGGATGGCCTGTCATCGGCATTGACGGCAAGGTTCCTGAAGTGCTTGATCTTCCTCCAGGCAAAGGACTCATACCTGGAATAGTGGCACCTGATGAATTCAAACGGAAAAAGGGTGATCCCCCTCTCCCGCTTGTCTGGCAATGGAACCACAATCCTGACAATGCCCTCTGGTCAGTTACTCAGAGAAAAGGATTTCTCAGGCTGACTGCCGGGCGAACTGATACCCTTTTCACGCAGGCAAGAAATACCCTGACTCAGCGCACACTCGGTCCTGAATGTTCCGGGTCAACACTTATAGATGTTTCGGGTATGAAGGAGGGTGATTTTGCCGGGCTGGCTCTCCTACAGAAAAAGTACGGTATCGTAGGGGTTAAATATAGCAACGGGATCAGATCGGTTGTCATGGTCAATGCACAGTCAGGCAGCCCTGAAGAGGTGGAGAGCATTCCGCTGACGCGAAAAAAGGTTTACCTGAAGGCAGAATGTGATTTCACTGACCGGAGGGATATAGCTTACTTTTATTACAGCCTTGACGGCAAAACATGGAAACCAATTGGCAATCAGCTTAAAATGGAGTATTCAATGCCTCATTTCATGGGATACCGGTACGGGCTGTTCAATTATGCCACCCGTGAGCCAGGCGGATTCGTTGATTTCGACTGGTTCCGGATAACAAATGAAAGAACTGAAGGTGAATGAGAAACAACTGAAAAACATAACTATCAAAACTATGAAGAACTTAAGACTATTTGCTGCAGTCCTGGTTTTACTGATCAGCACCCTCGCCAGTTCGCAAAACCCTGTTATTAGGGACCAGTTCACAGCTGATCCGACAGCCAGGGTCTTCAACGGGAAAATGTACCTTTTCCCCTCACATGACATCCCTGCTCCGGAAAGCTTCCCGCGAAAAGACTGGTTTTGCATGGCAGATTACCATGTCTTCTCATCATCAGACCTTACTGACTGGACAGACCACGGAGTCATTGTAAGTCAGGAGAATGTCGCCTGGGTGAATCCCACATCGTTCAGCATGTGGGCACCAGACTGCATAGAAAGAAACGGAAAGTACTATTTCTACTTCCCGGCCAATGTGAAGAGCGGCCGGGGGTTCGGTATAGGGGTTGCTATAGCGGATAAACCTGAGGGACCTTACACTCCACTGCCTGAACCGATTGCAAATGTAATGGGCATAGACCCGAGCGTGTTTATCGACAAGGATGGTCAGGCATATATCTATTATTCACTCGGCAGGATTTTCGCCGCCAAACTGAAAGACAACATGACTGAACTCGCATCTGAGCCGGTTGTTGTGGGTGATCTCCCGACAAAAGGGCTTGTGGAGGGGCCTTTTTTCTTCGAGAGGAACGGAATCTATTATATGACATATCCTCACGTTGAAAATACAATTGAAAGACTCGAATATGCAATTGGAGACAATCCCCTCGGGCCTTTCAGAGTGACGGGAGTTATCATGG
Organism: Bacteroidales bacterium; assembly: GCA_009881065.1. Classification (GTDB taxonomy): domain Bacteria; phylum Bacteroidota; class Bacteroidia; order Bacteroidales; family VadinHA17; genus SR-FBR-E99. Next base: position 509 of record WXFE01000174.1, on the reverse strand, counting down.
ACGAAACCCCGATGGGGACCTGGACAAATCACCACTCCCTGGTGCAGTACAATGATCAGTGGTATCTCTTCTATCATAACAGTGCCTACTCCCCGAATTTTGACAAGAACAGGTCTGTATGCATCGACAGCTTATTCTTCAATGACGACGGCACCATCAGGAAAGTCATTCCAACCAACCGAGGGGTGGGAATAACCGGTGCACAAACCACAATCGAGATCGACCGCTTCAGCCAGGTAAGCCCGACAGGTGTCAATGTTGTACTCATTGATACCACAAATACTTTCCTGGGATGGTCTGCAGAACTAAAGGGACAAAACAGCTGGATCTCATACAATGCAGTGGATTTTGGCAGGAAAAAGCTTAAGTCAGTCCGTGTCAACGCCTCATCGCCGGCAGGAGGAATAATCCATATCCGGCTTGATAATCCTGATGGCCTGCTCCTCGCGGAGATAGAAATTCCGGAAAGTACGGCCCTGAGAACCGTGGATGCAAAACTGAAGAAGTAC
>WXFE01000173.1 GCA_009881065.1 Bacteroidales bacterium | reverse complement strand
AAGGAGGCTCTTGAGATGTATAAAAAGAATCCGGAAACTGCAAGGAAGTTCCTTACCGCATACTCTGACGCGAAGATGAACGCCGTAACGAAGATGTTCATTGAACTCCGTGATCAGATAATTACCCGGTACACCAATAACAGGGAGTAGAAGGCATTGGAGAGACTTTCCCGGAAACAGGCGCTTTCCGGTCACCCTTAAAAGCAAAAAATTCACCCGCCAATTCCGGCGGGTGGATTTTTTCTGCTCAGTCGGGATGCCGGGATTTGAACCCGGGGCCCCTTGCCCCCCAGACAAGTACTCTAACCGGGCTGAGCTACATCCCGTGCTTTTAAAGCGGTGCAAAATTAATTAACAATTCTGATTATGCAAAAAAAGCTGAGGCCTGCTATCCGGCATAAAAAATGAAATATGACGCACCGGTACAAACATTTATATTTGTTTGTCCTTTAAATACGTTATCATCTCACAAAGAAGAATCATGAATCAGGTCAATCGCCGTAACTTCCTGCGCCTGGCGGGTGCAGGAGCCGCAGCCGCTGCAGCAGCACCGGTAGCTCAGGCAATGGGAGCCGCAACGGCCACCGCTGCCAGTGTTGTGAACCCGGAGAATGCTGACCGGGAGACTCAGCAGGACAAACCTGACACCAACATAGCTGATGCTGCAAAGATTGCCAGGGGTCCGAATTCGATGCCCGGTCTCTATCCCGGACGCGTGGTTATGGTGAAAAACAGCCGTTCAGTCAGGGATAACCTCATAGTGGAGCAGGAGGTATATGACATGATAGCACGCTCGATGCTCGAACTGACAGGAGAGAAAAAACTGAAAAAGGCCTGGAGGAAATTTGTCAAACCGGGCGAAAGAATCGGCCTCAAGGTAAACCCGGTGGCAGGAAAGAGCCTCAGCACCAGCCATGAGGTGGTGAGGGCGGTGATAGCCCAGCTTGAGGAGAGCGGCATAAAGAGATCGCAGCTTACAATATGGGATCGTCGTGAGTTTGAATTGACAGATGTGGGATTCACACAGGAAAACTACCCGGGAATACGCATCACAGGTACCGAACAGATGGATAAGGAGGGTCTCTACTACGGCAAGGACGGCAAGCTCTACGGTGAGCATATGATTGACCGCGACTGGTACTACTGGGCTGACGTTGAGGGTGAGTATGACGAGTACACCATGCCTTACATGGTCAACGGAGGCAAGTATTCATACTTTACCAAAATTGTAACGCAGGAGCTTGACAGGATCATCAATATCCCCATACTTAAAAATGCCGGCATGACGGTGACACTGGCGCTTAAAAACCTTGCCTTTGGGTCTGTCTCTAATACGGGCAGGCTTCATGCGAAGCTGTGGAACGAGACATGCGCCCAGGTATGTGCCTTTGCGCCTCTGCGCGACAAGGTTGTTCTGAACATCGTTGACGGCATCAAGGGATGTTTCAACGGTGGTCCTGGTGCCAACCCGCAGTTCTTCTGTGACTATCACACCATTATTACCGGATCCGATCCTGTTGCAGTTGACCGTATCGGGTTTGATGTTGTTATCGCCAGGAGGATTGCCGAAGGGCTTCAGAAAGCACCCACACCGCAGGGACTGGAATTCATGCTGCAGGCGGAGAAGCTGTCATTGGGTGTTGCCGACAGGGAGAAGATCGAGCTGAGGGAGGTAATATTGGGATAAAAGGTAATACCGGTATAAATGGTGAGACCGGGATGGAAGGTGAGACCGGAAAAATAGTGATACCGGGATAAAACTATTGGATATTTATGTCTGAGATGCTTTCAGGAAAAGTGCTTGCAGTTGCGGCAGCCGTCATCATCACGGTCTCTGCCGGGGCACAGTCTGTTGTCGTACCCCGCGCACTTGCCGGGATGAATGGGATTGAATCGGCCCGGAGCAGGGTTTTTACCGAGACATCATTGTATGGTTACATAAACGGTGGAGCAGAGCTGTACCTGGAGTATGGTTTTGATACGCTGCTTGTTACTGAGCTTGTGATTGAAGGCAGTGACATCAGGGCCGAAGTGTACCGGATGAAGGACCATGAAGCTGCTTTTGGCATATTCTCCGTCTCGCGTTTCCGCTGCAACGGAGGTGCCAGGCTGACGGAGCACCTGTGCCGTTCGGCTTACCAGTTGCAATTCTGCAAGGGGCCATATTACGTCAGCATAATCAATGATACCGGCAGCGACGATGATCAGAAACGCACCGCTGATCTGGCCAGGCTGATGATTGAAAATATTGCGGAACCATCATTTGACCCTCGCAGTTTCTATAAGGATGTCCTCGATGATGATACAATGAGGGGTGCGGTACTGGTCAGAGGCCCTCTTGGAGTCTATAACGGCATTCCCGGACTGTCTGAAAAGCTTGGCAGGGTTTCCGGGTACAGCGCCCTGCTGATAAGGCATGGCACGGATACCATTGCATCGATGAAGTTTGACAGCGAACTGGCTGCAGGGCAGTTCATCCGTGAGGAGATGAACGGAACAGGTTCCGGAAAGAGCGCAGGTGGCAGTGATTCAACCATTTTAGTAGTGTCTCCCGGACACATAATTATCACTTTTTGATATCGGTTACATTTATTTGCTATTTTTGTCGTCTTAACAGAGAAAATAGCAATATGCAGTTTTTCAAACCGCTTGAGACAGGCAGTGATGAGAAGAAGCCTGCCACTGCGACCGAAAAGGCAAGATGCCTTATCATTGGCTCCGGGCCGGCAGGATACACTGCAGGCATATATGCTGCCCGTGCAAACCTGAAACCGGTGCTCTACACCGGGTTGCAGCAGGGCGGTCAGCTTACCACCACCACAGAGGTTGACAACTTCCCGGGGTACCCTGATGGTGTCACCGGCCCCGTGATGATGGAAGATCTCCGCAAACAGTGTGAAAGATTCGGAACGGAGATACGGTTTGGAATAGCAACATCATCAGATTTCTCGGGGAAGCCGCTAAAGGTTACTTTTGACGACAGCGTGGAGATAGAGGCAGATACCGTGATTATTGCAACCGGCGCCACGGCGAAGTATCTAGGCATACCTGGTGAAAAGAAATATGCCGGTATGGGTGTTTCAGCCTGCGCCACCTGTGACGGATTCTTCTATCGCGGAAAGGATGTGGCAGTGGTCGGAGGCGGTGACACGGCATGTGAGGAGGCAACATACCTGGCAGGCCTCTGCCGGAAGGTTTACATGATTGTAAGACGTGATGTGCTGAGGGCCAGCAAGGCCATGCAGCAAAGGGTGATGAATACACCAAATATAGAGGTCCTGTGGAAATGCCAGGTTGAGGACCTTTTCGGAACAGGAGGAGTTGAGGGCGCTGTTGTTGTCAGAGGCAGGGGAACGCCTGAAGAGGAGAAGTTCAGCATAAACATTGACGGATTCTTCCTGGCCATAGGGCATACGCCAAACTCGGATGTGTTCAGGCCATGGGTGGAAACCGATGAGACAGGATACATAATCACCGATCCGGGATCAACACGTACGCGTGTGCCGGGGGTGTTCGCCGCAGGCGATGTGGCTGACCGTGTCTACAGACAGGCTGTCACTGCTGCCGGAAGCGGCTGTAAAGCGGCAATTGACGCTGAGAGATATCTCGCGGAACAGGGACATTAAAAAATGAATTGATAAAAAGGGGAAACAAACGCCTGCCATGCGAAATTTCAAGAAAACATTTCATATAAATGCTGAGCCATCTGACATTTATGCCGCACTGACAAATCCGTACACAATTGAACTCTGGTCGGGCTACCCGGCCATAATGCCTTCGAAGGCAGGAGAGGAGTTCAATATGTGGGACGGCGATATATGCGGACGTATAATTGACCTTGTGCCGAACAGGAAGGTTGTGCAGGAGTGGTATTTTGGTGACCGTGAAGTTGAATCACATGTTACAATCACCATAAATGGCAACGGAGGAAAAACGGCAGTAACCGTTGTGCATACAAATATACCGGTGGAAGACTACCAGAATATTGCACAAGGATGGATTGAGTATTACATGGGTGCCATAAGCCGGTTTTACAATCCCAATTTCTGACACTTTAGAACATCAACCATATCCTCCGGTCTGCCTGTCATCAGAAAACCAGCCCGCATACCCCAATAGCGTGAGGCGGATCAGTTCCTGAAGTCTGCTATCTTATCACTCGGGTAGACGTTGGCATCAAGCTTTTTCTTCACCTCCTTGAAGGCCTGGATAGTATAATTGACATCCTCCATCGTGTGAACTGCAGTAGGTATTATCCTGAGCATTATGACTCCCCTGGGCACCACCGGATAGACTACAACGGAGCAGAAGATGCCGTAGTTCCTGCGAAGGTCCCTGATAAGGTATGTTGTCTGTTCCAGTTCACCATTGAAAAAGACCGGGGTTACGGGCGACTGTGTGCGGCCGAGGTCAAAGCCGGCCTCCCGGAAGCCCTTTTGAAGAGCGTTGGTAATCTCCCACAGTCTCTCACGAAGCTCAGGATTGTTCTTCATCATCTCGAGGCGCTTGATGGCTCCGATAGTCATGGCCATCGGGAGTGACTTGGCATAGATCTGCGAACGAAGGTTGAATCTCAGGTAGCTGATCACTTCCTTGTCGCCGGCGACGAATCCGCCTATTCCTGCGAAGCTCTTCGCGAAGGTCGCGAAATAGACATCTATCTGGTCCTGAACGCCGAAGTGTTCGCCGGTGCCGGCTCCGGTTCTGCCCATGGTGCCGATGCCGTGGGCATCATCAACGAGGAGGCGGAACTTGTATTTCTTTTTGAAGGGGACAATCTTGTCAAGTGCTCCGAGGTCACCAGCCATGCCGAAGACACCCTCAGTGATGACCAGGATTCCTCCTCCGGTTTCTGCAACGATTTTCTGTGCACGCTGGAGCTGCTTTTCGAAGCTTTCCATGTCATTGTGAGCGTACACAAACCTTTTGGCGAGAACCATTCTCAGTCCGTCCATGATGCAGGCATGTGATTCGGAATCATACACTATGACATCATGCCTGCCGACAAGGCTGTCTATTATGGAGACCATCCCCTGGTAACCGAAGTTGAGCAGGTATGCGGATTCCTTTCCGACAAATTCGGCAGCCATTGCCTCAAATTTTTCGTGCATGGTTGTCTGGCCTGACATCATCCTGGCACCCATCGGGTATGCCAGTCCGTACTGTGCTGCAGCCTCGGCGTCAACCTTTCGTATCTCAGGATGATTGGCGAGCCCCAGATAGTTGTTGAGACTCCAGTTAAGCACCTCCTTGCCCATGAATTTCATGCGGGGCCCTATCTCCCCTTCAAGCCTGGGGAACATAAAATATCCGTCTGCCTGTTCCTGGTACTGTCCGAGCGCACCACGGTTCTTTCTGATCTTGTCGAAAATATCCACGTCAGTATAGTTTTGATTATTGCACGCAAAATTATCAAAAACATTGCACCGTCAAAGTACCTATTTATACCTATTTGTTTCGCGGAATTAACACTCTCTTAACTACTCTGTTTCAATTATTGGTGCACTTTTGTGGCAGATTGGGTCAATCAATGAAAAAAAAGAGTAATTTTGCGCAACATTTCCGGGTATGAGGATCAGACCGATAATATTCTTTATGCTTGCTCTCGTCATCACTTCATGCGGTGAGTATGAGAAGCTCCTCAAGAGTACTGACTACGAGCTCAAAAGACAAAAGATATTTGACTATTATGATGATGGCAAATACATCAGGTCTATTGAGCTTCTCTCACAGATTCTGCCCAGATACAGGGCTACCGATCATGCTGAGCAGCTCAACTGGATCAATGCCCAGGCACATTTCAGGATTCGCGACTATATGATGGCAGGGAGGTTTTACCAGGAGTTTGCCGACACCTATCCTGGCAGCAACAATGCCGAGGAAGCTTCCTACCTGTCAGCCCTGTGCGATTATTACCAGAGTCCCAGGCCTGAGCTTGATCAGGCAAACACCAGGAAGGCAATTGAGAGCTTTACGATATTCATGCAGCGATATCCGACAAGCACCCATAATGATGAATGCAAGGCAAAAATTCTTGAGCTTCAGGAAAAGCTGGTCGAGAAATCATACCTGAGCGCCAGGCTCTACTATGACCTTAAGGAATACCGCGCAGCAACAGTATCACTGGCAAACAGCCTGAAGGAGTATCCTGAGACAAAATACCGGGAGGAGCTTATGTTTCTCAAGCTTGATGCCCTCTACCTCCTTGCCGTGAACAGTGTTCCCGAGAAAAAGGTTGAGCGCTACCAGACAACACTTGACGAGTATTATTCGTTTATAGAAGAGTACCCTCAGAGCAAATTCACGAAGGATGTGAACAGGATATTTGAAAGCACGACAAAGTACCTGAAGGCGGACCCAGCCGTGAAACAGACTGAAAACAACTGAAATCATCAATATAAAAATGGATTACAAAAAGATAAATGCGCCCCTGACAACCATTACGAGGGATATTGACAAATTCGATGCCCAGACGGGGAATATTTACGAAAGCGTCATTATCTGCAGCAGAAGGGCAAATCAGATATCGGTTGAGATGAAGCAGGAACTGAACTCAAAGCTGGAAGAGTTTGCTTCATTCAATGACAATCTGGAAGAGGTTTTCGAGAACAGGGAACAGATAGAGATATCAAAGTTTTACGAGAGGCTGCCGAAGCCTACACTTATCGCTCTTTCCGAGTTTGAGGAAGATAAGATATATTACCGCAATCCTGACAAGGAGCAGAAGCAGAGGAAATAACTGGCAACATGCTGGAAGGCAGGAAAATACTGCTTGGAGTCACCGGAGGTATAGCAGCCTACAAAGCTGCTGTCATCATCCGGTTGCTTGTTAAGGAAGGTGCTGAGGTAAAGGTTGTGATGACCCCGCTGGCAAAGGAGTTTATCACACCGTTGACCCTGGCCACCCTTTCAAGGAATCCGGTTATATCGGATTTCTTCGATCCGGAAGACGGACGATGGAACAGTCATATCAGCCTGGGTCTCTGGGCAGATCTTTATCTTATTGCTCCGGCAACTGCCAACAGCATTGGAAAGATGGCCGCAGGCATTGCAGACAATCTGCTCCTGACCACATATCTCTCGGCACGGTGTCCGGTCTTCCTTGCCCCGGCAATGGACATGGATATGCTGGCACACCCGGCAACAATAAGTAATATTGAGAGGCTGAAGTCATTTGGCAATCACATCATTGAGCCTGATACCGGCGAGCTTGCCAGCGGACTTGATGGCAAGGGCCGTATGGCCGAGCCGGAGGTAATAGTAAGAGAACTCAGGGAGTTCCTCTCAAAAAAAAAAACAGGTGAACAGCCGCTGAAGGGCAGGAGGGTTCTCATCAATGCGGGGCCTACCGTTGAACCGATTGATCCGGTCAGGTATATCAGCAATTATTCTTCAGGCCGCATGGGTATTGCGCTTGCCGAGGCAGCTGCCGCGATGGGTGCAGATGTAACGCTGGTCCTGGGACCTGTCAGTATTAAGCCCCGCTCCGGAGCCATCACCATTGTTCCCGTAACCACTGCGGCAGAGATGAAGGAAGCAACTGTGGCAGCATTCAGCACCTGCGATATTGCCATCCTTGCTGCCGCCGTAGCCGATTTCACCCCGGAGCACCGCCATGAAACAAAGGTAAAAAGAGGTGATGATGATATGGTCATCAGGCTGAAACCCACCGATGACATCGCCGCATGCCTCGGGAAGATGAAGAGAAAGGGCCAGTTGCTGGCCGGATTTGCGCTGGAGACGGACAATGAACTGGAGAACGCAAAGGGTAAGCTCCGCAGGAAAAACCTTGACCTGATAATCCTCAACTCACTGAAGGATCAGGGAGCCGGATTTGGCCACCATACCAACAGGGTAACCATCATTGACAGTAACGATAATATTGATAAATTTGAACTGAAAACGAAGGACGAAGTAGCTTTGGACATACTGAAGAAAATCATTTCACTGATTCGCTGAAGGCTTATGATCAAACCGGTAAAAACAAAACTTCTCGTGGCGGCACTGCTGATGGCACTGGCTGCCGGAACGGCAGTGTCGCAGGAGCTGTACTGCAACGTGCAGGTGTCGGCTCAGAAAATCCAGGGTTCGAACCGTGAGGTTTTTCAGAACATGCAGCGTGATATTTACGAATTTATGAACAGCATGGTCTGGACTGACAATATCTTCAGCTTTTCAGAGAGGATCGAATGCAACCTGCTGATCAACCTTGATGAGCAGCTTTCGGCAGATGAGTTCCGCGGCACTGTACAGATACAGCTCAGCAGGCCGGTTTACAACACCACTTATAAGTCTACCGTGCTCAACTTCGTGGATAACAATTTTCAATTCAGGTATGTGGAGTTCCAGCCCCTGGAGTTCAATCCGAACAGCCACACGAGCAACCTTGTGTCGGTGCTGGCATACTACGCCTATCTTCTGATCGGGATGGATTTTGATACCTATTCACAGGGAGGCGGAACCCCCTATTTCCAGGTTGCCGAAAAGATTGTCATCAATGCCCAGAATGCCCCTGAACAGGGCTGGAAACCATATGACGGTTCGAGAAACAGAAACCGGTATTGGCTGGTAAAAAATATTCTCGACAGTGAATATTCGGGTGTCAGGCAGTTCATTTATCTCTATCATCTGAGAGGACTTGACCGGATGGAGTCAGATATGACCCGGGCGCGGACAGAGATTTATGAGAGTCTCAGAAGGCTACAGGAAGTATACAGGCAACGGCCTGACCCGTTCATGTACTATATGACCGTGGTGCTTGATGCGAAGGCAGACGAGATTGTCAATATTTTTTCACAGGCTTTCCCCGAGGAAAAGAACAGGGTGGTGCAGGTGCTGACCGAGATTGACCCTGCAAACGAGACCAAATATAAAAAGATACTGACTTCCAACAGTTAATTCCCTCCTGATGCTGCGCAGACTCACGGTAAGGAACTATGCCATCATTAAGGATCTGAACATGGAGTTCGGTGAAGGTTTTACCATTATAACGGGTGAAACCGGAGCCGGAAAATCAATTCTTCTGGGCGCCCTTGGTCTTGTCCTTGGAGAGAGGGCTGATTCTTCGGCGCTGCTCAGTCAGGATGAGAAGTGTATCGTTGAGGCATGTTTCAACATTGGCGGATATGACCTCAATGAACTGTTTGAGGCAAATGAGATTGATTATGATGAGGAGGCTATATTCAGGCGTGAAATAACACCTGCCGGAAAATCAAGGACCTTCCTCAATGACACGCCTGTCAATCTTGCAGTTCTAAAGGAGATTGGCAGCAGGCTTGTTGATGTTCACTCGCAGCATGAAACCCTGCTCCTCGGAGCCGGTTCCTTCCAGATGCGTGTGGTTGATGCCTATGCGGGGATATCAAACCTTTCAGGAGATTATTCCCGGGCATGGAAAGGGTATCTTTCAGCCAGGAAGGATTATGATACCGCTATGGCAGGCCTTGAGAAGGCGAAGGCTGATTTTGAATACTATTCACACCAGTTGGAAGAGTTCCGGGCTGTGAAACCTGTTGCCGGCGAGCAGGAATTGCTTGAAAAGGAACAGGAGATGCTCTCAAACGCCTCGGAGATCAAGGAGGCACTGGCTGCAGTAACCGAAGCTCTCGGAGGAGAAGAAATATCTGCCCTTTCACTGCTCCGGACAGTAAGGACAAACCTTGCACGTATCTCCGGATGGCTTCCCGGGGCAGCAGAGCTGGAAAAGAGGGTGGATGTACAGCTGATAGACCTGAATGACATCTCATATGAGGCTGACAAGCTCAACGACAGGGCGACTGCCGATCCGGGCAGGCTTGAATATGTGACTCAGAGGCTTGACAGCCTCTATTCACTTATGCATAAGCACCGTTGCAGGGATATTGATGAGTTGCTGGCTGTTCAGAAGAGGATTGAGGCAGATGTTGCCGCCTCATCCGATACTGACGAGAAGGCTGAAGAGCTCAGGAAGAGGCGGGATGCTGCCATGGCTCAGGTGAATTCACTTGCCGGAAAAATATCAGAAGGGAGGCGCAAGGCAGTGGCACCCCTCTCACGCGAGATAACCGGAATGCTTCACAGGCTGGGAATGCCCCATGCGAGGTTTGAAGCTTCCGTAACGCCTTTGCCGGCGCCGGGGCCCTCGGGAATTGATGACATCAGGTTCCTCTTCAGCGCAAACAGGCAGGTTGAACCTGAGGAGCTGTCAAAGTGCGCCTCCGGCGGCGAGCTGTCAAGGGTGATGCTCTGCCTGAAATCGGTGCTGGCAAACAGCTCCGGACTGCCGGCAATAATCTTTGACGAGATCGATTCAGGTGTATCCGGTGAGGTGGCCTCAATGGTTGGTTCTATTCTGGCAGAGATGGGCAGGAGCATGCAGGTGATAAACATTACTCATCTTCCGCAGGTGGCTGCCAGGGGAAGCGTACACTACCACGTATATAAGGAGGATGGCGACCACTCGACAATTACGAGGGTAAGACTGTTAAATGACGATGAAAGGGTAATGGAGGTTGCCAGGCTCCTCAGCGGCAGCACTGTCACTGACGCTGCAATGCGCAACGCCCGTGAACTGATGAAGGACAACTGAGTCAGGCGGCTGATGTCTTATAGCTGGCGTCTGATGGCTGAGTAAAGCCGAAACAGCATAATCATGGTCACAAACCTGCCCGGAGTCAAAAAAAATCACAATACAGAACATACTCAATGATGGCAGTCTCAGGCATGGGAATGAGTGTGCGGGTTATTGAACAGTGCAACAATAGTTTCCGGGAGTGTTCCGATCAGTAGAAATACCTATATTGCAGAAGTATTAATACCTCTTTTGCCGGCGCATTGACCTAAGGGCAGTGTGCTTTGTTTAATTTTGGTTACCTAAAATTAACCGCCATGCTTTTAGCTCTTGCCCTGATCATATTCTATTTCACATTTCCCCTGCTATTTATCTGGATGTGCAGGAAATGGAGTTTTTTTCGAAAACTGGGAGCGATAGTTCTTGCCTACGGTTTTGGACTTATTCTCGGTACTGCAGGAATCTTCCCGAAAGGAAGTGATGGGTACCGGACAGCGCTCCAGGGAGAGGCTGTAATGAGTACTGAACTCCTTGATCAGCTGATTGAAGAAGGGAAGGCTTTCCCTTCAGACATCGCAGCAAACAAGATTGCGGGTATCCAGGATAAGGTTTATACTGTTTCGTTGCTTGTGGCTTTCCCTTTACTTCTCTTTTCACTTAATCTGAAAAGATGGCTCAAATATGCAAAGAAGGGTTTCGTATCAATAGTTCTCGCCCTGGTAGCGGGGCTTGTAATGGTAACTGCTGGTTTCTTTATATGGAAAGATGCCTTCCCTGACACCTGGAAACTCGCAGGCATGTTTGAAGGCATATATACCGGCGGTACCCCGAACTTTGCAGCCCTGAAGCTGATCCTGGATGTTGATGCTGAACGTTTTGTTGTACTGAACACTTATGATATGATTGTGGGTGCATTCCTGGTACTGTTCTTCGTGACTGTGGCACCTTCAATTTTCAGGGCTTTCCTTCCAAAATTCAAGGAAGACAACGGGGTTGTTGTGGATGATGAACTGGTCAGGCAGGAGACTGAGGGTCTGGATGATTTTTCAGGAATGATGAACAGACAGCGGATAGTTCCGCTCCTGAAAGCATTGCTGATGAGCATTCTGATAGCGGGGGTTGGCGCTGCTGTCTATTTTCTCATACCGGCTCATCTGCAACAGTACAGAATGGCCGGAATGGTGCTTACAATCACAACGCTTGGCATTATTGCTTCACTCTACAGACCAATAAATAAGATAGAGAAGACATTTCAGCTGGGAATGTACCTCATACTTGTCTTCTCTCTTACGGTAGCCTCCATGTCTGATCTGAGGACCATGTTCACAAAGGGTATGCTGGATCTGATATTGTTTATAACATGGTGTTACTTCGGATCTTTGGTTCTTCATATAATCCTGGCCAAGATATTCAGGATAGATGCCGACAATTTTCTCATCACGGCCACGGCTTTCATCTTCTCCCCTCCGTTTGTTCCGTTGGTAGCCAATGCGCTGAAAAACAAGGATGTGATTGTCACCGGTATAGCCGGCGGAGTGATCGGATACACTCTTGGCAACTACTTTGGAACCACACTTGCCTTCTTTTTGCAGCGGTTCTGACAGGTGGTCATAAACATTACGCTCAGCCCATCAGATTGAGGTCCGGAGGGCCGAACCAGCCGCCGTGAAAAGGGAGTTCAGCAAAGCCCAAACCCCGCACACAAAGCTTCGGGGCCTTCGGACTCCTAAAACAGGTAGTTAAGTCCTATATAGAACTCCATGTTCCCGTCCTGCTCCTTCAATGCCTTGCCGATGTCGGCTGACATGACGAAGTTCTCGTTCATTACAAGCTTAAGGCCAATGCCAGCCGTAACATGCGGTGTATCCTTATCCCCGGTCAGGTAGTCGCCGATCTGTTCACCCGGGTGGTGTGTCAGCAGGTAACTTGAAAAGGCTGTCCGGTTAACTTCTATCTCGTCAGTGACCATACCTGCATCAACAAAGTAGTTTGTTCCAATGTAGAAGTTCTGGTTGATGAACCTGAAGCGTACCATCTTCCAGCGAAGTTCCGCGTTGGCATAAGCGATGCCGTCACCCACAACCCTGTTGCGGAGTATACCCCTGATATTCTTGCCTCCGCCCAGTCCTTCGGAGGATGATCCCCTGAGCTCTGAAACTATTATCTGACCCTGGTAGTAGAATGGCACATCACCAAACAGAGTCTGCTGATAGCCGAGACGGTAGGCAAAACTCAGGTCGTTTTCCCTGAGGGTGAAATACTGCCTCCAGGTGAGATAGAATTTGCCGAATGTAGATTCGGAACCGAGGAATTCAGGGACCACTTCGATACCTGTTTCGGCCCATATTCCTTTCATGGGGCATGCACGCTGGTCACGCGAATCAAAAGATATGCCTCCCTTGACGCCGGTAATCCATCCGCCGTCGGCTTCCTCCTCTGAGATAATCCCTGCGCCAGTGTAATACTCGAAGAGTGTGGGCACCTCCTTAAGGTACTTCGAGTCGTCCGGATCCTTGCCCTTGTTGAATTTTGCAACGTCGAGTTTGCCAGGCTTGAACTGCTGGATGCTCAGACCGGCATTCCAGTGCCAGTTGCTTTCACCAATGTTGCCGATGAAGTCATTCTTGAACCTGAAGAGATGGCGTTTCATGGCATAGAAGAGGCGGCTGCGGTAAAGGGGCGAGTCCTGTTTGTCATTTGTCCAGTCACTGTTGTATACTGATCCGAAGCCATTGAAACCGTAGAAGTCAAAGGCGAAGTCAGGCATATAGCTCAGGTCAACAGCATACCTGATGCCCTTGAGGAGATAATCGGAATCATACATGACCCTGAGGATTGAGCTTCCCTTGGTGAAAGTGGATGCTTCCACATATATCCTGTGATAGTATTCAGGATAGATTGATCCGTCGCCGTAGTCGAACAGGTTCAAAAGTGCCCCGTACTGGAACCCCTGGTCAGTGCTGAAGGTGATGGCAGGAAGGGCACCGAAGTTCCATCCTGTCTTGGTCTCCTGGGCTGTCACCGAGGTGGCAAAGAGCCCGGCAAGCATAACAAAAATGAGTTTCTTCATAGGTTTAATCATATTGTAGTTTATGTTTTAAGGGTATGATGGAACCCACATGACTGAGAATTATATCAACATGTTTGTTTGTTTGATACATGCGGTTTTCATCTTTATAGGGATACCAAAGTTAATTAAAAATGATGCTCATATCCTAATTATTTTAATATTGCTACATTAGCAGACATTAATAACGGTGCCATGAGCCTGATAATTCACAACACGGGGATGCTGGTGCAGACCAGGGAAGATGGTGCGCTCTTCACGGCCGGAAAGGAGATGGCGGTACTGCCCGTAATTGAGAACGGCTGGTTGCTGATAGAAGACGGTATCATAGCCGGCTACGGTCCGGCAGAGACAATGCCCGGTTTCAGCAGCGCTGTCGCGAAGCTTGATGCCGGGGGAGGTTATCTGTTTCCGGCCTTCTGCGATCCTCATACCCACCTGGTTTACGCGGGAAGCAGGGAGAAGGAATATACTGACAAGATACGCGGATTGTCATACGAGGAGATTGCCAAAAGGGGAGGTGGCATCCTTAATTCGGCGAAACTGTTGCATGAGACTTCAGAGGATGAGCTCTTCCGGCAGTCGATGGAGAGGGTGAACGAGATCATATCCTTTGGCACCGGAGCTGTAGAGATAAAGAGCGGCTATGGCCTGACCACGGAAGATGAGCTCAAGATGCTCAGGGTTATAAGGAGGATAAAGGAGTCATCGCCCCTGACCGTCAGGTCAACTTTTCTCGGGGCGCATGCCGTGCCGGCCGAGTACCGCCATGACAGGAACGGATATGTTGACCTGATTGTGAATGAGATGATACCGGCTGTTGCTGCCGAACGGCTGGCTGATTACATAGATGTGTTCTGTGACCGGGGTTTCTTCACCGTGGAAGAGACTGCCCGCATACTCGAGGCCGGCGTGCGGCACGGTATGCGCCCCAAGATACATGCAAACGAGCTTGATTACTCAGGGGGAATACAGACCGGGGTCAGGTATGGCGCACTTTCCGTCGATCACCTGGAGTTTACAGGTGATGATGAGATTGCAGCATTGCTGGGAAGCGGTACCATGCCAACGCTGCTGCCCGGCGCAGCCTTCTTTCTCGGGATGACTGATCCTCCTGCACGGAAGATGATTAATGCGGGGCTGCCTCTGGCGATGGCAAGCGACTACAACCCGGGCTCATCGCCTTCAGGCAACATGAAGCTGGTGGTCTCCCTGGGATGCATACGGCTGCGCCTGCTCCCGGAAGAGGCAATAAATGCGGTGACAATCAATGCTGCTTATGCCATGGGCCTTGCGGAGACGCACGGATCAATCACCGTAGGCAAGAAGGCAAATCTCTTCATTACGAATAAGATGCCATCTTATGAGTTTCTGCCCTATGCATATGGCAGTAACCTGGTGGATACTGTTTTGCTGAATGGAGAAGTTGTCTTCAGCCGGCAATCCGCAGGCGGCGGTCCGCAGCAATGTTGGCAATAACAACCGGCAATATTTATAGAATTGCACAAGTAATATATTCCCCGGAGGGGATCGAGAATTAAAAATCCAATATTATGATAGCGAACCGTCTTATAGAATGCGTGCCCAATTTCAGCGAGGGACGCGACATGGAAAAAATCAAACAGATTACTGATGAGATCGAATCAGTTGAGGGTGTCATGCTGCTTGACGTTGATCCGGGCAGTGATACCAACCGTACGGTTGTGACCTTTGTGGGCGAGCCTGAGGCGGTTTGTGAGGCTGCATTCAGGGCAGTCAGGAAGGCGGCACGGGTAATAGACATGTCAAAGCACAGTGGTGCCCACCCGCGCATGGGAGCTACCGATGTGTGCCCGCTCGTTCCCGTCTCCGGAATTACCATGGAGGAGACGGTAGAATTTGCACGCCATCTTGCGCGCAGAATCGGGGAGGAATTGTCGCTTCCTGTGTACTGCTATGAGGCCGCGGCCTTGGAGGAGAAGAGGAGGAACCTTGCAAACGTGAGGTCCGGTGAGTATGAGGGATTGAAGAAGAAGCTTGAAGATCCGGCATGGAAGCCTGATTTCGGGCCTGCACGGTTTGATGCCGGCGCCGGGTCTGTGATTGTGGGCGCCCGTGATTTTCTGGTAGCCTTTAACATAAACCTGAACACAACCTCCGTCCGCCGTGCAAATGCCATAGCATTCGACGTCAGGGAACGAGGCCGGGAAAAGCGCACAGGCAATCCTGTTACCGGAAAGGTTGAAAGGGATGCTGATGGCAGACCGATCATGATACCCGGCACACTGAAGGCTGTTAAGGCCATTGGATGGTATATTCCGGAGTATGGTTTTGCGCAGATATCTATGAACCTGACCAATATCGGCATTACCCCGGTACATGTTGCCTTTGATGAGGTTTGCAACAAGGCTGACGCCCGTGGCGTGAGGGTCACCGGGTCAGAGCTGGTTGGACTAATCCCGCTGAAGGCCATGCTTGATGCAGGGCGTTACTTCCTGCATCGCCAGCAGAGATCTGCCGGAGTGTCAGATGAAGAGCTGATCAGAACTGCTGTCAGGTCAATGGGGCTTTCTGAGCTGAAGCCTTTCAGGCCTGAAGAGAAGATCATAGAGTATATACTGAGGGACAGGAGCAGGAAGAAGCTGGTTGACCTGTCACTGTCATCATTTACATGGGAGACCTCCTCCGAATCACCTGCACCGGGAGGCGGCTCTGTCTCTGCAGCCATGGGTGCCCTTGGCGCTGCGCTGGGAACGATGGTTGCCAACCTCTCCTCACACAAAAGAGGGTGGGATGACCGCTGGAATGAGTTTGCCTCCTGGGCTGAAAAGGGGGTGGAGATGCAGAAGCGGCTGCTTGCCCTGGTGGATGAGGATACTGAAGCTTATAACGGGATTGTGAAGGCCTTCGGGATGCCGAAGAAGAGTGAGGAGGAGAAAGCTGCCAGGGATGCGGCGGTAGAGGCAGCAACACTCCATGCTTCAGTTGTTCCACTGACGGTCATGAAGGAAGCATTCAAGGTCTTTGAACTGTTACGGGAGATGATCGTAAATGGCAATCCGAACTCAGTCACTGACGGAGCTGTGGGGGTGCTTGCCGTCAGGGCATGTATAAGAGGCGCCTTCCTGAATGTCAGGATCAATGTAAAGGAATTAAAGGACAGGGCTAAAGCGGCTGAGCTGGTTTCTGAAGCCAGTGAAATAGATAGGGCTGCAGCCTCAATGGAAGAAGAGGTAATACCCCGGGTAATAAAAGAGCTTGCCATTGAAGGGGAAATCCTGGAATAACTCCGGGAATCTAAATTAACATTGAGTTTTGGGCAGGCTTTCCTGAAAGAGTCTGCTGCCTGTCAAGGATAAAAGATGAGATCATTGCATCTGCTTCTTTACATCTGGCAATATGTAGTGTCTTGATTTGATTCACTGACATTTGGCTTGCCAGAGTAAAAAGACCTGCAGATTTTGAAAATCAGGAAATGTTCTTATTTTTGTACTAGAGACCTTTTAAAACTAAACCTATTATTAACCTTAACTGATTAATGTATGAAAAAGATTCTAATGATTTTTGTACTGGTTCTGACTACAACAATTATTGTGTTTGGGCAGGCTGTACAGATTTCGGGTATTGTTACAAGCCAGGAAGATGGCTTGGGTATTCCCGGAGTATCAGTCACAGTCAAGGGCACCACTATTGGTGTTTTGACTGCAGCTGATGGGGCATACAGCCTGTCAGTGCCCCCGGGGTCCAATACTCTTGTTTTCAGCTTTATTGGAATGAAGAAGACAGAGGTTGAGATTCAGGGGAGAACCAGAATTGATGTCGTGCTTCAACCTGACCTGATTGCTATGGATGAAGTGGTTGTGATTGGATATGGGACCGCGAGGAGAGGCTCATATACGGGATCAGCGGC
Organism: Bacteroidales bacterium; assembly: GCA_009881065.1. Taxonomy (GTDB): domain Bacteria; phylum Bacteroidota; class Bacteroidia; order Bacteroidales; family VadinHA17; genus SR-FBR-E99. Next base: position 25,562 of record WXFE01000173.1, on the reverse strand, counting down.
CCAGATCGAAAGCAAAAAGATTGAAACCAGGCCCATTACGGACGTTTCACAGGCTATCGAGGGTACCAATCCAGGTATCCAGGTTACATCAGCCAGCGGTCAGCCAGGATCGGGACAGTCTATCCGTATCCGCGGGTTCGGATCAGTATCAGCATCCAATGACCCGTTGTATATAGTTGATGGAGTTCCCTATGCGTTGTCAATAAGCAACCTTAATCCCAATGACATTGAGAGCATATCAATTCTGAAGGATGCTGCTTCATCTGCTATTTATGGTAACAGGGCTGCCAACGGAGTGGTACTTATCACCACAAAACGCGGTAGCAGGGACAGGACATCCATCCAGTTCACTGTTTCGCAGGGTTTGAGCACGCGCTCCATACCTGAATATGAGAGGGTCAGCCCCCTTGATTACTACCAGCTGATGTGGGAGTCGCACTATTTCAGCCAGGTATATGCGTCAACTCCTGTTGATCCGGCTATCGCTGCACAGAATGCGACCAACGGACTGATCAAAAATATTGGTTACAACATCACCACTGTCGCGGACAATGCAATAGTAGGGACTGACGGTAAGCTGAATACATCTGCGAAGATACTCGGTGATTATGCCAAGGACCTTAACTGGCAGGATCCTATTATGAGAACAGGGCACCGTGGTGACTATGGCATTACTTTCAACGGAGGCACTGATAAGAGTGACTATTATGTATCCATAGGCTACCTGAATGACAAGGGTTATGTCCTGAAATCAGATTATGAACGTTATACCGGAAGAGTGAATATCAACACCCAGCCCAGGAAGTGGATAAGAACCGGATTGAATATCTCGGGGACAATGACAGAGTCAAATGTTGCGTCTCAGGGAGGAACAGCCTATGTGAACCCGTTCTTCTTCACAAGGAATATGGGTCCTATATATCCGGTCTATCAACATAATCCGTCCACTGGTGAATATCTTATTGACCCGGTAACAAATGATTGGCTCTTTGACCTTGGCAACGTTCCCGGACTGCCAGTAAGGCCAGGTGGTGCCAGTGTAGGAAGGCATGTTGTTGCAGAGACACTGTGGAATGATGACCTGTATAAGAGAAATGTGCTCGGCGCCAGGACTTATGTTGATATATTTTTCCTGAAGGATTTTAAATTCACCATCAACCTCAGTTCTGATGTCAATGCATATAATGGCGGATCATTTGAAAACAAAACCGTTGGTGACGGAGCACCGGCCGGTCGTGGTGACAGGGTTAATACACTAACAACAATATATAACATAAACCAGCTGCTTAATTACAGCAAGACATTCGGGGTGCAATCAGTCGAGTTGCTCCTGGGTCATGAGAGTTATGACTATACATACAATTATCTGAGAGGTTTCCGCCAGGGACTTATTGTTGACGGCAACACTGAACTGATCAACTTTACCACGACTAACTCGCTGACCTCCTACACTGACAAATACCGGAGCGAAGGTTATTTCAGCCGTCTGAATTACAATTTCGGTGAAAAGTACTTCTTCTCGGCTTCTTTCCGTCGTGACGGTTCATCGAGTTTCTACAAGGATAACCGCTGGGGTAACTTCTGGTCTGTTAGTGCAGCCTGGCGTCTTGATGCTGAGGATTTCATAAAAGCAATGCCCTGGATTGATATGGCCAAACTGAGGGCTTCGTATGGTGAGACAGGAAATGATTCAGGTATAGGTTATTATGCCTGGCAGGCTCTTTATAACCTCGGGAGGAATAATGCTGATGAGCCCGGATTTCAGCAGGCATCGTTGTCTAATATTGATCTGACATGGGAATCAAATAATTCGGTTGACGTTGCACTTGAGTTTGGGCTGTTTAAGAGAATAACCGGATCGCTGGAGTTCTACCACAGGATTTCTTCAAATCTTCTCTTTTCTGTACCTCTCCCTTCCTCAAGCGGTTTGACAAGTATATCCAGGAATGTCGGCACCATGTATAATCAGGGTATTGAGTTCCGTTTGGGAGTTGATGCCGTCAAGAGGGGTGATTTTAACTGGAATATTGATGTCAACATGTCAACTGTGAAGAACGAGATAACCAAGCTGCCGCAGGAAGAGATCATACAGGGAACCAAGAAACTGATGGTCGGTCATTCAATATATGATTTCTGGCTTCGTGACTGGTATGGCGTTGATCCGTCAGATGGCTCGGCTCTTTATGATGCAGATGTCAAGGACTTTGCAACACAGGAATCAAACCTGAGGATCGTCAATGGGACTGACACTGTGACTATAAGTCATAATAATGCAAAGTATCATTACGCAGGAACCTCAATTCCTGATCTGATGGGAGGTATTACAAATACTTTCACATATAAGGGAATTTCATTGTCTGTACTTTCAACGTTCCAGCTCGGCGGACAGATCTATGATGGCTCCTATGCATCACTGATGCATTCAGGCACATATGGCACAGCACAGCATGTCGACATTCTCAAACGCTGGCAGAAGCCGGGTGATATAACCGATGTGCCGAGGCTTGATAACAAGCAAACATCAGTATTTGGTGCGCAGTCTGACCGTTTCCTGGTTAGCGCATCATATTTCAGCATCAGATCGGTAACTCTCAGTTATAACCTTCCCGTGAATCTGACACAGAGCATTGGCGTGAATAATGCAAGGGTATGGCTTAGTGGCGAAAACCTTCTTCTTCTGAACGCCAGAAAAGGCCTTGATCCGCAGTATTCGTTCGCCGGTACCACTAACCACGTTTACACACCATCAAGGATCATTACAGCAGGAATTAGTGTAACACTCTAAATAAATAGGAGAATATGAAACGCGCAAAATACAATATTCTTATAATGGCTGCACTTGCCATTTTACTGGGCTCGTGCGAGAAGTCTTATCTTGACACCGTTCCTACTGACCAGGTGTCATCAGAATCGGCATTTACCACCACTACCAATGCCATGCAGGCCCTTAACGGAATACACCGTATGATGTTCCAGCAGCATAACAGCAGGCAGGATCAGTCAGGTGAAGGCGGAATCAATATTTACCGCGACATGATGGGTGAAGACCTGGTCTGTACTGCAGCAGGTAACGGATGGCATAACAACGTCTACAAGTGGCTTGATCACAGAAATATACAATCAACTGCAGATTATGCGCCATGGTATCTCTATTACAGGTTTACTGCCAATGCCAATATGATAATAAACAATATTGACAATGCTGTCGGGCCTGAAGCAGAAAAGAACATAATAAAAGGACAGGCGCTGGTTTACAGGGCATGGAGCCACTTTAACCTGGTACAGCTTTATGCGAAGAGATACGTCAAAGGTGCACAGAATACCCAGCTTGGTGTACCGCTTATGCTTACGAATAACATTGATGGTCAGCCGCGCAATACTGTTGAAGAAGTTTATGCACAGGTGCTCACTGACCTTGATGAGGCCATTGTCCTGCTTCAGGACTATAACAGGGCCAACAAGTCTCATATGAATGCCGCTGTGGCCAAGGGCATCAAAGCACGCGTTGCGCTTGCAAAACAGGATTATGTTAACGCTGCTGCATGGGCAGCAGACGCCAGGGCAGGACTGCCACTTATGTCAACTGCACAGTATACGACTGGTTTTAATGATTATACCAATCCGGAATGGATGTGGGGCAGTCATGTCATTCCTGATCAGACGACATATTTCTACTCATTCTTTGCCTATATGTCAAGAAACTTCAGCTCAACAAACATCAGAGGCAATCCAAAGGCCATCAATAGCTTGCTTTATGATAACCCGATCTTTACAGACACTGATGTCAGAAAGGCTAATTTCGATCCCACAGGGCAGCATGCTACTCTGAATCCTCCCCTTCCTTCTAACTTTACGAGATTTCCTTATACCAACCAGAAGTTTCTTGCAGCTGGTGGAGCTGACAGCCGTGGTGATGTGGTTTATATGAGAGTGGCTGAGATGTATCTGATTGAGGCAGAGGCTTACGCACGAATGGGCGGACATGATGACGAAGCCTTGGCTGCTCTTAATACCTTGAGAGAGGCACGTGAGACTGTACCGGGAAATTACGTTCCATCAATCAACACGGGCCAGGATCTCATAGACGAGATCATGCTGAACAGAAGACTTGAGTTGTGGGGCGAGGGATTCCGCTTTACCGATCTCAAGCGTCTGGACCAGGCTCTTGACAGAACTGGTGCAAACCATCAGATCAATCTTTGCGTTGAAATGACCATACCAGCCGGTGATACCAGATGGCAATGGCTGATACCAAAGCAGGAGATGGATGCCAACCCGGAAATGGTTCAGAATGAACTATAGACATTTCAGGTAATATTGCTTTTTACAAAAAGAGTTCTGTTTTGCAGGACTCTTTTTTATTTCCACCAGCCGAAGCGTCGCCTGACGTCCATACTCTTCTACAGCCTCAGCATCCTGATCCTCCTTTGCATCAAATGCTTCTCTAATAGGAATATGTCTTTACAGAAGGGGCAGAGGCAGACTTTTCGCCGGACTCCAGGAGGAGACCTTCTGAGTCAGGGTCCCTCCGTGCCATTTAGTATGTCTTGATTTGATCCATGGATTTCTCTCCTGTCAGGGTAAAAAAATCCTACAAATGTTGGAAATTAAGAAATATTGTTATTTTTGCCCTCGTGAGCCATTTCACGAAAACCCTATTAACCTAAACAATCAAAGTATGAAAAAGATCTTTTTGTTTTTTTCATTGCTGCTGATGACATGCTCTCTTGTCATGGGGCAGACTACGCTTGTCACTGGAAAGGTCACCAGTTCTGATGACGGAACAGAACTGCCTGGCGTCTTTGTGACAGTAAAGGGAACTACCCTTGGGACTATTACAGGATCTGACGGATCTTACGCCATTCAGGTACCTGCTTCGGCCCGGGCTCTGGTGTTCAGCTTTGTCGGTTATGTGACCCAGGAGCAACCATTTTCCGGCCAGAACAGAATAGATGTTGTTTTGCAGCAGGACGTTTTCAACGTTGACGAGGTCATAGTTGTGGCATACGGTACTGCTCAGAAGCGTGACGTAGCAGGAGCCATTTCAACAGTTAGCGGAGGTGACATCGCCAAGATGAACCTGCAGAGCTTTGACCAGGCTCTCGCCGGTAAGGCTGCAGGTGTATCGATCACGCTCCCCAACGGTGTACTCAACAACCCGCCTGTTATCCGTATCAGGGGGTTCAACTCAATCACCTCAAGCTCCAACCCTCTGGTAGTTGTTGACGGAGTTCCCGTCTTCACCGGAAACATCGGGGGTACTGCTATCCAGAACTCACTGGCTGACATCAACCCGGCAGATATCCAGTCGATGGAGATCCTCAAGGATGCTTCTGCGACAGCTCTTTACGGCTCAAGGGCTGCCAACGGTGTGATCCTCATAACAACCAAGCGTGGCGGCGGCGCCAAAACAAAGGTTACCTATGACGGATTTGCAGGCTGGACAGAGCCTTACAGGTTGTTTGACATGATGAATGCCGAGCAGTATCTGGCACATAAAAACCTTGCATATACCAATGCCGGTTCAGGTGCTCCACTGCACTCGGTCAACGGTCCTGACGGCAAACCCATTGACACCAACTGGGCTGATTATATTTACCGGAAGGGTGCGCAGCACAGCCATGCCATAACTGTTTCAGGGTCGTCTCCTACAACTTCCTATTACCTTTCAGTTGGTTACACTGATCAGGATGGTATGGTAAAGAAAAACTTCTATAACAGGAAGAATGCCAGGATGAACATTGACCACAAGATTTTCAAGAACCTGTCAATAGGTGCCAACGTTGCATATACGAACGGTTACACTGAGTCACCCAATACCGGTTCAAGCTTTGCCACGGCAGGTGCAGCACGTCTTGCATTCGTGCTTCCCCCGATCATTGCACCCTTCCTGAATGACGGCTCATATAACCTCTATGCGTCAGGTATAGGCGGAATGGGTACAGGTCTGGCAGCAGGTCTTGGTTACCACAACCCCGGACAGATATTCGAGACCAACAAACACACTACAGAGTCTGACCGGTTACTTGCAACACTCACTGCCACCTTTCAGCCTGTCAAGGGTTTAATCCTGAAGACTGTTTACGGTATGGACAACCTGGCCAGGGAAACAACCACATTCTGGCATCCGATCGGAGGTGACGGATACAACTATAATGGATACGCCTATAACTGGACCGGTAAGGACAAGAGGTGGACCTGGACCAACACTGCCAATTACAACTTAACATTGATGGAGAGACTCAATTTCAGCATTCTTGCAGGTCTTGAGCAGCAGCGTACAGTGGGACGCAGCTGGAACGCTACCAAGACAGGTGTCTCCGACCCGTTCTTTACCACCTTTGCAGGCTCTTGGACCACAGCCTATGGTATTCCCGGCGGTGGTTACGGGGAAAACTTCTACGAATCATATTTTGGCCGTGTTACAGCCAACTGGGATAAGAAATATTACCTTGAAGGCAGCTTCCGCAGAGACGGTTACAGCGGTCTCGCGAAGGATAACAAGTGGGGTAACTTCGGCGGGGTTTCATTCATGTGGAACATTTCAAACGAAGGCTTCATAGCCAATTCGGGCCTGAATGATATTTTCTCTGATATGAGGCTTAAGCTGAGCTACGGTCGTGTGGGGAATATGTTCGGTATCGGGAACTACAGTTCACTCTTCCTCTACAGTGCCAGCCTTTATGGTGCTGAGCCAACCCTTTATTTCTCACAGGCAGGTAATGCTGACCTGAAGTGGGAGACCAGTGACAAGTATGATGTCGGTCTCAGCTTTGGCCTGCTGAATGACAGGTTGCAGGCTGATCTTAACTACTTCTATAATGATATAAACAATCTTATCCTGAATGTTCCCCAGGCACCTTCAAAGGGTATACCTGGCAACTCGATACCTGCAAACGTCGGATCAATGTTCAACAAGGGATTTGAGTTTTCTCTTACCAGTTACAATATAACCAGAACTAATTTCAACTGGACTACCAGTTTCAACTTTACGGCTTTAAAGAATGAAGTAACTGAGCTTGCTCCCGGAGTTGATGAGATAAGAACCTCGACAGCTGATCTCGAAACAACCAACATCACTGTTGTAGGTCTTCCTGTAGGTAACCTTCTCGCAGTTGAAACCCGTGGTGTTGACCCGCAGACAGGAAGAAGAGTCTATGTTAATGCCGATGGCAAGGAGGTTCTTTATGATCACTCAGCCCCGGCCGGAGAAAGATGGACCTTCCGTTCAGACGGTCAGATAGCTCCAGCAGTGAACACTGCATCTGACGCTGTTCCTTTTGCTTCACCACTGCCGAAGTTCTATGGTGGTATTGACAATAATCTCGAGTTCAAAGGCTTTGATGTTTCTCTCAACCTTACCTATGCTTTGGGTTTCTATATCTATTCAGGATCAAAGGCAGGCATGAGAGACCAGAGGTGGTGGAACAACTCGGTGGAGGTATATGAAACAGCATGGAAAAAGCCTGGTGACATCACAAATATTCCGAAGCCTGTCATGGGTGACAATATCTCCAACGGATCATCATTTCCTATCTCTGAGAATATAGAGAAGGGTGACTATATGAAAGTCAGGAGCATTTCAGCGGGATACACATTCAAGAATGTTCTTCCTGGCGTGATTAATATTGAAAGTATCAGAGTTTACGGTCAGGTATTCAATGCATTAGTGTTTACAAAGTACTCCGGTTCTGACCCAGAGGTTTCAACAAACACTGATTCCAACCTTGCACCGGGTGTTGACAGGAACACTGCTCCCCAGGCAAGGACATATACCTTTGGAGTGAACGTGTCATTTTAACCAATTAATTTAGAATCAGATATGAAAAAAATAATCAAGGGCTCAATAATATTGGCATTAGTATTGTTGATTTCCGGTTGTGTCAAGGATGAATGGATGAATCCGGCACCGATAACCTCACTTTCTGATCTTACCGTGTTTGAATCCAAGGATAGAATTGCGAATCAGGTTAACGGTATGTATGCCTCTCTCAAGAATGGCTGGCACCTTGGTGGTCGTTTCCTTGCTTACAATGACCTCAGATGTGACAACTTTCTGCCCAACAGTTCCAACCTTGTAACACTGTACGCTACATGGAACCATTCAGTCATTAGTTCCACGAACGAGGTTCAGAACTTCTGGAACAACACCTATCAGACGGTAAACGTAGTCAACGTCTTCCTTGAAGGCCTGACAAACGCATGGGATGAAGGCAAGCTTTCCGGAGTTATCAGTCAGGCAGAATATGATCAGTACAGGAGTGAAGCACTCACCATCAGGGCTTTCTGTTACTTTGACCTGTTGCAGATGTATTCAAAGCCTTATCATATGGGCAATGGTGCAAACCGCGGTCTTCCCCTGAGGCTTAAAGCCAACAAATCAGCAGCAGACAATGATCTGGCACCCAGTCAGGTATCAGAAGTCTACACGCAGATTCTGAAGGACCTCAATGACGCTGAAGGAATGGCAATCTCAGATTATGGCAACGGACATCTGAACATAACTAGGATCCACAAGAACACAATAATTGCGTTCAAGACAAGGGTTTATCTGCACATGCACAACTGGGGCGCAGTTGTAAGTGAGTCAGCCAAGATTGTTCCTGCCGCTGCTCCTTTCGATGCCACTTCAGGTGTCAGCAATGCACTTGTTGCTGACTACGCAAGCATCTTTGCATCACCTCATTCAACCAAAGAGTCTGTTTTCTCATTGCCTCATACGACGGCTAACAACGCCGGAACACAGAACCACCTGGCTCACTATTTTGATCCGGAATCCGGAGAGTCTTACTACCTTGTGACAGGCGATGGCTCACTCTATAATGCTATGGATGATACCGATGCAAGGAAGATCATGATCAGGGTTAATGCAAGTGATGGGCAACCATATATTTCCAAATATACTGATACGGGTACAAGGTCTGACTATGTGCCGGTGATCAGATGGGCTGAGGTGTTGCTTAATCGTGCTGAAGGAATCGTTCGCGACGGGGGCAGCGTCACACAGGCAGCAATTGACCTGCTCAATGCTGTAAGAGTACGCTCCTTTGAGACCGGAGCATACGATATTGCTGATTTTGCCTCTGCTGATGAATTCTATACCGCTATTCTGCAGGAGAGAAATATTGAGTTTCTTGGAGAAGGTCTCCGCAACATGGACCTTTTGAGACTGGGGTTGACAATACCCGGTAAAGGAAGTGCAGGATTCGGTACGGTTGGAGCTGTTCCTTCCACATCACAGGCATATATCTGGCCTGTTCCTGACAGTGAAAGAAGCTATAACAAGCTGATGACACCATAATAACAGATTACGTGAATAAACGGGAGTGCCTTCCCTTCAAGGGGCACTCACCCGTTTATCAGATTATAATTTGCCGCTCCCGGAAGGGAGCGGCTTTTATTATGTGTGCCCGGCATGGACAATAGCTGCAGGGTGGAAGGCACAACTGCGCACTTCTCATTCTATTGTCATTGGTCCCGCCTGAACCTGGTCCGGTTATTGCGGGTTGACCTGATCTTGTCAGTACGGTGCCTCATGATCATGTAAACAATGATCAGCACCATGATCATGGCACCTATTATTATGAAATCACGCTGCATCATATAGCTGTCTTTACCGCATGTCAATCACCTCAACCCCTTTGTGATCAGCAGGATTGAAGGCAAAATACCCGGCCGGAGGCCGGAACGTAAGGTCATACCTGGCAACCTTCAGGGTAAGGGTAATACCATCTTTGGTCTTGTACTCGGCTGACCGGAGGTCATGAAGATTCCTGCCAATGGCCAGCCTTATTCGCACCAGGTTCAGCCTGACATCTTCAGGGTAGAGATCGATGATCCATTCAGTGGGATTCTGTTCCAGCAGCCTGACCTTATACCCTGTCTCGTACATCGAGAAGAGCATCGAAGGCTTCGACATGAACGAGTCATCAGCCGGATCAGGTTCCGTTACTGTTACCTCTTTAACATCGGGCATGTAATTCCATACTGTCCTGCCGTCGGCCATTATCAGGTTGTCAGGCAGCGTCAGCCTGTAGTTGTCGCCGCTGATCACCACAGTGCCTTCAGTCTCAGTCTCCTGATCCTCCTTTGCATCATATACCAGTATGTTGAAATCTATCTTTACCGAAGGGGCAGAGGCTGCTTTTTTGCTGAATTCCGAAAGGACAGCTACTGCGTCAGGGTCTCTCTGTGCCATGACAGTCAGAGGCAGAAGCGCCAGAAGAAATATTGAGCTTGTCAGTTTCATTTTAAAGGTTTTCCTGCTCAAGTCTCTTCAAAATCTGTTCCAATGTTTGCGGATCCTGAACAATCACCTCGCGTGCCTTGCTTCCTTCGAAGGGCCCGACTATGCCGGCAGCCTCAAGTTGGTCAATAATTCTGCCCGCACGGTTGTATCCCAGTTGCATTCTTCTCTGGATCAGAGAGGTAGATCCCTGCTGATGCTGTACCACCAGCCTGGCTGCCTCCTCAAACAGCGGGTCACGCTTTTTCAGGTCAACCTCGCTGTTGCTGTTTCCAATATCATCATCGCCCACGTATTCAGGCAGATGGAACGCATCAGGATATCCTTGCTGAGAGCCGATATACTCTGTCACATTTTCAATTTCAGGTGTATCAATAAAGGCACACTGCACCCTTATGGGTTCTCCTCCCTGTGAAATGAGAGCATCACCACGGCCTACCAGCCGGTCAGCTCCGGTGGTGTCAAGGATGGTACGGGAGTCGACCCCGGAAAATACCCTGAAGGCTATTCGCGAAGGGAAGTTGGCTTTGATAAAACCGGTAATAATGCTTACTGAAGGCCTCTGGGTTGAGATGATAAGATGGATACCCACTGCCCTTGAGAGCTGTGCAAGCCTCCCGATAGGAGCCTCCACTTCGCGTCCTGAAGTCATTATCAGGTCAGCAAACTCGTCAATAATAAGCACGATGTATGGCATGAAGTCATGTCCTTTTTCAGGATTGAGCCGGCGTTCAATGAACTTGTCATTGTACTCCTTTATATTCCTTGTCTGTGACAGTTTCAGGAGCTCCAGGCGGTGATCCATCAGTATGCAAAGTGAATTGAGAGTATTGATCACCTTCCTGGTGTCAGTGACAATGGCATCTTCCTCATCGGGAAGCTTTGCAAGGAAGTGCCGTTCGATCTTCGCGTATAGCGGGAGTTCGACCCGTTTGGGGTCGATGAGCACCAGTTTCAGTTCAGCCGGGTGCTTCTTGTATAACAGCGAGGTGATGATTGCATTCAGTCCCACTGATTTGCCCTGTCCTGTGGCGCCTGCCACGAGGAGGTGAGGCATCTTCGTGAGATCAATGATATAGGGGTCATTTGTGATGGTTCGTCCCATGGCCAGCGGCAGTTCGAACTTAGTGTCAATAAATTCACGCGATGCAATCAGCCCTTTCATCGATACCGTTTCAGGTTTCTTGTTGGGTACTTCTATGCCCACGGTGCCGCGTCCGGGGATAGGGGCAATGATCCTGATTCCCAGAGCCGAGAGGCTCAGGGCTATGTCATTGTCAAGCGACTTGATGCGGTGTATCTTGACACCCCTGTCGGGAACCACCTCGTACAGTGTCACGGTAGGCCCCACTGTTGCCGATATCTGCCTGATGGTGATCTTGTGGTCAGCGAGTGTTTTGAGGATTATCTCCTTGTTGGCATTCACCTCGTCATTGGTGGTGGCTCCCGGGCTCCGGTAATCACGAAGCAGCGCCAGGGTTGGAAATTTGTAGTTCGACAGCGAGAGCCTCGGGTCAAAGGGTGGAAGATCATTCACTGAATCCTCCCCGAACGGTTCAAGGGTGACGGGCTTCTTATTCCGGTCAATTACATTCACAATAGGTTTGTTTTCAACAGCAACCACCGGCGGTTTGTAGAAGTCATCAATCTCCTCAGTCTCCTCCTCATCTGCCCTGAGGGGTTCCTGTTCAACAGACGGGTAATTCTCTTCGGGGGCAATCGTGACTTTATCCGTTACCACATCCTTCTTCCGTCCCTCGGCGTTGAGCACTGAAGCGCCTGCCTTTGCCACCGTGGCGATAGGCTGCCTGAAAGTCTGGGGGCTGACATGCAGGGCAAAGATGAGGTAGGCAATTGCAACAACCAGCAAAAGCGCACCTGTCCCTACTTTCCCCAGTCCGTCATTCAGGTAGTTGGCGATCATATAGCCAAATTTTCCGCCGGGTCCGGCGCCGAGGAAGGTTGATTGTCCTGCAAAGTAGCCAAGGATTACTGAAACGAGAACTGCTGCCAGAAGGAAACGGAGTACATTCTTCCAGAGCCTGAAGTATTTTACTCTCAGAAGTGCCAGTCCGAATGCGCCGATGACAAGCGGAAAGAAGAAGGAGCCAAGCCCGAAACCGTTGAACATAAAGTAATACCCCAGCCTGAAGCCGACCTTCCCTCCCCAGTTCCTGTAGGCAAAGGATTTGTCGTCAGGCTGCATGCTGAGTGAATCCTGGTCTGCATTGCCCGTAAGTACATACGAAATAAATACCACCAGGAGGTAGAGTGCAAAAACCAGGAGCACCAGTCCTACTATGAATCTCAGATTTTCTCCTGACTGATTGCCGGCAGAAGCTCTTTTCTGTGATGATGAACTGTTTCCTTTTTTCTTCTTGCCCATCGTACGATGAAATTATTGCGTCCTTGAGACGGCGGTCTGTTCAACGAATAGCAAAGGTAAGAAAATTGACTGACGCAAAGGAGTCTCTTTAAAATGAAATCATTTTCATAATAAGTGTATCGAGGTACTTTGCAGAGACCTTGCGATAGTTGTTTTTCCTCTGGAATTCCCTGTCATGGATCTGCTTTGCCAGTACCTCATCAGCTGTAAACTGCAGTTCGGCGTCGCCGATAATGTAGAAGAAGTCCATAAGCACACCGTCAACTTCCCGGTATGGGGTCATCCTGTTAGGATTCTCCGCTTTTATTTCGGTTGTGTACCAGATATATCTCGATGCTTTTTTATCAGGCATATCCACCCTGGCCTGTCTGCAGTTAAAGCCGCAGATTACTGTTTTCCTCCCTGTATCATGGACAGTTATACCCTCCATTGAACCGAAACCGGGTTGCATATCCCTGTAGTTTCCAGGAAAGTAGTACTTGAATGACAGGATGTTAAGGTATGTATCGTAAATGTTTTCTTTCGGGTTGACCACCGTTGTTACTCCAATGTTGCCAACCGGAGCTTTGAGTCTTGTGCTGATCAGGTCATTCCTGAAAGCTATCACCAGTTCCTTCGGGAGGAGATCTGAGGAGATAGAGGATGGGTTTTTGACATACCTGACATTATAATATATCTCTCCCTCTCTCATGTTCCTGTACTTATTGTCGCCCTTGCATGAGGCAAGCAATAAGGAGGACAAGATAACCGTGATCAGGAAGAGGGGGTTGTACTTCACGCTATACTATTTGGCTGTAAAAGTAGTAAAAATGAAAAACTCAACCTCCACGACCGGCCTCGTGGTATTATAATAACTGAGATATGGCCGGAATAATATTTGGCATGTTTAAATTTCATTTAAAATTTTAGCTTTGCTACCTCAATGTCGATTAAAATATATGAGCAAAAAACTTGCGGTTATAGCCCTGGGAGGGAATGCGCTACTCAGAGGCAATCAGGTGGGAACCATTGAAGAACAGGAGCAGAACACCACTGATACACTGGAGAACCTGATATTTCTCCTGAGGGAGGGATATGACCTGGTAATAACACACGGGAATGGCCCCCAGGTGGGAAACATACTGATGCAGAACGATGCTGGTGAGCAGATGTACGGTATCCCCCAGATGCCCCTCGATATATGTGTTGCTGATACCGAGGGCGGGGTAGGATATATGATCGAGCGGATGTTCAGGAACGTGCTGAACAGGCACGGCATAAACAAGAATGTGGTATGTCTTATCACCACGGTGGTGGTTGACAAGGATGACCCTGCCTTCAATGATCCGCAGAAGAGGGTAGGCGAGATTTACACCAGGGAGCATGCAGAGGAACTTGCAAAAGCGAAGGGCTGGATTTTCAAGGAAGAGGTCAAGGCCCATGGCGGGTTCCGCAGGGTGGTTCCCTCACCCAGGCCGATGTGCATAATGAACCATGATCTGATCGGAGAGCTTGCACGGAAGGGAAACATAGTCATAGCTTCTGGCGGAGGCGGAGTGCCGGTATATATTGATGAAAACAACGAGATCAGGCGGGCTGAGGTAGTGATTGACAAGGACCTTGCATCATCACTGCTTGCATCGAAGATTGGTGCGGACGAGTTTTACATTCTGACAGATATTCCGTATGTATACATCAACTACAAGAAGCCTGACCAGGAGGTCAAGGAGTTCCTTGATTACAAGGATGCAATGAAGTACCTCAATGAGGGGCAATTTGCCAAGGGCAGCATGGCACCGAAGATTGAAGCCTGTCTGAATTTTGTGAAGTCGGGTGGCAGACAATGCGTCATCACTGAGGCCTTCCAGCTGGAAGACAGGAGCTATGGGACCAGGATAACAATGGAGTATGAACAGGCAACAGGCAGTAGTGATGAGAATAGCAGCCATTATGGCTCATAACATTGCAGATATGTGATTTGTGGGTATCGATTTTGCCCATGTAGTAAAGCATTATAAAACCATAAAGTCCTGAGATATCATGGCATACAATTTACACAACCGCAGCTTTCTGAAACTGCTTGATTTCACACCGGAAGAGATACAATTTCTCCTCGACCTTTCATTTGACCTCAAGAAGGCGAAATATGACGGAACCGAACAGATGAGGCTCAAAGGGAAAAAAATAGCCCTCATTTTTGAAAAAACATCTACCCGTACCCGCTGTGCCTTTGAGTCGGCCGCATTCGATCAGGGTGCACATGTAACCTACCTGGGTCCTTCAGGATCACAGATTGGCCACAAGGAATCAATGAAGGATACGGCAAGGGTACTGGGGCGCATGTACGATGGTATTGAATACCGCGGTTATGGACAGAAGATTGTCGAGGAACTTGCTGCACATGCCGGCGTTCCGGTATGGAACGGCCTCACCGATGAGTTCCATCCCACACAGGTTCTGGCTGATTTCATGACCATGCTGGAGCACAGCGACAAACCCCTTAACAAGATCAGCTTTTGTTATCTCGGTGATGCCCGGAACAATATGGGAAACTCGCTGATGGCAGGGGCTGCAAAAATGGGAATGGATTTCAGGTCAGCTGCTCCCAGGGCATGCCAGCCGGCAGATGACCTCGTGAAGAAATGCCGTGAAATAGCCGCTGAAACAGGTGCGAAGATTACCCTGACTGAGGATGTGGCTGAGGCTGTCAGAGGTGTTGATTTTCTTTACACTGACGTATGGGTATCCATGGGTGAGCCTGACTCCGTGTGGGAGGAGAGAATAGGTCTGTTGAAGCCATACCAGGTCAACAGTGAGGTAATAAGGCTGACAGGAAACCCCAATGTCAAGTTCCTTCACTGCCTTCCGGCCTTCCACAACAGGGAGACGAAGGTGGGCGAAGAGATATACAAGAAATACGGTCTTGACGGAATGGAGGTGACGGAGGAGGTATTCGAATCAAGTCACTCAATAGTATTTGACGAAGCCGAAAACCGCATGCATACTATCAAAGCGGTGATGGTGGCTACTCTGGGTGAGTAGAAAGGCAGCAGTGCCGGGAACACGCAGAAAGGCAGGAGTATCAAGGGCAAGCAGAAAGGCAGCAATGCCGGGAGCATGCAGAAAGACAACAGTGCCGGCATGCAGAAGGCAGCAGTTCCGGATTGCAGACCGGCATTCTATATCACCAGCGCCCTGATGAAATAGAATGTCATCAGTAGCGCTGCTGCCAGTTTGAGGCCTACCCCGGTGAGGAAGCCCAGGAGGCTGCCGAATCCTGCTTTCAAGGCATACCTGATGTCATCCTTGAATATCAGCTCTCCAACCACGGCCCCTATAAACGGTCCAATGATTATCCCTGCAGGCCCAAGGAAGAGCCCGATGATCAGCCCTACGGTGGCACCACGCATCCCATATTTGGAGCCGCCGAATTGCCTCGTACCCCAGATTGGCACCACGTAGTCTATCACGGTAACCACAATTGCGACCACGCCAAGAATGATGAACAGGTTTTTGCTTATTTCAGCGAAACTGGTAAAGTGAAGCACAACCAGGCCGAGATAGGTCAGCGGCGGGCCGGGCAGGACGGGGAGAAGGCAGCCTGCAATGCCAAGTATCATAAGAATGATGGCTAACGCCAGAAGCAGATAATCCATATAAAGCAGGGTTTCAGTAAATTAAGCAGGGCACGGTTACCTCGTGCCCAGTTCGTCAAAATCGACATCCGAGAATTCCGTTGCTGCCACTCCGGTTACTGCCTCACTGCAATCTTCCGTTTCAGGTGAAGTGTGGGTGTGAACTGCAGTACCATTGTCTGCAAAGGTTATAGCCTCGCGAAGCCCCTCAGAGAACTTCTCAAAATCCTCCTTGTAGAGAAAAATTTTGTGTTTCTCATAAAACATCTTGCCCTCTTTCCCCGGTCTCTTTTTGCTCTCAGTGATTGTCAGATAGAGATCCTCATGGCGCGTTGACTTCACGTCAAAAAAGTATGTCCTCTTACCTGCCCTGACAACTTTTGTAAACACCTCCTCTTTCTCACTTTTCTCATTCTGACCTTCAATTCTTCCTTTTTCGTCTTCCATAAGTAGCGAATGTTTTAGGGTTTCAATCGGTTAGCATGGTCAAATGTAACAATTATTTTTTCAACTCAAAGTAGGGCTGACAAAATGTGATACTTTTTTGGCCCGGAGGTGGCGTGCTATGCTGATTTTTTTAACTTTGCTGCCTGAAAAAATGTTCTTTAAGTGATAAGCAGAAGACAACTCAGGATCAAGGCGCTGACTGTGCTATATTCCTGCAACAGGAAAGAGATATCCGATCTCGAAACTGCCGAGCAGGAGCTTATGTTGAGCATCAGGCGAAGCTATGATCTGTATCATTATCTGCTCCTTCTGCTCATCTCCCTCTCTGATCTGGCACGGGAAAAGGTGGCACTATCAGGCATGAAGAAGATTCCCGGACCGGAAGACATTAATCCAAACAGAAGGTTTGCAGACAACAGGGTTATTGAACAGCTGAGGAAAAACAGGCAGCTTCGCAGCTATTCCGAAGCGACACCCGCACTATGGACCCGCAAGGACAAGCTCAACAGCATGAAGGCTCTGAGCCGATGGATTGCGACAAAAGGGCTTTCGTGGTGTGATCATCCGGAAGTGGTCAGGATTATCTTCAATGAGATGATACAATGGGGAGCCTACAAGGCTTACATGACCTCACCCGAAAACAGTTACAAGGCAGACCTTCGTTTCATCAAAGAGCTGGTAACGAAGTTTTTTCCCGCTTCGCAGGACCTCGAAACCAGCCTCGAAGAGCAGTCTGTCTATTGGAATGACGACCTGCCCTATGCAGCTTCCATGATACGCAACTCACTGAGCAGGTTCAGGGAAAATGACGAGGGCAGCGCGATATCAATCCCTCCGCTCTTTACCAATAAGGATGATGAAAAATATGTTAGGGAATTACTCAGAAAGACGATCCTCCACAGTGAGAAAAACAGTGAGCTGATCGATAACAATACCACAAACTGGGAAGTGGAACGGATTGCCCTGATGGATAAGCTTGTGATGCAATTAGCTATTACTGAGCTGGTTGAGTTTTCGGAGGTGCCTGTGAAGGTTACACTGAATGAATATATTGAAATTGCCAGGGAGTACAGCACTGCCAAAAGCAGTACTTTTGTCAACGGAATCCTTGACAAGATCGTTAAGGAGCTGAGAGCAGGCGGAACCATAAAAAAGTCCGGGAGGGGGCTCCTTGGCGAATAGAAGAATTAAAGAAATGAAAAATGCTTTGACATATCTGATGGCAGTTCTGGTGACTGCAGCACTTCTGACCGGCGCATGCGGAAGAAACAGACCAGGGGCCGGCAACATTGCACCCTCAGACACCACGGGTACGGCCGTGCTGACTTTTGCTGCCCCGGAACACAACTTCGGAACAGTGATGGAAGGAGAGAAGGTGGGATGTATCTTTACATACACCAATACCGGCGATGCTGACCTTGTTATCAGCTCAGCCTCTGCAAGCTGCGGTTGTACGGTGCCCAAATTTGACAAAAAACCCGTGCCACCCGGCAGATCGGGCACCATAGAGGTGATCTTCGATACATCCGGCAGGGAGGGAGTTCAGACAAAAACTGTTGTAGTTCAGTCAAATGCAGAGAATAATTTAGTTATTTTGCGTATTATTGCCGATGTGACGAAGAAAAGCAGATAACAGATAAATATTAATCAATACAAATAATATCAAACAAAGAGATCACACATGACAACATCAGCATTCATTTATTTGCAGGCAACTCCTGCCCAGGGAAGTCCAAACATAATGACCGGCCTTCTTCCGCTTATCCTGGTATTTGTGGTTTTTTATTTTTTCATGATAAGGCCGCAGATGAGGAAGCAGAAGGAACTGACAAACTACCGCAATGCAATAGCCAAGGGTGACAGGATAATAACAACCGGTGGCATTTACGGCAAGGTTGTGGAGGTAGCTGCCAACATTGTGACAGTAGAGATTGCCAATGACGTAAAGATCAGGGTTGATAAGAACGCCATCCTCAAGGATCAGTCAGACGCTGCTGCAAGGCAATAAAACAAAAGGATATACATTGCAACCATGAATGACAAAAAGGAAAGAAAGGCAAGATTTTTGAACAGGGAGCTCCTTGTTTTTGCGATTTTCCTGTTACTTTCCTTTGCATTATGGTATCTCAACGAGCTCAGCAAGGAGTTGCAGGGTTCAATTAATTACCCGGTAAGGTATATCAATCCGCCCAAGGACCGGATTGTGACCGGAGATCTTCCTGACAAGCTTGAGATGGATCTTCGCGGACCGGGCTATTCCATTCTGAAGGTAAAGTTGTCAGGCAGCAGGGCCCCGGTGGTGATTGACTTTACCAAGGTCTCACCGCGAAGGATACCCGGTCTTTTACCCCGATACTATCTTGTTACCTCAGGGCTCATGAGCAGTTTCTCAAAGCAGTTGCATGCTGATTTTGACATCCTTGCCATCCATCCGGATACACTCTTTTTTGGTTATGACAAGCTGGTGACGAGAAAGATGCCCGTCATTCCGAATATGAAGGTGGAGCTTGCGGAAGGAAGGAGGATGATTATTGTGACAGACCCTGACAGCATTACTGTCACGGGGCCCCAGCATGTTCTGGATACCCTTGATGGCATACCTACAAAGTACCGGATATTCAGGCGGATGAATGAAAACTTCAGGTCGCGGATTCCGATTGAATGCCCTGAATATCTGCAGACCTCCCAGAAAAGGGTAAATGTGGAGGTGACTGTAATCGGGCGGGCAGTATCATCCCAAAACGGGAATGGCGAGGCTGTACGGCACCAGTCACTCACCGGTGAACAAAGGCCGGGAAGCTGAAAAAGGAGGAATGCTTATGGCAAAACGACTGGGAGTCACAGGCGGAATAGGCAGCGGCAAGACAACCGTATGCAGGATTTTCAGGGTTCTTGGAATCCCTGTGTTTGTTGCTGACAATGTTGCGAAGGATGTGATGGATAATGAGCCTGACATCCGTGCAGCAATAAACCTGATAACCGGCAAGGATCTCTATGCCCATGGAAAACTCAACCGCAAGGAGCTTGCACGGATAATCTTCAACAAGCCTGATCTTCTACGTAAAGTGAATGCCGCAGTGCATCCGGAGGTGCTTGAACGTTTCAAACGGTGGGCCTCCGCTTCAGCAGCTCCCTATGTTATTATGGAGGCTGCCATTCTCTTTGAGGCAGGAGCTGATTCACTGGTAGACAGGGTGGTTACAGTGTCCGCACCTGTGGAAGAGCGTATTTCACGGGTGATGGGAAGAAGTGAGCTTACACGCGA
This sequence comes from Bacteroidales bacterium, assembly GCA_009881065.1. Classification (GTDB taxonomy): domain Bacteria; phylum Bacteroidota; class Bacteroidia; order Bacteroidales; family VadinHA17; genus SR-FBR-E99. The sequence goes on along the minus strand of WXFE01000173.1, from coordinate 5,604 downwards.
AGAGGTGATTGGCAGAATCAATAACCAGCTGGGGGATGAGGAGAGAGAGGAACAGTCGTATTATGTCATCAACAACTCTGACAGCGAAATGATCATACCGGAGATTCTCAAGATCCATGGGGATATGCTTCGTCTTGCAGAAAAGGAGAGGTGATGGGTAAGTTTGCCAAGTGGATAGGAGGAGGACTGGGATTTGCCATAGGCGGACCGCTGGGAGGGTTGCTGGGTTTTTTCATCGGCGCCCTTTTTGACGGAGCAACAGTCACCTATCAGCAGACCGGAAGCGGACCAATGACCAGCCGCACCACACCCGGTGATTTCGGGATGAGTCTCCTGGTGCTGATTGCTGCCGTGATGAAGGCTGACGGAAAGGTTCTGAAGTCAGAACTTGATTATGTCAAAAGGTTCTTCGTCTCCCGGTTCGGAGTGGAAACAGCCCGGGAAGCCCTGCAGATACTCCGTGACCTGCTGAAGCAGGATATACCCATCAGGGATATATGCCTGCAGATAAGGAGAAACATGGACTACCCGTCGAGGCTTCAGCTGATACATATCCTATTTAATATTTCCGCAGCTGACAGCCGGTTCGAGCCTAAGGAGGTCAGTGTCATCAAGTCTATTGCAGACATGCTCGGTATCAGCTCCAGCGATTATGACTCTATACGCAACATGTTCATACCGGCTACTGACTCAGCCTACAGGATTCTTGAGGTTGAACGGACAGCCACTGACGAGGAGCTGAAGAGTGCCTACAGAAAGATGGCCCTGAAACATCATCCTGACAAAGTCAGCCACCTCGGAGAGGATTTCAGAAAGACGGCCGAAGAGAAATTCAAGACTATCAACGAGGCATGGGAGAGAATCAAGAAGGAACGAAATATTGTGTGATAAAAGATTGAAACAGAGTTACTATTATTAATAATTCCGATTATGAACCTGAAAGATATTCTGGCTATTTCCGGTGAAGGTACCCTCTTCAAATTCATTGCCCAGGGTAAAAATGGAGTCATTGTTGAGAACCTTGAGACAGGAAAGCGGTCAACCGCCGGCCCGACGGCCAGGGTAAGTGCACTGGATGAGATTTCAATTTACACAGACAGTGAGGATATACCACTTGGAAAGGTTATGGATATGATCTGGGAAAAGGAGAATGGCGGGCCTGCTATGTCTCACAAAGAGCCTGACGCCGAGCTTAAGAAATATTTCGCGGAGACGCTCCCGGAATATAATCGCGAAAGGGTCTATACCTCGCACATAAGGAAGGTGCTTCACTGGTATAATATACTCCAGGGGCTGAATCTCCTGGTAAAGGAGGAGGAGCCTGCCGGGAAGGAAGAGGGTGAAGGTCAGCCTGTAAGTGAAGAGACGGAAGGAAAGGAGCCCGCTGCCAAACCCGAAAAGGAAAAGGTCATCGAAGCAGACAAGGCAGAAAAAGGCGGAGCAGGTGAGAAAACCGCTCCAAAAAGCCGCAAGGCTCCCGCTGCAAAGGGAGGTGAACCAAAGGCCCCGGGGGAGTAGTGCAATGGTAGTGACAAACTTCGGAGGTGAAGAGGTCGTTTACAGTTATGATGAGTCAAGGATCATTATAGTTCCGGTGCCGTATGATGCTACCAGCACATACATAAGGGGTGCCGATAAAGGGCCTTCTGCCATTCTTGAAGCTTCACCGGCACTGGAGTTTTATGACATTGAAACCGGGACCGAGGTACACAGGCACGGAATTCATACCCTGGCCCCGCTGGTGACAGGCAGTGATCCGCAGGAGGTCACCGGGGATGTTTACCGCACCGTCTCGCGCCTCTTCAGCGAGAATCGTTTCCCGGTGGTTCTCGGAGGCAACCATACCGTCAGCATAGGAGCTTTCCGGGCCGCCTCTGAAGCCTTCACAGACCTGGCAATCCTGCAGCTTGATGCTCACTCTGACCTCAGACCATTTTATGAGGGGTCACACCTTAATCATGCCTGCGTCGCCGCAAGGGCGAAGGAGTATGCGCCACTGGTTCAGGTTGGTATCAGAAGCATGTCAGCAGAGGAACTCCCTTTTGCAGACAGGAGGAGCATCTTCTTTGCCCATGAGCTTTACAGGGATAAGACTCTTTACAACAAGGCGCTGGATCTGCTGCCGGGGAATGTCTACATAACTGTTGACCTCGATGTGTTCGATCCTTCGGTGATGCCGTCGACAGGGACTCCTGAGCCGGGCGGCCCTGACTACCGGGAGCTGATGTTCTTCCTGCGTGATGTCTTCAGCAAACGCAATGTGGTTGGGTTCGATGTTGTGGAACTCTGTCCTTCGGAATCAAATAAAGCCCCTGATTTCATGGCTGCGAAGGTGGTCTACCAGATGCTGAGCTACAGGTTCAGTGTGCAGCCTGTCAGCAGCTAAAGAGGTTTATCCAACTGTTTGGCCTCCTCCCAGATTTCATTCATCTCATCAAGGGTAAGATCGTGAAGTGAGAGGTTTTTTGCCAGTGTTTTCTGTTCCAGATAGTTGAATCTCTTCATAAACCTCCTGTTGGTTTTCTCGAGAGCTGATTCAGGGTCTATCTCGTATAGCCTTGCAGCATTTATAAGTGAGAAGAACAGGTCGCCAAGCTCAGACTCAATATCCACTTTTTCCCCTGAGACTATTGCCTGTTTGAGTTCATCAAGCTCCTCCGTCACCTTGTCCCATATCTGCTCACGCGAGTCCCAGTCAAATCCCACACCTCTTACCTTTTCCTGGATACGGTTGGCTTTTATGGTTGCCGGCAGGGATACAGGCACACCTGAAAGTACGGGTTTGTATTCAGCTTGCTCCGTCATCTTCAGTTTTTCCCAGTTCTCCTCAACTTCGCGTGCTCCCCGTGTTACATTCACATCTCCGAATACATGCGGATGGCGGTATACCAGCTTGTTGTTGATGCCTTCAAGCACATCGCCCATGTCAAAGAGTTCTTTCTCCGATCCTATCTTCGCATAGAATGTCACGTGGAGCATCAGGTCGCCAAGCTCTTTCCTGATAGCATCATTGTCATCCTGCAGTATGGCATCTGCCAGCTCATATGTTTCCTCTATCGTAAGTTTTCTGAGTGTCTGATTGGTCTGTTTCATGTCCCAAGGGCATTTTGTCCGGAGCTCATCCATGATATCGAGCAGCCTGGCAAATTCCCTGATGGCTTTTTTTCTCATTTGTTAAAGTTCTTAAAAGAGGCCGTTTGTTTCACGACCCTGGTTCCTTGCTTCAACCCTGACGGCGTCACCGGTATCGACGGAAAAAAGCTGGCACAGGTTTGCCCCGTTGATTGAAAGTTCGAGAAGGTCGAGTGAGTTGAAGCGGGTCACGATCTCCCCGACAGGTTCTTCACGGTAGAACCTGCTTATTTTTTCGGTAAAATAGTTGTTGCTCTTGATCAGAATCCTGTAATCCCTTCCCTCGAAGACTCTGGCGAAGATCTCCCGGGTAATGTTGGTGATAGCGTTGCCGTATGAGTCAATGAAGATAACGCTGCCTATTATCACATCGCGGTCAATTGTAGCTCTCAGCGGTACTTTTTCGGATATGGAGGAGATTCTTTCCCCGAGGCTCTCAGGTGGTTGCCCGTTGGCTATGGCCGCGGCGGTGACAGCAAAAAGAGTTATCTCGTCTTCCCTGTCATCATTCCTGAGGCTGATGATCAGGTCAGGTTCGGAATTGAGAATCAGGTTGAACATCCCGTTGTTTGCACCCACAAACCAATGGTTGTGGGCTTTGACCAGAAGGTGTGGGTGCTCTGCAGGTCCCTCGCTGCTGACGAATATCAGGTGGATGGTGCCTTCGGGATAATGGATGAAGGTGTTTCTTACGACGAAAGCGCCGTGCATTATGTTCAGTGGAGGGATTCCGCCGGCATTGTTCACAATGAGAGCACCGGGGCAGGCGGAGGCAAGTTTCCCCCTGAGTATCCCGTTGAAGAAATCATTCTCCCTCCACTCGGTGGTTAACGTGATAAGCGGCATCCTAAAATTGTTACAGCAAAGATAGTCTTCTGCAAAAAATAAACTTACTTTGCGGAAGAATGGATGCACACAAAAGATCACAGATATAAGAAGCTTAAGGAGAGTCCTTTAGAAAGATTTGGAGAAGAGAATCAGATGACGGAACAGGTAATTTTACTTGACGGTATTGATCCGATAGTCATGTTTGGGCCTGGTAACAGGCTTCTTGATCAGATTCAGGGTTGTTTTCCGAAAGTCAGGCTGATAGCCAGGGGAAATGAGATCAAATGTGTGGGAGAGGCTGACGAGGTTTCCGTTTTCGTCTCGCGAATGAATGCACTAATTGATTATTACAGGCGTTACAACAGGCTTGATGAGGATGATATTGAGCGTCTGATCCTTGATGACGAACACATGCGGTCAGCCTCCAACGGTGATTTCGAGGATGCTCTTATATTTGGCACCAGTGGGCGTCCTATCAGGGCACGCACTGTCAACCAGCTTCAGCTGGTGAAGGAGTATGCCGGCAATGACCTGATCATTGCCGAGGGTCCGGCCGGCACCGGGAAGACATACACTGCCATTGCTTTGGCTGTCAGGGCTCTGAAGAACCATGCTGTTAAGAAGATTGTGCTCACCCGTCCTGCCGTTGAGGCAGGAGAACGGCTGGGCTTCCTGCCTGGTGACATGAAAGACAAGCTTGATCCTTACCTCCAGCCTCTCTATGATGCCCTGCATGACATGATACCGTATCGCAAGCTCGAGCAGTGGATAGGGGATGGAACGGTGCAGATTGCACCTCTGGCGTTCATGAGGGGAAGAACACTCGAGAGCTGTTTTGTGATACTTGACGAGGCCCAGAATGCAACCATGAGCCAGCTCAAGATGTTCCTCACAAGAATGGGCGTGAATTCCAAGTTCATCCTTACAGGCGATACCACCCAGATTGACCTCCCGAAACGGAGCGAGTCGGGATTGCTCCGGGCAATGCACCTCCTGGAAGGTATTGAAGGGATTTCAATTATCCGTTTTGATGAGAGGGATATAGTAAGACACAGGCTTGTCAGGCATATAGTGAGGGCTTATGACAGCGAGGAGAAAAACAGAAAGGAAGAATCGCAGCAATAATTAACCGATCCATGGCAAAGACTATTACAGGAACAGATTTCAATTTCCCGCGGCAGAAGGGAGTATACCGGGGGAAAGTTCGTGACGTCTATAATATTGATGACAAATACCTCCTGATGGTAGCCACTGACCGTATCTCGGCATTTGACGTTGTGCTGCCTGAGGGCATTCCATACAAGGGACAGGTTCTCAATCAGATAGCAACCATGTTTCTTGAGATGGTGAGTGATATCGTGCCGGTATGGAATATCGCATCTCCGGACCCCAATGTAACTGTCGGGGTCAGATGCCAGCCATATCCCGTTGAGATGATAGTAAGGGGTTACCTGACGGGAAGTTCATGGAGGCTTTACAGGGGAGGCGGACGGGAGATATGCGGAATTCCTCTTCCTGAAGGGATGAGGGAACACCAGAAGTTCGAAAAACCTCTCATTACGCCTACCACCAAGGCTGAACAGGGGATGCATGATCAGGATATCTCCGCAGAGGCAATCATCAGCAGCGGCCTGGTTCCGGAGG
>WXFE01000172.1 GCA_009881065.1 Bacteroidales bacterium | reverse complement strand
AAATTATAGTTTATTTTTAGGCTTTATTCTTTAAACGGCCAGTAATGAAAAGGATTTTGCTTGTTTTTCTGTGTCTGCTTCCGTTCACGGCAGGCGGACAGGTTATTGTTGACAAGCCTCTGAGTGCCAGGCTTACAGGGTATGACATAGATGTTACCCTTGACCCTGAGAAGCACACGGTCAGTGGCCTGATGACTGCATGGTGGGTCAATCACTCATCAATGCCTGTTGGGGAGGCAATGATGCACATGTATCTCAACGCCTTCAGCAGCAACAAGAGCACTTTCGCTTCCGGAGGCGGGTGGTCTGCTGCCGGTGACGACGGTTGGGGCTGGGTGAAGATAGTGTCAATGAAAGACAACGGCGGCAATGAACTCAAAGGATCATGCAGCTACGTTGCACCTGATGACGGCAATGAAAACGACAAAACGGTAATGAGGGTTGTCCTTCCTGAACCTGTGGCTCCCGGAGACACTCTGGTACTGAAGATTGATTTCATCTCAAAGCTTCCATCACCGATTCTGCGGACCGGTTATAATAAAGATTTTTACTTCGTTGCACAGTGGTTCCCCAAGTTTGGTGTCTATGAGACGGCAGGTATGCGGCAGCGCGAGACTGACGGCTGGAATTGTCACCAGTTTCATCCTACCTCAGAGTTCTATTCGAACCATTCGGTTTACAATGTGTCCGTTACACTTCCATCTGAATTTGTCACTGGCTCGGGGGGAATGCTTATTGAGGAGATTGATCTTGGTGGCGGCCTGAAGAAGGAGGTATGGAGGGCTGAGGATATAGTAGACTTTGCATGGACCGCATGGCCGGGATACCAGGTTGTGACCAGGAAATGGAATAATGTTGATATTACATTCCTGACCAGTAAGGTGGGTCTGTCAAAGGCTGAGAACCACCTGGATGCAGTTGTTTATGCGCTCGAGTATCTTACTGAAGGGGTAGGGCCTTATCCATGGCCTCACCTGACATTTGTTGATCCTCCTCTTTCCGGCTCAGGGGCAGGAGGTATGGAGTACACCACCCTGTTCACCACCGCGGGCAGCGGCAGAGTGCCGTCATTCATGAAAATGCCCGAGATGGTCACTATACACGAGTTTGGCCATGCCTACTTCATGGGTATCCTTGCAAGCAATGAGTTCGAGGAGCCATGGCTCGACGAAGGGGTTAACTCATATTGGGAACAGCGAATAGTTGACCATTATTACGGAGGCGGTTACGGACTTCTCAGGCTTCCCTTCATGAAGATGTCAGACACTGACCAGGGGAGGCTGGGCTATATCAGCTCAGAAAGCCGGTCGATTGCCTCAAATGATCTCCCTTCATGGATGTACCCTCATGATACCTATTCCATGATGTCATACAACAAAGCGGCAACATGGCTGCACACCCTCCAGGGTATTATCGGTGATGAGACCATGGATAATGTTTTCAGGGAGTATTATCGCCGCTGGGCTTTCCGCCACCCTTCGGGGCGCGACTTTATTTCAGTGGTGAACGATGTAGTGACGAACGAACATGGCGACAGGTTCGGGGAAAACATGAACTGGTTCTTTGACCAGGTGCTTTACGGGAAAGGGATATGTGACTACAGGGTTTCGGGAATCACGAACAACAGGATAAGGAGTTATTCGGGCGTTGTGGAGGGCGATTCGGTGACCTACACCCGCGCTGATCGCAAGAGCGACACACTGTTTATCTCGAGGGTAAGCATCGAGAGGCTGGGTGACCTCATACTGCCTGTTCAGATTCTGATCAGGTTCGATAACGGAGATGAGGTTCTGGAGAGCTGGGACGGCAAGGACAGCTACATGGATTTTGAGTATACCGGTTCCCGCAGGGTGGTCTCTGCCATTATTGATCCTCATGACAGGATTGACATGGATGTGAACCGCATCAACAACTCATTGACCCTGGAGCCAACTCGGACGGTTACAAGGCGTATGCTGAACAAGTTTGTTCTCATGATGCAGATGATGATTTCAATTTTCACCATATAAATTTCCCGGGATGAATTTTTTCACGACACTGAAGAAAGGGGCTGCTGCTGCAGCATCTTCATATAAACTGATACTCCTTATCTGGGTTACAACCCTGGTTCTTACCCTGGCAGTTGGGCTTCCGCTCCGTGTATTCCTGAGTTCGATGTTCGGAAACAGCCTGGCAATAGAGCGTCTTGCCGACGGCTTTGACATAGGCCTTGCAGGTGACCTGGGCAAGCCTTTTGGCGCATTGATGGCATCTGTCTCTGCCGGCACCTTTTTTATCGGCCTGGCAGGTTTTTTCCTGATGACATTCTTTGCAGGCGGGCTGTTCAAGCGCTTCACGCTGGCGTGGGGTGGGCTGAAGGTCTCTGATTTCCTGAAAGCATCAGCAGTCAACTTCGTGCCGTTTCTCAAGATAGCGTTGCTGATGATACTGATAATTGGGGCCTACACCATTGTGATGACTGGCATTCCCGGAATTGTCGGCCTGATTGCCTCCGGCTCATCTGTGACCACCGGAAAATTCTTCCACGTTTTCTATATCATTTGGGCTCTTGGTCTGCCGGTATGGTTTTTTGTGGCCGACGCCTCAAGGAGATGGATAGCCGCCACAGGGTCACGGAAGGCCTTCAGGGCTCTCGGGGCAGGCTTCAGGGCATTGAAGGGGAAATTCTGGCTTTCCTATGGAATAGTTCTGACTGTGATGGTGATAAATACGGTTGCGGTAATTGCAATATTATGGTTTGCCGCCATTTCAACTCCCGACAAGGGAATAATGGTATTCCTCTTTTTTATCGCCACCCAGGTGCTCTTCATTATCAGACTCTTTATGAAGGCCTGGAGGTACGCGTCAGTGTGCGAAGCCGTACAATAGATAATCTGAACCAGCCTCAGGACCTGACCTGAAGGGGAAGGAGTCCGGTATAGCAGGAATCTGTTTTAAAACAGATTCTTATTCTATTAATTAAACTACATTAGCTAACAAAGAAATAGGAGTATTATAACTTAACCTGGCTATCATGACACGGAAGATTCCTGGAAGATTTATGGAAGCATTGTTTGTCTTCCTTATGCTATTATTGCCATGCACTGTTTTTCCCCAGGCAAAGCAGCCTGTACTCAAGGGCACTGAGCGTGTGAAGATGTTCAGCGCCCAGGCTGATTTGAAGGCCGCATCGCCATATAAAGACCTGCACTGGCAGTACATCGGGCCAACCAATATCAGCGGACGGTGTACTGATGTTGAAGCTGTTTCGCCCAGGGGCGGACAATATACAATATGGGTAGGTTCTGCAACCGGCGGTGTGTGGAAGTCGGTCAACGAGGGAACCACCTTCGAACCTGTCTTTGATGAGATGCCGACAGCCTCAATCGGTGACATAGCCATCGACCCGAAGAATCCGGATGTCGTTTGGGTGGGTACCGGTGAGGCCAATATCTTCCGCAGTTCCAATGCAGGCTGTGGTGTTTACAAGACATCTGACGGCGGCAAGACGTGGGATCTCATGGGGCTTGAAAATACCCACACGATCGGCAGGATCAGGATTCATCCTGAGAACACAGATATAGTATATGTTGCTTCTCCCGGTCATGAGTGGACACCGAACGAGGAGAGGGGTCTGTTCAAGACCGTTGACGGCGGCAAAACCTGGACCAGGATTCTTTATGTCAACCAGCACACCGGTGTCGCCGATCTGGTTCTTGATCCGCGTGATCCGAACACGCTTTATGCAACCACCTGGGAGCGTATGAGGCTGAAGTGGAATGATCCGCGCACATTTGCCGATACACGCAACTGCGGTGTCTGGAAATCAACTGACGGCGGCAAAACCTGGAAGGAGATCAATACCGGGCTTCCCGCGCCGCAGCACCGCGGTCGCATAGGCGTGGATATCTCTCTCTCCAATCCTGATGTCCTTTACCTGTTGCTTGACAACTACGAGATAGCCTATAAGGCAAAACCCGGCGAACTTGATGCTTACGGCCGCCAGAAGCAGGATGTGATTAAGGGTGCCGTCGTTTACCGTACTGATAATGGAGGTGCAACCTGGAAGCAGGTCAGCGGGCTAACCGAAGAAACCAAGGTTTACATGGAGCGTCATTCGGGAACTTATGGATGGGTTTTCGGGCAGATCAGGGTTGACCCGAAAGATGAGAACACCATATTTACGCTTGGTATTGAGCTGCATATGTCGGTTGACGGAGGTGCAACCTTCAAGACTCTTGACGGACCCCATGCAGATCATCACGGATTATGGATAGACCCTGAGAACCCCAATTACCTGCTTAATGTACAGGATGGTGGTCTGACAATATCATATGACAAGGGTGCCACCTGGAAATATCCCATTGCCGAGCTTCCTCTTGCACAGTTTTACAACATCGCGTATGACTTCAGTATACCTTTCAGGGTGGTCGGCTCGATTCAGGATCATCACAGCTATTATGGCAGTGTTGATCTTTCGCGCGGGCGCGACAGGGTACGACCTGTGGCATTCACCAACACTCTTGGGGCAGAGGGCAGTTCTCATGCAATTGACCCCCGCGACAATAACACCGTTTATTCCAGCACCTTCTATGGTGCATTGGCCAGGGCGGAGATAAACAATTACCCTGCCAGCCGCAAGAATCTCCTGCCTGTGCGATATGCTGATGAGCCCAGGTTGCGTGGCCAGTGGGTTGCTCCCACGCTTCTGTCACCTCATAATCCTGACATCGTTTATCACGGTATGCAGTACGTGATGATGTCACGCGACAAGGGTAACACCTGGGAGTTCATAAGCCCTGACCTCACCTTCAATGATCCCAAAAAGCAGGGTGACATCAACTATCAGACAATCCAGACACTTGACGAGTCTCCTCTGAGGGCAGGTCTGCTCTATGCCGGGACCGATGACGGCAGGATCTGGCGTACCAGGGACGGAGGGAAGGCATGGACCGAACTTAAGCCTAAAAATGTGCCGGTAAGGTGGGTGTCACGCATCGTGGCATCACAATATGACCTTGGGACAGTGTATATGACTCAGACAGGCAGGCGTGACGACGATTT
>WXFE01000171.1 GCA_009881065.1 Bacteroidales bacterium | reverse complement strand
CGTTTGACTGGACTGATGTGATCCAGTTTGACTACACTGCAGAGCCGTTGTGGGATTACATGCTCAGTGCAATGAGGTACTGGGTTGAAGAGGTTGGCATTGACGGCTACCGCTGTGATTTCCCGGGACTGGTTCCTGAGGAGTTCTGGTTCAGGGCCACTACCGAACTCAACTCAATCAGGCCGGTGCTGATGCTTGCAGAGGATGAGGAGCATTCATACCTGCTGGAGCGTGCCTTTGACATGAACTACGGCTGGGCGCATCATCACCTGATGAATGCTGTGGCGGGAGGCCAGCGCAAACCTGCTGCCCTTGACAGCATTATTCAGTATGAACTGAAGCGTTATGCTCCCGAATCATACAGGCTGCGCTTCATGACCAACCACGACGAGAACTCGTGGAACGGTACTATCAAAGAAAAGATGGGTGAAGCACAGAAGGCATTCGCCTGCTATCTCTTCACCATTCCCGGCGTGCCTCTGCTCTACAACGGCCAGGAGGCTGATCTTGACAAGAGGCTGGAGTTCTTCAGGCGTGACCCGATTGAGTGGAAGGAGACCGAACTTACTCCCTTCTACACGAAGCTGGTTCACCTGCGTACATCACATCCGGCACTGCGTCATGGCACTGAAGGCGGATCATATGATGTGCTGAAGACAAGCAGCAGGAATGTGGTTGCATACAAGAGGGTCAGAGGTGAAAATGAGGTTCTGACTATCCTCAATATCAGCAATAAACCGGTGACTGTGGCACTGAAGGACGGAGCCACAGCAGGAACCTACAGGGACCTTTTCACTGATGGCAGCATGGAGATCACCCGGGGCGGGAAGATGCAGCTCGGGCCATGGGGTTATATGGTACTGGTTAAATAATCATACAGACTTGCCACAGACAAAAAGGGTGTCTCAAAAGGGCACCCTTTTTCAAACCCGGACTTTGGATCCGGGTTTTCTCATGTCTGAAAATATTATCTCTGAAGGCCTCAGGTCCCGGGGTCTGAAGATTTTATCTTTAAAGGCAACAGGTCCCGGGGTCTGAAGGTTTTATCTTTAAAGGCAACAGGCCCCGGGGTCTGAAGCTCAATATGATTAACGGACTTCTGGCGTCAGACCTTCAGAACTGTAAACTAGTATTTTACCACTCTCTTTACGGCAGACACCCTTCCGGTTGTCACCTTCAGGTAGTAGAGACCCGCGTCAAATGCAGAACCATCGAGGATGACATTATCTATGCCCGCAGGTGTGCTCATTATCTGCAGCACGGCTCCGTTGGCAGAGATCACCTCAACCGTGTGGGGCTTATACTGATCATCACCGGTGAATTTTATCACCGTCCTTTCACGGAAAGGATTCGGGCCGACGTCAAACACCGGTCCTTCATCGTTGTCAGCAAGCGGTTCCTCCATACCAAGCAGGAAAGAGGGCCTGTCAACCTGTTTCGAGGTATAGATGCGGTATTCTCCCTGCACAAGGGAGAGGGGTGTATTCTGGTTGGAAGCGTTAACCTCTATCTGGGTGCCGCGGAAGAACTCATACCATGGGCCGGTGCGGGTGAAATTCGGATCGATCGTGCGGGGAAAAAAGTCAAAATTGCCCAGAATAACAACATCCATATCAGGATGAACTATGTTCAGCCTTTTGGTCATCCCGCTCTGGAAGAGAGTGAAGTTATCCGAGGAGAAGGCCGGATATTTCTTCCTCAGCTCTATCAGGGCAGCAAAGTTGTCAAAAAGGTTCTTTCGTACCGGTACAGTGTAGTAATTCCACAGGATGGGCTTCTCTTCCAGCCTCTGGTAACCATCACCGAGGATAACGTCATACCCCAGCTCCTGGAACTGCCAGAGCATCTTCGGGCCTGGTATTGTCAGGAAGAATGTGGCCGTAAGTTTAACCCTTTTAATAGCCGTGTTGAAATCTTTTATATTATATCCTCCATCAGCCTTCCCCCGGGTAAGATTGAGATACATAATCCTCTCCTGGTCATGGCTCTCCATGTAATCAATCACCCCCGGCCTGTCAAAACCGAGAAGTTTCCACGATGCATCGGAAAGATCTGAAGAGTTGCCGGTTGAAGCATCTGCGTACCTCCACTTCCCGTTGCCCCAAAGGAGAAAATCATATGCTGCCAGTTCCCTCTCCTCGGCGTTGTCGGTAAAGTGTTCCAGTATCAGCAGAGCATCAGGCTTGTAAGCCCTGATCCTGTCTGCAATACGTTTGAGGATGGCTATCCGCGAGGGGTCATACGCTGATACCGAGTAATCATTGTTACTGATTTTGTTGGTAAACCCTTTGGTAAAGTCGAACCTGAAACCGTCAAACCTGAACTCATCAATCCAGTAATGACATATACTGTCAATGAGCGCTTTTGTGTCATTGCTCTCATGGTTGAAATCAGAGCCTCCGAAACTGTAATAATGGGGAGTTGTGGCGTTGAACCATGGATTGTTGGCTGCAGGCTGATTGTTTGCACTGTTCCAGTAGAGCCTTACGAGCGGATTCGAGTTGTACGAATGATTGAGAACTATGTCCATGATTACAGCTATTCCCCTGCCGTGGCATGAATCTATCAGTTCCTTCAGATCATCAGGAGTGCCGTAATACTTGTCAACCGCGAAGTACATTGAAGGGTTGTAACCCCAGCTGCTGTTGCCCTCGAACTCATTCACGGGCATCAGCTCAATGGCGTTGACTCCCAGGCGCTTCAGGTAATCAAGCGTGTCACGAACACTCCTGAAAGTGTGTGTCTCCACAAAATCACGAACCAGCATTTCGTAGATGATCAGAGTGTCCCTGGCAGGAGGCGTAAAATCGTTGTTTTTCCATGTGTACTCCGGAGGACGTGTCCTGAAGACTGACACAAGTTCACTTGTCACTCCCTCCGGGTAGGGCTTCAGTTCAGGGTAAACCGACTCGTCAATGTACTTGTCATTCCACGGGTCAAGTACCTTTGTGGTGTACGGATCAGGTATGCGGAGCGTCTCATCTACAAGGTACTGAAATCCATATTCCCCGTCAGGGTCAAGTCCTGTCACCTCAAGCCAGTACCAGTTGCCGTCAGGGCTTCTCTTCATGAATCCCTCACTGCTGTATACCCAGCTGTTGAAGTCGCCAATGACAAACACACTGCTCTTGTCGGGTGCATAAAGAAGGAATGCTGCCGAATTGTCTCCCGTGATGTTCACCCCGGGCTTCAGCCCTGCCGGAACGGGCGTCACCACCGTTGGAGTACGTATGAAATAGTATGCGGAATCAGCTTTCATGACATTGTTGTACCAGGCCTTTGCCAGCAGCTTGTAGCTCCCTGAGCCGGCAGCAGTGACGGAATGGGTCAGGGTTGTCTCCGTCACTTTCTTAAGCTGCACTCCGTTCTGGTAGAGAATGAGTGAATCAGATACAGAAGCAGAAAATGTAACAGGCACCACATCTCCGGCATTTACTATGGAAGTATAATTGGCTGGTTCGGAAAGCAGTATTTCATAACTGCTCTCCTCCGTGACGTCATAGAATATATCTGCGCCGTTGACATCACGACCGGTCCGCGAGGCGTTGCCGTTGCGGAACACAAAAGCCAGTTTCTGAATCGTCTCCGATTCCGGGACACCGTAATATGCCCTGATTGACGGGGATATGGTTAGTGTATAGGTATTGGTGCCAACCCGTGTCAGCTTTACTTTATCAGGTGGGGGCACGGTGGTGCTCCAGGTTCCCGAGACAACATACTTCCAGTCAGACGGGCCTGAACTCAGGCTGGTGATGAGGCCGGTATGCGCATAGACATCATCTCCCGTATAGTCCTTCATCCCCATGTCACCCTTGTCAGCATGAAAGGTTATTACCACAGGGCCTGATGCCACCGGGAAGACAGGATCAGTAGTGACCACCTGTGCCGAAGCGGCCAGGTTCCACCCTGCAAATATCAGTACCAGTGCCGGGATCTTGATTTTCATTGTTTCTGATTGATAGTGTGAATCTTGCTAAATATAATCAAAAACCTCTTCCAGTCACAGAAGAGGTTTTTGATTTCAAGGAACGCTACGGCCGCAGCCGTAACATTGTGAACTATTCCGCTTAGTTCCTGGTCATGGTTGCCACCTTTGTCCAGGGATCCAGGGTGATGGTGTAGTTTCCTGCCTCTGTCACAGAAATGTTGTCACCACCGGGGGTGAGAGCCGTAAGGCTTCCGCCCAGGTTATAATCCCATCCGTCATTGGCCCTGAACTTGAATGAGTTTGCAGTCAGGTTCAGAGTCACTGTAAAACATCCGTTGACGGCATCCCAGGTCATGTTGGTGTCATTATCCCAGCCGCCCGGTGTGGCATCGCCGATGAGGCCCCACCTGTCAGCCCTGTATGTATATGCCAGAGGAGTACTGAGGTCAAGGGTAATGGCATAATCATCCTCAACGGCGGTGGCAATATTATCACCTCCGGCTACGAGATTCTCGCTGCCTGCCGGTGCTCCGTAGTTGTAGGCCCAATCATCATTGGCCCTGAACTTCCATCCGCCTGCAGGCATATGCATACCGCCTTTCCAGACACGAACATTCCGATCATATGTCAGTGGCACCTGGGCGCTCCATCCATTGAGATCACCTATCACACCCCAGTTCATTGCCACTGCGGTATAGGTCATCGGTTCAACTCCGGCATTAATGTTGATCTTATAGTACCCTGCGGGCAGGTTTAGGTTATCACCTGCAGGATTGAGAACACCCGGGGTCGGGTCAACTCCATAATTCGGTCCATCCCAGTTGGGCTGTGTTGCAAACTTGAACCAGTTGCTGCCATTGGCCATATAGATATACCCTTCCACATTGTTCGGATTGGCCTCGTTGCTCTTGACCATGGGTGACTTGTCAGGCGACCAGTCGGCCATGCCGGAGTTCGGATAGCTGGCACCTACATAGTCCCCCGGAACGTACCATTCGCGAACGCTCACCAGGGTGGTGAAGGTTATTTCGTTACCGTAGGCTGTACCTGCACTGTTGGTGGCATATGCACGTGCGTAGTACGTGGTCAGTCCTTTCAGGCCGGTAAGGTTGCTTACAAAGTCACCCAGACCTTCACCATCAACTGTTTTCCCGTTGGGGGCATCAATGGTGGGCCTGGTTGAAGTGCCGAAGCAGACACCGCGGGCGGTAACTGCAGACCCTCCGTCAGCGGTGACGCTGCCACCCGATACTGCTGTGGTTCCTTCTACATCGGTTGCTTCTGCAGTTGTGACTGTTGGAATTATCGGCAGGGTGGTGAATGTGAGTTCCTCACCATAGACAGTGCCGGCGGGTCCAGTGGCAAATGCACGTGCATAATAGGTCCGGGCAAAATCCAGGCCTGTCAGTGTTACGTCATAGGCAGCATTGGTCACAGCACCGGTATACTGAGCCGTCGGGCCTGAAGTGGTGGGAGCAGGCTGCTTGTCATAGCAAATGCCCCTCATGGTGAATCCATCGCCTTCAGCCACGACAAATCCTGTTACCGTTGCTGAATTTGAAGTGATATTGAACACCTTGGTGGTTCCAAGCTTAGGATCAAGTCTTATTTCAGATGTCTCCTGTGTACAACCGGCAAGCAAAAGTACCGCTGTTACAGGGAGCATCATTATCTTCAAAATTGATTTCATTTTCATAAATATTTACTTTTTATAATGTCCCTGAATCAGTTATTCTTCACAATAATGCATGAACCGGCTTCATTAGGACCGTTGGGCTGCGTGATGGTAAGCGTAATGGTATAGTTACCTGCTGTCAAGGGAATGTTAGGCCCGTCATGGGTCAGGTTATCGGGTGTGCCGCCGAGGTTCCATGCCCATCCATTATTCAACCTGAACTTGATCTCTCCCTCTATGAGATCTATTGTAATTGACCATGTGCCGGTTGCAGGATCATATTCCATTGGCTGGTCAGGAGTATCCCAGCCATTCGGCGTAGCCGAACCTACCAGGCCAATCCTGTATTCCGAGATGTCATAGGTCAGGGCATTGACATCAACGTTCAGTCTGTTCCATCCGGCGTTCTCCGGAACGATGGCTGCGCCATTGACTGCAAGCACACCGCCGGCTCCGCCGTAATTCGTGCCGGCATCAGGATCAGTGAGAGTGAAGGCATTGGCCGGGTTAAGCTTGACCAGACCTGTATATTTGCCGTCACCGAGGGTTGACTCGATCTTCTGGGTCATGCCCGATCCGATGAGGTCAAGGCGCGGCAGACCGTACAATGTTACAGTAACACTTTTCAAATCAGAGTTGTAAGTGAAGGTATTGGTTCCTGTGCCGGGAGCTCCCGTACCGGCGTCAACCACCAGTACAGCCCTGAGTCTCAGGTCAAGAGCAGAGGATGCATCAGCGGGAAACTTTTTGATAAGGATACCATTCAGGTCACTTACGGTGGCCTTCATTGACTTGCACTGGCTCCCTGTCCAGAGGGTTACAGGATCAGCGAAAGATGTTCCTGATGCACATGCCTCAAGATAATAGGTTGCAGAAGCCTGGAAACCAGGGTTAACAGGTGTACCGACGAATTCAAGCACGTTCATTCCGTTAACTCTCTGAAACGTAAGGTCAGGAATTGTGGTAAGCGCCGGAGCTGTCGGATTTGAAAGCATGATCACTTTCTCACCGTCCTTTTCACAGGAAGTGATGAGTGCTGCCAATCCGATGAATGTCAGATATATTAAGATATTCTTCTTCATTTTTCTTTGCATTAAGGATTAATAGCCCGGGTTATTTACCCCGTTATAATTCGGGTTTGATGAAAGTTCATCACCGGGAATCGGGAACAGATTGAGGTGCTCCGATGTGCTGGCGCCCTTATATGCGCCACCCTTCCACTGCCACAGATAGTCGCCTCCGGTAAATTTGCCGAAACGTATCAGGTCAGTGCGTCTCTGGGCCTCATAGTAGAATTCGCGTCCACGCTCGTCAATGATGAAGTCGAGGTTAAGATCAGCAGCGGTGATATTGCCGCTGGTGTTACCATAGGCGCGCTCCCTGATCTTGTTGATGTCAGCAACGGCCAGGTCAATGTTGGCATCTCCTCCTGTTCTGTACAGAGCTTCAGCCCTCATCATGTAGGCGTCAGCGAGACGGAAGACCGGGAAATCAGTACATGCAAATGCAGTGTTATAGTTTGCAGGCAGTGAGCCATTTGTGTTACGTGCGGTAAACTTGTAAACGCCAATGCCATAGTCGCCGCTGGCTGAAGGTGAAGGGATATTCCTGTCCTTCTTCATCTTCAGGAAGACCCTCTTATCAGGGCACTGAGAAAAGGTCGGATCAGTTGCCGGTATTGGCACATTGCCATAAGTGGCAATTGTATCAACCATAATATCAAGGAATTGTATCCTTGCGCGGTTACCGTTCCAGTTGGTGTTTGAGGTCAGACCGTGGAAATCTTCGGCCCTGATATATTGGGCATCACTGGATGATTCAATAATAAAGGTAGTGCCAACATACCCCTGTACATTCATTCCATCCTGCTCCCATGCGAAGATCATCTCAGGGTTGTGGCGGCCATCATTGTCTGCACTGAAGTTCTGCCTGTAATCAGAAGCCAGTGAGTAACCGGCGCCGATAACCTTGCCGGTGTAGGTGACCACATCATTCCACCTGGGTGTGCCTGTGTATACCTGGGCATTAAGGTAAAGCCTTGAAAGAAGCATCCATGCTGCAGCCTGGTCAGCCTGCGGGTATGAAAACCTTGGGGCACCAAGCTTGTTCTCAATGTCAAGCAGTTCAGACTCGATATAGGCGAATATCTCCTGCCTGCTACCTATCTTCGGGAAGAACTTGCCCACACCATCTTCTTCTGTGGTGAACGGGAACTGTCCGAACAGGTCAATTGCCCAGTAATAGGCAAGAGCCCTCAGGAAACGAGCTTCAGCAACATACCTTTCAACATTCTCTGTTCCATATTGCTGAGCATTGTTGATAAAGTCATTGGCATAGGTGATGCTCAGGGCAAGACGCTGATAAAGAGCAGTCAGGAAAGGATTGGTCGGGCTCCATGTCTGGGTATTGAGGTCAGCTATACCGACATCACCCCATGCACATATAGCCTCATCAGTTGTAATCTCCTGAAGGTTCCAGAGAGCCCTCATTGTAGTGAAGAAGTTACCGTCAGAAGCTGCTATGTCATCGCCTCCGTTGGCTCCCTGACCCGAGATTATAAAGCTGGCATAGATCTTAGCCAGGGCCTGGTCCATATAGGCAGGATCATCACCGAGGTTACCTGCAAGGATTTTTGTCGGGTCCTGCGGGGCGACATCCAGATCCTTCACGCATGATGAGATCATCAGCGCTGAAAGTATAATTCCGAATATTAAAATTGTCTTATTCATATCTGCTTATCTTTATTTTATTAGTAGGTAAGCCCTATACCGAGCATGAAGGTGCGGGGCCTGGGGTAGAAGTTGTTGTCAACACCACCCGGGACCTCCGGGTCAATGCCGCTGTACCTGGTAAGTATCAGTGCATTCTGCACGGTGAAGCTGACGCGGGCGCCAACAGTACCGAAGAGGTTGTCAAACCTGTAACCTGCACTCACATTGTCAAGCTTCAGGAATGAGGCATTCTCTACAAAGTAATCACTGGTAAACTGGCGTTTTACGAAGTTGGTCTCGCTGAGCGCCCTGGTGAAGTTCTTCCAGTAGCCAATCTGCTGCATCTGATCAAATGAAGCACCGGCCAATACCTGATTGTAGACATAGTTGCCTATGCTTGCCCTTGCAGATGCGGAAAGATCAAAGTTCTTGTACTCAAACCTTGCGGAGAAGCCAAGAAGATAATCTGCCACAGGATTATGATAGATGTACTTGTCAGCATTGTCACCGTTGACCACACCTCCTTCACCTGATTCATCAACATAAAGCCCCTCTATGGGGTTGCCATTGGTATCATAAACCTGGCGGTTAACAAAGAATGAGTAGGCAGGGTAGCCAACCCTGGTGACCTGTTTCTGACCCGTGAAGGCATCACCGTAGAGTATACCTATGTAGTTGGGATCATCAGTGATCAGCAGCTTAGTGATCTCATTCACATTGTATGTGACATTGAATCCTATTGAAAGAAGCTTGTCAGTGGTTGAGACCGGGATAAAGTTCAGCGAAAGCTCAGCCCCTTTGTTTTCAAGACTCCCCACATTCGTAAGCAATGTGTTTGAGAAGTTACTTCCGCTGGGGATGGTGACCGAGTTCAGAAGATCATCGGTGACTCTTTTATAAAGATCGATTGAGCCGGTGATACGGTCATTGACGAACCCGAAATCGAGACCGATATTCATGGTTGTGGTCTCTTCCCATTTTATTTCCGGGTCATAGGCATCAGGCCTCAATGTCGGGATGAACTTCCCGTTAATGTAATAGTATGAGCCTTCAGATGCCTGGCGGTAGAGAGCCATGGCAGGATAATCATTACCGATATCCTGCTGACCGGTGATACCCCATCCGAGCCTGAGTTTCAGGTCAGTCACGCCTCTGACATTCCTCATGAACGATTCATCCTTGATTTTCCATGCAAGAGCCACTGACGGGAAGGTACCCCAGCGATTGGCTTTTGCGAAACGTGATGAGCCGTCTTCGCGAAGGGTGAATGTAAGAAGATACTTGTCAGCCAGGGTGTAGTTAACCCGGCCAAAGAATGAAACCAGGTAGTTCTCAGTTACGAAGGATGAGCTGTCTGACATCTGGTAGAGGGGATGCCCGGCATCAACCCTGCCCCTGGTATATGATTCTCCTTCTCTCTTGAAGTGCTGCCACGAATAACCGGCTGTCACATCAATGACACTTTTGATGCTCTCCAGTCCCTTGTTGTAGTTCAGATAAAAATCAAGAAGATTATTGTAGTTAGTTCCGCTGTAGTCAGAAAGCCTTCCGTAAAGCGGGGAGGTGAGAACTGATGGTGACGTCCTGGGACGATTGTTATGACCGTCACTGACAGCATAGTCGGTTGCCATGTTGAGGTTTGCCCTCAGTTCCGGAAGGAAAGGAAGGGCATAATCTAACTGAAGATTACCGATTACCCTGTTGACTACTGACCTGTTGTCAGCTGCAAGAGCCTGCTCAACGGGGTTTGCCGTGCCAAGGTTGGCGCCATAGTTGGCCCACTGGAAGTAGCCTGCTGAATTGACATTGCCGTCATAAATAACCTGGGTCGGGTCCATATTGACTGCTGATCCGATAGCTCCTGCATCACCGTAATTATGATGAGTGTTCATTCCCTTGAGGTTCATGTTAACCTTAAGCCGGTTATTGAAGAAGGTGGGATTAAGGCTCAGTGACCCGGTGAAGCGCTGCATGTCAGTGTTCTTCAGGATACCGTTCTCGTCAGTATATCCGACTGAGAAGCGGTAGGGAAGAGCATTCACTGAACCGGCGAGGCTCAGATTGTGGTCATGAGATACGGCTGCACGGAAGATCTCCTTCTGCCAGTTGGTGTTCTGGGTTCCGAGAAGATTAAGGTTATCTATTCCAAAGAGTTCTTTTTTCTCCAGAGCCAGCTGCCTTATCTCATCACCTGAGTAAACATCAACAAAGGCGATAGCGTTGGCAACCGATACACTGCCGTCATACGAGACTGTCAGGGGGCTACCGGCAGTTCCTTTCTTGGTGGTTATGAGAATGACGCCGTTTGATGCTCTTGAGCCATAAATGGCCGTTGCGGAAGCATCCTTGAGCACCGTGAAGGTCTCGATGTCATTCGGGTTTACAAACGAAAGGATGTTTGAGCTTCCTGAAACATTATTATTGTCGATTGGCACACCGTCAATAATGATGAGAGGATCATTTGATGCATTAAGTGATGATCCCCCGCGAACGCGTATTGTTGCGCCGCTTCCCGGTGCTCCGCCTGAGGTGGTGATAACCACACCGGCACTCTTGCCTACAAGCAGGTCCTGAGCTGAAGTGATCGCACCTTTGTTGAAATCCTTCGAGCTGATAGCTGACACCGATCCGGTAGCATCACTCTTCTTGACAGTACCGTAACCGATGACAACAACCTCATCGAGGGCCTGAACATCAGTACGCATGGCCACGTTGATGACAGTGCTTTCACCTACGGTAATCTCCTGCGGAAGATAACCAATGAAGCTGAACACAAGAACATCCCCGGGACTTGCCATCAGGGAGTATTCCCCGTCTATGCCGGTAATGGTTCCCGTCAGCGTGCCCTTGACAACGACGTTAACGCCGGGTAACGTCTGTCTGTCGGCTGCGTCGGTAACTGTACCTGACACTCTTACCTGTTGCCCGAAGACAACAAGACTCATCATTATGCCGAAGGTCAGCATGAAG
>WXFE01000170.1 GCA_009881065.1 Bacteroidales bacterium | reverse complement strand
CGTTGATGACACCACTGCTCCTGTTATCACCGGCATCATTCCTGAGTCTACTGTTGAGGGTTGTTCGGAGGTTGATGCTCCTGCTGCTGTTACCACTGTTTCTGCACTTGAGTCTCTGGGTGTGTTGGTCTCAGACAACTGTACTCCTGACAGCTTACTTATTGTTACCAGCAGTGACAGTCACTCTGGCAGTTGTCCTGTTATTGTCACGAGGACCTATCGTGTCACTGATGCCTGTAATAACTACAGTGAGGTTACTCAGACTATCTACGTTGCAGACACTATACCTCCGACATTCACCCCGCCCGCGGATATTACCATCTGCCGTAATATCAATGGAGAATATAACAGGGATGTCACCAACACGGGTGATGCTACCGGAGAAGAGGACAACTGCGACACCTCACTTGATGCGGCATATACTGACTCGGATGTAAATATGGGTACAGCAGATGCCGTTGGATTTATTACCAGAACATGGACTCTCACCGATAATTGTGGAAATGTCACAAGCCATGATCAGATAATCTGGGTCCAACCCGTACCGCGCATAGCCGTTGCAGTCCCTGATACAATCTTCTGCAATGGCTCAACCGTTGAGTTTACAATAGACTCACTGGTGGTTTCACGGGGCGAGGTGATGTACGACCTGGATGTAACCTATCCGGCAGGCCTCAGCGGCACCCTTGCCAACGGTCAGAACCAGATAGCAAATATTTCTGACCTGCTCACCAACAGCTCTGACAGCTACCAGACAGTAACCTACAGATTCAGACCTTATATACAGGGCAAAACCGGTGATCCGACCTGCCATGATGGAGTTGAGGTAATAATCACTGTCCATATTGAACCTACTGCCAGGGTTGCCCTGACGCTGGCAGACGATGAGCTGTGCAATGGTGAAAACGTGAACATCCAGATCGCCACACCAACAATCGCATACAATGGTTTGGAATTCAATGTGGAAGCTATTAACAGCTATCCTGAGATAACCGGATGCACCGACAGGACAGGGCTTGTTGTCAGCGATATGATTACAGAGGCGTTGAACAACAGCGGTGACACAGCCAGGCTTGTCACCTATGTTGTAGTCCCTGCAACACTTGATGTCAGTGGCAATCAGAAGTGCTACGGCATCAGGGATACGGTCAGTGTATGGGTCAATCCGACTCCCAGGGCGACCCCGGTGAACTATGTTCCGCATATATGTTACGGTGACACAACTGACGTTTTGCTTTTGTCACCCACGGTAATGCGCTCCGGAATAAATGAATTCAACTATTCGATCACTTCCACAGCCTCCACCGATGTTGTCGCAGGCAACAGAACTGCATTGAACAGCGTAGTACCCGGGACTCATCTGAAGTTCCCCTACACCAATGAGAGCGATACAATACAGTCGGTCTTCTTCCATATTATACCCAAGGTGACAGGTCCGGGTTGTCCTTACGGGCCTCCGGCAATATCCGAGATAAAGGTTCACCCTCATCCGCTTCAATCACTTGAGATACTGGACTCCATCACTTGTGATGGTGGTCAGGACGGAGCCCTGCAGGTAATTTGCGCACGTGGATATGATTCACTGTGGGTGGCATGGACAGGGCCTGATTACTGGGAAGAGGCTGCATACAACATGTTCATTGCAGAGGAGTGCAGCCAGGGTTATTATACGGCAACAGTCACTGACAGTCTCGGTTGCTCCAGCTCTGACGCACTTAATTTCCTGGCTCCAAATACAGAGGTATCGCTCTATTTCGGACAGTTTATCTCATGTCCCGGAGCTGAAGATGCCAGGATGGTAGTTGCACTGACAGAAGGGCATGCACCTCCGCACTACTACAACCTTGTCTGGAACGGCACTGATACCGTGTCCGCGGGATGGATGCCGCCCGAGGGCCATTTCTTCACCATTGACAACCTGAAACCGGGTGATTATATGCTTTCCGTTGTGGATGCCAACGGATGCAGGGAGGAACTGCCGCGAACACTGTACGATGCACCTGTCACCTTTGCCAACTTTGAAAAGTCGATATATGCTGACTATAATATATCATGCAAGAGCTACAGTGACGGAACCATCAGGGTAAGTGAAATATACAGCTATTATATGGATGGCACCGATACTGTATTTGTAAGCAGCAGGGCTCCATATAGTTACCAGTGGTCTGCTTCTGACGGGGGAGTTATAACCGGCAGCTCAACAGACAGCCTGCTGGTCAATATCCCGGCCGGTACATATACTCTAGTTGTAACAGACAGCCAGGGCTGCATTTTCACTTTTACGGAGACAATGACCGAGCCAGACGGCATTGACCTTATTGCAGAAGATGTCTCACTGAGCAATGACGGCAATTACCAGATTTCGTGCCATGGTGCCAGCGACGGATATATCAACCTGCAGTTTGACGGCGGAGCAGGAGCTTACAGTTATGCATGGACAGGTCCTGACGGCTTTACGGCAAACACCGCGTCACTGACAGGGATAAGGGCAGGAACGTATAATCTGACAGTTACTGATGGCAACATGTGTCACCGGTATTATACCTACATTCTTAACGAACCTGATTCATTGAGCATTGCAGTTTCAACATCACATACACCTGACAATGAATTCAATATCAACTGCAATGGGGGAGATGGTACAATTGATATCACCGTTACCGGTGGAAGCGGTGAGGGAACCTATTCATACCAGTGGACAAAATCAGGAGATGAGTCATGGA
Source organism: Bacteroidales bacterium (assembly GCA_009881065.1). Classification (GTDB taxonomy): domain Bacteria; phylum Bacteroidota; class Bacteroidia; order Bacteroidales; family VadinHA17; genus SR-FBR-E99. The sequence goes on along the minus strand of WXFE01000170.1, from coordinate 23,495 downwards.
GCAGCACACTTGAAGACCTGACTGTCAAAGCGGGGACATATCAGCTGCAGGTTACCGATATAAACGGCTGTGTCAATACAAGGAGTGTGGAGATGACCGAACCTGACGCATTAAACCTGTCTCTTGCGGTATCAGACATAACCTGTTTAAATGCTCCGTTATACAATGACGGTTCAATTGACCTGACAGTCAGCGGAGGCCGGACACCATACTCTTATTCATGGACCGGTCCGAAGGGCTTTACATCATCCCTTGAAGACATCTCAGGACTGACAGAAGGCACTTATACGATCACTGTTACCGATGCATACGGATGCAGTATTGCCTCAGACACCCTTCTCAGCCTGCCTGAACCAATCTCGCTCGAATCACGCATTTCAGATTATAACGGTTTCAACGTAAGCTGTCTCGGAAAGAGTGACGGATGGCTCCGGATAATTCCACAGACCGGCACGGCTCCGTACAGTTATTCATGGAGCGGACCTGCAGGGTTCACCGCAACTACTGATTCGATCTACTCTTTGAGGGAGGGAACTTATTCAGTAACTGTAACAGACAAGCACCTTTGCTCAGTGACTCATGATATTACACTGGTTTCGCCCGGACCGCTGAGTATGACGCTGAATATTGGCCTGAGCAACGGCGGCAACTATAATATCAACTGTTATGGAGCTGCAACCGGCAGGGTTAATATAACGGCTGTGAATGCCGTCGGTACACCTGAATATATCTGGTCAGACGGACTGACCGGAGCTGCCAGGGACAACTTTGCGGCAGGCTATCACGAGGTAATCATGACAGACGCCAACGGCTGCGTTGCTGACACCTCACTTACGCTTACAGAGCCTGATTCCATGCGGATCAACTTCAGTCTGATCTCGCCCTTCTGTCCTGAAAGCAATGACGGAAGCATCTTTGCAGGTGTCACCGGAGGTGAGGGTGCATACACCTTTACATGGAGCGACGGACAGACCACCCAGGAAGCTGTTGGCCTGGTACAGGGGCTTTACACTGTAGAAGCACGTGATTTTAACGGATGTGTAGTTTCAGATTCCATGTCACTTAAGGCACTAAACGACATCTGTGTCGGCATACCCAATGCCTTCTCGCCTGACGGCGACGGGATCAATGAGTTCTGGAACATTACAAGGATTTCATACTACAGCGAAGTCGAAGTAATTATTCTCAACCGGTGGGGAGAGATTGTATGGAAATCCGAAAAGGGATATCCTGAACCGTGGGATGGCCGCGCCTCAGACGGCAAGGTACTCCCGATGGATTCATACCATTACGCGATAGACCTCCATAATGGAGAGAAACCAATTGTCGGTCATGTGACCATTATCAGGTAGATTATACGCAGAAGTGAAAGAGAGCATAAGGTGAAAAGGGGATTGATCATATTGGCTGTAATCATGATGGCATCCGGGCTTGATGCCCAGCAACTGCCCATTTACAGCCAGTATCTGTTCAATAAGTATCTCATCAATCCTGCCGTAGCCGGCAGTGATGGTTACACCAGCATTAACCTGACCACAAGGCAGCAATGGACAGGCTACCAGGGAGCCCCGCAGACATATTCACTCAGCTTGAACGGCAGACTGCTGAAGCAGAAGTACCTCATACGTCAGAATCTTTTTGACAGGAAGGTTTTCAGGCCACGCAGTGAGGGCCGCGTAGGTATCGGGGGAACGGTCTTTTCTGATATTAACGGGCTGGTCCGGAGAACCGGATTCTCCACTTCATATGCATACCATATCTGGTTGCAGGGAGGGACGCAGCTTTCCTTCGGGCTTGCCTTTACGGGCTATCACTACAAGATAGACCAGAGGCAGATACAGTTTGAAGATCCTGACGAGCCATGGCTGAATACTGATTTCAGGAAGGGGATATTTGTTCCCGACTTCAATTTCGGTGCCTATCTTCTGAACAGAAAATACGCCATCGGATTCTCCGCGCAGGAGCTTATGGAGGGGTTCATCAGGGCAGGAAGCCAGGCATACAGGGACCTGAAGGTACAGAGGACCTATTACCTCTTTGGAAACTATGACTTTGAGCCTTACATCAAAACGGTGATCCAGCCATCACTGCTTATAAAGATGTCTGAACAGATGAGGCCTCAGGCAGATATCGGCATTACCTATTCATATGACAATAAACTCTGGATTGGGGCCACCTTCAGGACCGGCAGCGCTATCATAGCCAATGTGGGTGTCCGGAGAGACAAGCTCTTCTTTGGGTACTCCTTCGATTTTACCCTGAATTCCATCCAGATGTCCACCTACGGGTCACATGAATTAATTGTGGCCGCCAGGTTCGGAGATACCACGAGGAAATACCGCTGGCTTGACAGGTACTAGGGTTTCTTTTTTGAGACAACATAAACCAGTGAACTGGCCTGCTCTTTCCGGAAAAGGTTTCGCAGAGCGATAAAGAGGCCTGTTGCAACTCCCCTTATCAGTGGTATCGATTTGCCTTCGTTCCTGTAGCTCAGACAGGAGATATAAAAAAGATCAAGCGGCAAGGCTGAAATCTTTTCGCAGGCAAGTTCGTGTCTCCCGGCAAATCTGACAAAAGCTGCGGGTGTGAAATGCCACAGATGCCTGGGCACATCGAGAGCTGCCCACCTGTTTCTGAACCAGGTTGAATCTGCTGATGCGAAGTTGGGAAGAGCGATAATGCACCTGCCGTCATCCCTGAGGATACGGTTTACTTCACCCATCCACATATCAGGATCATAGAGATGTTCAAGCACATGCCAGAATGTAATGCAATCAGCCGAGCCGGGCGGCATCTCCCTTATCTCCGCAGGAGTCACCGCCCTGATTGCAAATCTTGCTACTGAGTATTCCCTGGCATTATCGCTTATCTCAATTCCCGTAACCTGCCATCCCCGCTTCTTCATGAATGCGGCAAAGTAACCTGTACCGCTCCCTATATCAACCAGTGATCCGGTCTTTTTCCCGACAGCCGACACAACCAGCCTTCGCTTCCGGCTTAGCATAAAGTTGCGGGCGAGATGATAGATGTAGTCGGCAATGCTCTGTTTCCTGTCACTATGCGAGATATATTCCTCAGAGAGATAATAGTTGCCTGCTTCTTCTTCAGGGGGAGGGTCAGCGGTCCATCCCATACCACAGTCATTGCATCGTCTGACCAGAAACTCACTGTTGCTGACCAGATGATCCTTTGCATGAAACAGACCGGCACTGTCTGAAGATCCGCATGCAGGGCAGACAAGTTGTTCAGCCATCAGCCATTCCTCTTTTTCAGCAACGGAAAGGCAGCCAGCAGAAGAAATGCCAGGAGCACAACAGATCCTGCGAGGGAAACCCTGTTGCCAATCCTGTACGATTCCGGGTCAAACATGAATGTGACAGTATGGCTTCCGGCAGGAAGGGTCATTCCCCTGAGGACATAATTAGCCCTGAAATGATCAGCAGGTTTGTCATCAACAGATGCCTTCCATCCGTACTTGTAATAGATTTCGGAGAATATTGCCACCCTTTCCGACGACAATTCCGCCTTGTATGTCAGCAGGTTGGGCTCATATGAGGTCAGGAATATTGTATCCCCGGGTGTTCCGGCAGTCTCATCAACTCCGATCAGCTCAGCAAAACGCCTGTCAACAACAGCCTCTTCCTTCGGATTGATGGTTTTGACTGCCAGCAGTTCAGCATCCGCGTTCTCTGCAAGTGTTACCCTGTTGACCAGCCAGGCGTTGCCGGCAGCATGCCTGTTTACCAGTGGAGCTGATCCGGGATCGAGTATAATATATCTGGTATTAAGCATGTTAAGTATGCCCAGGCTTCCCAACGCTCCTTCTGCTTCCTCCATGGTCGTTGCCGTTCTGAGATTAGTTATCAGGGAGTTGATGTCATCTGACAGGCTTGTCTCAATAAGTTCCTGGTACCTCTTCATCTTCGCCCCGCTGTAACCTCCTATGGAATGGTGGTGGTATGACGTGGAAGCATCATTGAAAACCGAAACGGTCAGGTTTAGTACCCTGAATTCATCTTCGTCGCCCATGATGATTTTGTCTGCCTCGGATGGAGCGAAGGAGTTTGCGGATGCCCTCTTTGTCTCAAAGCTGGATTTGCCGAGAAACCGGGCATCAACAGGCACCTGGTCAATGAGGAAGAGCGCTGTCAGACCCAGGAGTGCATATGCGGGTTTGAGTTTGTTCTTCAGGTAAAACCATATAATGGCTGCTGCGCCGGCAATAAACAGGGATGATCTGAGGGCATCGGTACGAATCATCATCTTCCTGTCGGCTGCCATTGCATCCTTTATCCATGCAACAGAATCTGGCAGTGCCATCTCGTCAGGTCGCAGGAATGATCCTGCCAGACCTGGTATCAGGAAGAATATGAAAGCCAGACCGCCGGTAATCATGGCTGCAATATGCACTGACCTGGCAGCTTTCTCCCTGTTTACACCTCCTTCGGAAATCTCCCTGAGGGCCAGCACACCCAGCAGCGGCACCAGCACACCAGCCATGACCAGGGTCATTGACACCGCCCTGAACTTGTTGTATCCCGGAAAGAAGTCGATGAAAAGGGTAGTCAGTGGCATGAGGTTCTTGCCCCATGAGAGGAAGAGGGAGAGCAGTGCTGCAGTCAATATCCACCACTTCTCACGGCCTTTGATCAGCATAAGGCCGAGCACGAACAGGAATAGCACCACCGCCCCGAAGTAAACAGGCCCGCTTGTGCTGGGTTGTTTGCCCCAGTACCTGTAGAGCTGTCCCTGTGCCTGACCCATGTTGTTCTTTCTCAGAGCCTTTACCGTCTCCGAGTTGCTGTCGAAAGGTGCCGTTGCACCGCCTCTGAAGTTGGGTATCAGGAAAGTCATTGATTCATCTATCCCATAACTCCATTGGGTAATATACTCCGGGTCAAGGCCTTTCTCACTGGTTCCTGCAGCCGTTGTGAGTTCACTTTTTCCACGGGTTGACTCCTTGCTGTACTCCCATGTGGAATAGAGCGATGCAAAATTGACGCTGAAGGCAATCAGCGCTGCCACCACCAGCACTCCCAGGGATTTGAGGAAGGATGGAATCATCCTGCTTTTTACAGCGTGGATCAGCTCAAAGATTCCGAATACAAGCACGATGATGCCGGTATAGTATGTTATCTGGACATGGTTTGCCATTATCTGGAGCGACAGGAAGAGGGCAAACAGTGAGGCTCCGGTCAGGAGATTCCTCCGGAAGGAGTAGACCACCGAGCCAATAACAGGTGCCATGTATGCCATGGCATAGGCTTTTGTATTGTGACCTGCAGAGAGGCAGACAAAGAGATAGGACGAGAATCCGTATGCAATTGCTCCGGCTATCGCCAGCCATGGATTGACCCCGAAAAGGAGCAGCATGATGTAGAAGCCGAGCATTGACAGGAAGAGTGCTGCCACAGGTGTCTTAAAGGCCTTCAGGAAGTTGTCCAGGTGTTTGAAAAGGTTTCCCGGGTATTTCACCGAGATCGTGTAAGCAGGCATTCCGCCGAACATAGAGTTGGTCCATAGCGGTTCACCGCCGTGTTTCTCACGGTAATTGCTTATCTCCTTTGAAGATCCCTCGTACACTTTGGTATCATGGGCATTTATCTTCTTTCCCTCCAGTACCGGGAAGAAATAGGCGAAGGAGATCACAGTGAACAGGAGCACGGCAATAATATGCGGCAATGCTGATTTGAAGCTATTCGGTTTCATTTGCAGGGTGTTGGCAGGTCATATACCCGGATTTGAATTATCTGACAAAAATACACCAACTGATCTTTAATTCAAATGAGTATATTGTTTTACATTTGCCGCAACGGCGAAGCAACATGGGCATAGTTCAAAGGCAGACAATACGCGGGACCGCCTGGTCTTACCTGGGCGCCCTGCTTGGCTTCGTGAATATAATCCTCCTTTCACCCAGGATATTTACCACGGGAGAGATTGGCGTGGTTCAGTTGCTTCTCTCTTTTGCCACGATGCTGGCACAGTTCTCAAGCCTGGGGTTCACAAATGTCATCAACAGGCTGTTCCCATATTTCCGGGGTACCCGTGGCAGGCATCATGGATTTCTCGGGCTTGCTGTTGTTATAACTCTTGCAGGGTTTATTATTGCGCTGATTTTCCTGAAGTTTTACGCACCTCATTTCGAGAGGGTAAACCTCGAGCGCTCGCCGCTTATCTCGAGGTATTCCATATATCTCCCTGCATTGTTGCTGGTAACGTTGCTCTTCAATCTCCTGGACAACTACAACAAGGTTCTTTATGATGCTGTGCTTGGAACATTCCTCAGGGAGTTTTTCTTCAGGGTGCTTAACCTGGGGCTGATCGTGCTGTTCTGGGCAGAAATAATTGATTTTGACGGTTACGTCTTCTGGTATGTGGTCTCCCAGGGAGTGCTGCTGATTATCATTTTCATCAGCCTGCTTATGAGGGGTGAGATCTCACTCAGGCTCGAGCCCGGATTCATCACCCCGCATCTGAGACGCGAGATCATACTGTTGTCGCTGTTCGGCATACTGACAGGCATAAGCACGGTGACACTGACAACCCTTGACAAGCTCTTTATCAATACCTATCTCGGCGAGGCCGAGGTGGGAATTTACTCTATTGCCTCATATTTTGCAGTGATGATCACACTGCCCGGCCGGTCAGTATCCAAGATATCGATTCCTTTTCTTGCCGAGTCATGGAAGAAGAACGACCTTGAAAAAATTGACGACATGTACGTGCGCAGCAGTGTTAGCCAGTATGCTGTCGGTCTTCTGATCTTTATCGGTCTTCTGGTCAACATTGACAACATATTCCGCCTGCTGCCGGATATATATTCAAAGAGTGCGGCAGTAATAGTACTCATAAGCTTCGGCAACCTTGTAAGCGGTTCTGCGGGTGTTAACGGTGTAGTGCTCAGTACTTCACCGCTTTACAGGTATCAGACCTGGCTTATGTTCATCCTGATCGGTCTTTTTGTCGGAACGAGCCTGATCTTCATCCCTCTGTTCGGGATAACCGGTGCTGCGCTTGCATCGATGATTTCGAATATTATCTACAGCATGCTGGGTGTTTTGCTTACCGGCACAAGGTTTGGCCTCTGGCCGTACAGCATGGTGCACCTCAAGATGACGCTTGTCGCTCTTGCAGCACTTGCGGCAGGGTACTTCCTGCCGCAGATGCCGCTTATTACTGACATCATTGTAAGAAGCTTGCTGGTGACAGTGATTTACACCGCCGGGGTTTTGTTCTGGAGGCTCTCGGATGACCTGAACGGCATAGCTGAATCTTTTGTGGAGCGGTTCAGGCGGAGACGGTAGAATGCGTGCCTGCTTACGTGTAACCTGTGAGAGGTGCCTGCCGGCAGGAACCAGACCAGCCGGTTAATGCTACAGCCTGTCGAGAATATTTCCCAGCTTCACTGCCAGCGCCCTGCGCGAATACTCGAGGTGATAACCGCTCCGCTTAACCGGCTTTCCCTCTGCAACTCTGAGGATGAACTCCCTGATGCCTTCAACATCATCATACCCGAAGATACCCTGGTAGCCGCAGAGTGTCAGCAACCTTGCAGCATCGCCATCTTCGGGTCCGAGGAACAGGATGGGCTTCTCTGTTGCAAGGTATTCGAAAATTTTCCCGGTCAGGATTGACCTGTTTGAACTGTGGTCAGGAATTATAAGCAGCAGCAGGCTGGAACTCATCATATACCTTATTGCTTCAGGATGCTCGCAATAATTTATAAACCGGGGGCCATCGCCCTCGTCACCTGCCGGGAAAAGAGCCCTGATCTCTTCGGGAACAGTACCGACAAACTGAAGTGCCACCTGCTTCCCGTTAATGCGCATATCCTTCACGGCGTCAATGAACCCCCGGACCGGATAGGCAGGTGAGAGGGTGCCGACATAAGTAATGGTGAATCTCTCCGGCACCGATGACACTACTCCCTGGAAGTCCTCCTCGTCATATCCGTTGGGCAGTATCTCTGTTTTACCAGCCACTGCCTCTGTCTTTGCAGCGAAGAGTGATGCCAGTGTTTTTCCGACGGTAATGATCCTGTCAGCCCTGGAAAGCACTCTCTTCTCAAGATTCCTGTCGAGCATCCTTGCCGGCAGCGAAGGCCTGAACATGTCATAGTAATAGATGTCAGTCCATGGATCCCTCAGATCTGCAACCCATTTCAGCCCGGGGAACCGACGCTTCAGCCTCAGTCCGATGAGCTGGGTGGAGTGAGGAGGGCTGGTTGTAATAATGTGAGTTATGTTTTGTGATCTGATTAGTTCGGATGCCCTGCGAAAGGCGAACCTGTTCCATCCCCTGCGGGGGTCAGGGATAAAAAAATTTCCCCTTATGAATCTGCTGACAGTGCTTTTAAATCCCTTATCCTTTCCCGAGGCAAATCCGGCATGAGGTATTTTAGACTGATCCCTGTTGTAGAGTGCAAAAAAATTGAGGGCTTTCGTACGGTGTACTTTCACATCCACCGGGACTTCGCCGTACAGGGAGTCATCCCTGAAGGGATAGGCTGCATATAGCGGGTCAACGGTAAGCACTTCCGGGAACCAGCCTGATGAAGGGAGGTATTTGGTGAACTTGAGCCAGCGCTGGACTCCGGCCCCGCCACTGGGAGGCCAGTAATAGGTAATGATCAGAACCTTTGCCGGCACGGCTCTCATATCAAAGTTTTTTCAGTTGTTCCTGCATGCTGACCTTGTCAGCGATGATTGCCCTGAGTTGCGAAACAGAAACACGCTCCTGCTCCATTGAGTCACGGTACCTGATGGTTACCGTTTCATCCTGCACTGTCTGGTAGTCAATAGTGATACAGTACGGAGTACCGATTGCATCCTGTCTGCGGTAGCGCTTGCCTATCGAGTCCTTTTCATCATACTGGCAGTTGAAATCGAACTTCAGGTCACTGATAATCCTGCGTGAAATATCCGGGAGGCCATCCTTGCGCACCAGAGGCATAACCGCCAGCTTTACCGGAGCCAGCGCTGCAGGAAGGCGGAGCACCACCCTGCTGTCAGGCGTGCCATCCTCCTTTGTGAGATCCTCTTCGAAGTACGAGGCAGCAATCACCTGGAGGAACATGCGGTCAACACCGATAGAAGTTTCAACCACATAGGGTATATATGATTCATTTATCTCAGGATCAAAATACTGCATCTTCTTGCCGCTCTGTTGCTGGTGCTGACGAAGGTCGAAGTCGGTACGCGAGTGGATCCCCTCAACCTCCCTGAACCCGAACGGGAACCTGTATTCAATGTCGGCTGCAGCGTTGGCATAGTGGGCCAGCTTGTCATGGTCATGGAACCGGTAGTTGTCGTCTCCGAACCCGAGGGCTCTGTGCCATTTCATCCTTGCCTCCTTCCAGTGGCTGAACCAGTCAAGCTCTGTGCCGGGCCTGACGAAGAACTGCATCTCCATCTGTTCGAACTCGCGCATGCGGAAGATGAACTGACGCGCCACTATCTCATTCCGGAATGCCTTGCCTGTCTGGGCTATCCCGAAGGGGATCCTCATGCGGCCGGTCTTCTGGACGTTCAGGAAATTTACGAAGATACCCTGTGCCGTCTCCGGGCGAAGGTAAATTTTCATCGAACCGTCAGATGTTGGCCCTGTCTCCGTGGCAAACATCAGGTTAAACTGCCTCACTTCAGTCCAGTTGCAGGTCCCGGATACTGGACATACAATGCCGTTGTCAACTATTATCTGCCTGAGCTCTGCCAGATCAGGGCCTGCCATGGCTTCAACGAATCTTTTATGCAGGGCATCATACTTTTCCCGGGTCTCGAGTATGCGGGGATTAGTTGAGCGGTAAAGGGCCTCGTCAAATTTTTCACCGAACCTGCCCCTGGCTTTCACAACCTCCTTTTCAATTTTCTCACTGAGTTTTTCAAGATGCTCTTCTATGAGCATGTCAGCGCGGTAACGCTTCTTGCTGTCACGGTTGTCAATCAGAGGGTCATTGAATGCGTCAACATGGCCTGATGCTTTCCAGATGGCCGGGTGCATGAATATTGCGGAGTCAAGACCCACAATATTTTCATTGAGGAGAACCATGCTGTCCCACCAGTATTTCTTGATGTTGTTTTTCAGTTCAACGCCATACTGGCCATAGTCATAGACAGCGCCCAGGCCATCATAGATTTCACTTGAGGGAAACACATATCCATACTCTTTGCAGTGTGCAACGAGTTTTCTGAAAACATCTTCCTGAGCCATATTGATTCTGAGGGTCTTCGTGATAACAACCGGGCAAAAGTATATTAAAATCCGCGGTTTTACAATCCGGTTTCATGTCTGAAATCAATTTGTATCTTTACTTTTTTTTCTTAACAAGCCGCTATGAAAATCAGGTGTGATTATCTTGTGATTGGTTCGGGTATCGCCGGGCTCTCTTTTGCGCTCAAGGCTGCAGCCCACGGAGAAGTATGTGTGATCACAAAGGCGAAGATGGATGACTGCAGCACTAACTATGCCCAGGGTGGGATAGCAGCTGTGATGTATGAGCCTGACAACTTTGAGAAACATGTAAGGGACACAATGATTGCCGGTGCCGGATACTCCAATGAGGAGGTGGTGAGAATGGTTGTCAGCGAAGCTCCGGAACGCATCAGGGAGCTGATAGAGATGGGCGTGGATTTTGACAAGAAGCCTGACGGTACCCTTGACATGGCAATGGAGGGAGGCCATACCGAGCACAGGATACTTCATCATAAGGATTATACAGGCGCTGCCATTGAGAAGGTGCTGATTAAAAAGGCACGTGAGCACAAAAACATCCGGATCTATGAAGATCATTTTGCCATTGACCTGCTCACCCAGCATAACCTTGGCGAGTATGTGACCCGGGAGTGGAAGAATATCGAGTGCTACGGAGCCTATGTGGCAGACCTGACAAGCAGAAGAGTAATCACATTTCTTGCCAGGGTTACGGTGCTGGCCACCGGTGGTTGCGGAAACATATACCTGACCACCACCAATCCACCGGTTGCCACAGGCGACGGGGTGGCGATGGTACACAGGGCCAACGGAGTGCTTGAGAACATGGAATTCATTCAGTTTCATCCCACATCACTGTTTAATCCGAGGGAGAGACCGTCATTCCTTATCACTGAGGCGCTGAGGGGTTTCGGGGCTGAACTGCGCAACAGGGCCGGAGAGAAGTTCATGCCGAAATACCATGCACAGGGGTCTCTCGCACCGCGCGATGTTGTGGCCAGGGCCATCGACAATGAGATGAAACTGAAGGGTGATGACTTTGAGTGGCTCGATTGCACCCATCTTGATGCTGACGCGCTCAGGTCTCATTTCCCGCATGTTTATGAGAAATGCCTCTCCGAGGGTATTGACATAACCAGGGACATGATCCCGGTTGTACCTGCAGCCCACTATTCATGCGGTGGTGTAAGGGTTGACAGGAACGGAAGGAGCTCCATTGACAGGTTATATGCAATAGGAGAGGTCTCATCCACCGGGCTTCACGGTGCAAACAGGCTGGCATCCAACTCTCTCATCGAGGCAGCCGTATATGCCCACAGGGCGGCCAGGGATGCATCGGCACGCATAGGCTCACTCACTCATGAAGAAAAGATTCCTGTCTGGAACTATCATGGCACCACCCACCTCGAGGAGATGATCCTCGTAACACAAAACTACCGGGAGATGCAGATGATAATGAGCAACTACGTTGGAATCGTGAGGTCTGATCTCCGACTTGCCAGGGCCAAAGCACGCCTCGAGATTATCTACCAGGAAACGGAGGACCTGTACCGGAGGTCAACCATTTCACGGGAGCTGATAGAACTCCGAAACCTCATCGCTGCGGGATACCTGGTAATAAAGATGGCCCAGAACAGGCAGGAGAGCCTGGGATTACACTACTCGATAGATTACCCGACGAGACCCGGATCTGAATTTTAATGACAAGTTATATGGAAGTCAATGAAACAATCAACACCCCTGAGGCCGGGGGCGAGTCACCTTTTATCAGCGTTGCTTTTACCGGGAAGAACTCATTCTGGAGGTATTTCACAGGAGTGATAGCTCCTTTCCTTGCTGCAATCATCATAAGCGGACTGCTGCTGAAGGCAGTCATCATAGCCAGTTCTCCTGACGGCTATGCAATGCTACAGAAAGATACCATGCCTGATTTTGAAGCCATGGGCATTAATCTCAATTTGGGATTCGTTCTCAACGTGTTTCCTTTCCTGATTGGGTTGCTGGCATTCATCCTTCTGGTCAGGCCATTGCACAACAGAACATTCGGGAGTGTTATCAACGGCGGCCGGAAGGTCAGGTGGGGCCGGATGATGTTTGCCGCCCTGGCATGGATCGCCGTATCGGCGCTATACTTGCTGTATGCACTGAAAAGTGACCCGGGAAACTTCCGGATCAACAACACATCAAACTCACTGATTGTTCTTGCTCTTCTGGCATTGTTGCTGATACCTTTCCAGGCTGCTTTTGAGGAGATTCTTTTCAGGGGTTACCTGATGCAGGGTTTTGCCGTCCTGGCACGCAACAGGTGGATCCCGATACTTTCCACATCAATACTGTTCGGGCTGATGCACGGATTTAACCCGGAGGTCAGTAAATACGGTTTCCTCACGATGATGCCCCAGTACATCTTTTTCGGGCTTCTCTTCGCAGTACTGACGATGTTCGATGACGGAATTGAGCTGGCAATAGGTGCACATGCTGCAAACAATATTTTCCTTACGGTGCTTGTCACCCATGAAGACATGGCCCTTCAGACTCCGGCACTATATGAACAGATACAGATCTATCCATGGGAGGAATTTGGCGGGCTGATTCTGCAGTCGCTGATTTTTATTGCAATACTGGCACTTGTGTTCAAATGGAAGGATATACGCAAGCTCTATGCACGGATCATTGTTCCGGCTGCGGAAGTGTCAGATGCCATAGATGCCGGTTGACCGTTCATAAGTGAAATCACCCCATTTTTCTTTGATTTCACCGATAATTGAGCGTATCTCATCCACGTCGGTTGATGTCAGGAGCTTCAGCCTGGTCTCCTTAAACCCGTGAAGGCCCTTGAAGTAATTTGAGAAATGGCGTCTCATCTCCAGGATGGCAGGTTTTCCTTCCTTGTGTTCAAGTGATTTATCAAGGTGCAGCAGAGCCAGATCAGCCTTTTCTCTCACGGTGGGCTCGGGAAGTATCTCACCGGTATCAAGGTAATGTCGTATCTCCCTGAATATCCATGGTCTTCCGAATGTTGCCCGTCCTATCATGATACCGTCAACCCCGTATCTTTCAAACATCTCTTTCGCCCGTTCGGGCCCGTTGATATCACCATTGCCAATGACAGGAATTTTCATCCTCGGGTTTTTCTTTACCTCGCCTATAAGGGTCCAGTCTGCCTCGCCCCGGTACAACTGTGACCGGGTGCGCCCATGAATGGTCAGTCCTGCGATACCTGTATCCTGCAAACGCTCGGCAACATCAACTATGATTTTGCTGTTTTCATCCCAGCCGAGCCTTGTCTTTACCGTTACCGGGGTTTTCACTGCCCTGATGATGGCTGAGGTCATCTCTGTCATCAGCGGGATATTCTGAAGCATACCTGCTCCGGCGCCCCGGGCGGCTATCTTCCTTACCGGGCATCCGAAGTTGAGGTCAATGAGATCAGGATTTGCCTCTTCGGCCCGAAGGGCGGCATCAACCATTGATTCGGTGATATGGCCGTAAAGCTGGATACCTATTGGCCGCTCATAATCGAAGAGATCAAGCTTTTTGACGCTTTTGCGGCCATCCCTTATCAGTCCGTCAGATGAGATAAACTCGGTATACATGAAATCGGCGCCGAACATCTTGCAGACATACCTGAATGAGGGGTCTGTGATATCCTCCATGGGAGCGAGAAAGAGTGGTTGCTCCCTGAGTATGGTATTTCCGAGCTTCAATGAGTGATTACTGGTTTTCCTGGTTGGCGCTGAAGAGGGTGAGAGAGAGATTTTTCCTGGTCTTCTCATGTTTTCGGAATACATAGACAAGACCATATTTCTCAGCGTTGGCTCTTTTCTCCTCTTCAGGAAGTGACGAGAAGCTGGCTTCGATCTCGTTCCAGAGCAGTGTTATCAGTTCATCAGCCTCCTGACGCATGCCTGCGGTCTTGTTCACGCAATCAGATGCCCTCCGGTTGACAGTCTTGCAATGGCTCCGCGTCTCAAGAAACTTTTCGTACCGCACCTTGACAACTGCTATGGTAGGATTGGTTACAGGTGAATAACCTTTTCTGATCCGGTATTCCTCCCCGTCAATGATCCGCTTGCCCCATGCCACCAGTTCATTTTCTGTTGCCAGGGAAGGAAGGGTGCTGTCATCCGAAGCAATGCCATAGAAAGTCCTTGTTTCAGGCGGAAGCTCACCCCTTGTCACTGCCATATTCATGACCCTCAGGAAATGAGTAAGGTAAAGCCTTGCCTTGCGTGCCGTCTCCTGGTTTGACTTTGCCTTCTCATTTTGGTTGACAAGTGTCTGCCTCTGGTGGCTGATGCTGTTTTCAAACAATGGCAGGAATGCCTGGATCCTGACGAGGGTCTTCATAGAGAAAGCGAGTCTGAAAGGCGGAATCTCCTTGCTCATTTCAATAGCTTTCTTAAAGGCTCTCAGACGCGCAGAATCTGTATTGGGCAGGCGGCGATAGGGCATAAACGGGTGATTTTTGTGAAGTTAATATGCGAATATACGTTCTTGTGCGAATCTAACAACACTCTTCGCAATGAAAAATGACTTTAATAAGCTAAAAAATCCGTTGCTCTTGTTACATTAGCGTACTGGTACATAAAACAAATTAAGATATGTTTGAAAAAGAAGTTTACATTAAGCGCCGCCAAAGGCTGAAGTCACTGGTGAATGATGGTATCGCCCTTTTCATTGGCAATGTTGAAGCACCGATGAACTACCCGGACAATACCTATCACTGGAGACAGGATAGTGATTTTCTCTATTTTTTCGGCATTGATCTGCCGGGACTGGCAGGAGTGATTGATTTCAATTCAGGGGATGAGATTATTTTCGGCAACGATTTTACCGTTGACGACATAGTGTGGATGGGCCCTCAGCCCTCAATTGCCGAGCTGGCATCCCGTGCCGGTGTTGTGCTTACGCATCCGATGAATAAGCTGGATGAAATGGTCCATGATGCCCTGAAGGCAGGAAGGCCAATCCATTTTCTCCCGCCATACCGTGCTGAGACAAAGATGACCCTGGGTGCACTCCTGAAGGAAAACCCCTGCCAGATGCGCACGAAGGCTTCGGAGAAGCTCATCAAAGCCGTGGTTTCATTGAGGTCAATCAAGGAAGATATTGAGATAGTTGAGATTGAAAAGGCAATTGACATAACATGCGAGATGGAGACAACGGCTATGCGCATGTGTAAGCCCGGAGTAACAGAGCAGGAGATATTTGGTGTGTTGCAGGGCATAGCCTACTCCCGGGGAGCCGGCCCCTCATTTCCGATAATCCTGAGCATCAACGGGCAAACCCTTCACAACCATGTGCATATTAATGTGCTCAGGGAAGGGAGGATGATGGTTACCGACTGCGGAGCCGAATCAAATATGCACTATGCGGCTGACCTGACCCGTACGACTCCGGTGGGAGGGAAATTCAGCCAGCGCCAGAAGGAGATATATGAAATTGTCCTCAGGGCTAACACCGAATCAATAAAAAATGCCGGACCGGGAATCTCAAACCGCGACCTTCATCTTGGTGCATGGAGGATAATTGCAGAAGGCATGAAGGATATGGGCTTCATGAAAGGTGACATTGATGAGGCTGTTGCAGCAGGTGCACCGGCTCTCTTCATGCCGCACGGCCTTGGCCATATGATGGGTCTTGACGTACATGATATGGAAAGCCTGGGAGAGGATTATGTGGGCTATAATGACGAGGTGAAGCGCAGTAACCAGTTCGGACTGAGATCACTCCGCTTCGCGCTGCCATACAAGCCGGGTCATGTCTTTACCGTTGAGCCGGGAATCTATTTCATTCCCGAGCTTGTTGCCAAATGGAAAGCTGAAGGTATCAACGAAGCCTTCATCAATTTCGCAAAGGTTGAGAGTTACCTTGATTTTGGCGGCATAAGGATTGAAGATGATGTTCTCATTACCCCCACGGGTTCGAGGTTACTGGGTAAACCGGCACCGAAAACCGTTGAGGAGATTGAACGCACCTGCATTTAAAATATTGCCCCACAGGAAAATACGTAATTGGTTGATGTGGCGACGGGTCTCAGACCCGGCGGTACGTGGCCGCATGGAAAATACGTAATGGTTGATACGTGGCCGCATGAAAAGGAATATACAATTTGAAGGTGTAAGGATATATTACACGGTGCGCGGCAAGGGGAGGCCCATTGTTTTGCTGCATGGATATCTTGAAGGCGGAGAGGTATGGGATCCACTGGCTGAGAAGCTGGAAGAAGATTACCGGATCATCAGCCCTGACCTGCCGGGACATGGTGAATCAGGGGTTAAGGGTGAAGTACACACCATGGAGTTTCTTGCTTCAGCAGTGCGCGAAGTGATCAGGGATGCCGGGGAGAAGAGGGTAGTGATGGTTGGTCACTCCCTGGGCGGATATGTCACACTTGCATTTGTGGAGCTTTACCCGGAGATGCTGTCAGGATATGTGCTCTTTCACTCTCATCCCCACGCTGACACACCTGAGGCAATTGCACGCCGGAAGAGGGAGATTGCCATCGTCAGGGCCGGAAAGAAGAACATTATGTATCCGGGTAATGTCAGCATGATGTTCGCGAAGGAGAATCTGAAGTCAATGCATGCACAGCTGGAAAGGTCCCGGCAGATTGCTTCGCGGAATAGCGTTGAGGGGATTATTGCCATTCTGAATGGAATGATAGTCAGGCCTTCACGCCAGTATATCCTTGAAAAGGGGGAGGTTCCGCTCTTATGGATTCTGGGCAGGCATGATCTTTACTTCTCTCCCGGGAAGGCCCAGTATGATATCGGCCTGCCTCTCAACGCACGGGTCGTCATCCTGGAGAACTCAGGCCACCTCGGTTTCATCGAGGAGACAGAAAAATCAGCTTTACTGCTGAAGGATTTTGCCGGCCGGTTAACCTGGTGATGAGGTTTCAGTTGTTTTCCAGGTAACTGAAGGCTTCCAGGAGGGTTTTGTCAATCTCCTGCCAGATAGGATAGAATCCCTTGTTATCAAGCATATTACGTGCGATATATGCTTTCAGCTGGACTTCAATTATGTTCTTTGAGGTCTCAATCTGATCCTTTCTGGCCGGTACGCCATTTTGTCCCGCGTAGCCAACAAATTTTGAAAGGAGATTCTGACCTTCGAGCCATCTTATCAGCTCCGGCAGTTCATTGTATTTTTTGAGGGTCTCACGGTTGTCCTCGGTGAATTTCAGGGCATACCTGTATAGCAGGCCGGAGTTCCTGACAGCAAGGAAATACTCTGAAATACCGGCGGTGTCAATTGGGATAAAGATATCGGGCATAATTCCTCCTCCGCCGTAGACTACCTTGCCTCCCGGGGTGGTGAAGCGCAGTGAGTCATCAAGTCTTACTGAATCTGCCTCCTCAAACTCACCGTGCATAAGCCGGTAGCCAAGATCTTCATAATACTTGTCAACTCCCTGGTCATAGGGTTTCTGAATAGAACGACCGGTAGGGGTGTAGTAGCGGGCAATTGTCAGTCTCATGCCGGACCCGTCACGGAACATGACAGGCTCCTGAACGAGGCCTTTGCCGAATGAGCGTCTGCCAATGATCGTGCCTCTGTCATTGTCCTGTACCGCTCCTGCCAGTATCTCGCTCGATGAGGCGCTCCACTCATCTATCAGCACCACAAGCTCTCCCGTCTCAAATTCGCCTTTGGCGGTGGCCTTCATCTCCTGGCGGGGTGTAGATTTACCCATGGTGAAGACGATGAGCTTTCCTTCCGGAAGGAACTCGTCAGCAATCTGGATTGCAGCATCCATCACACCTCCGGAGTTTCCCCTGAGGTCAAGGATCAGTTTTTTCATTCCTGTCTCCTTGAGCTCATTGAGGCCCTTTTTGAATTCATCATGGGTGGTGAGTGCGAAGCTGGAAATCTTGATGTATCCCACATCATCTGACATCATGTATGATACATCAACGCTATAGAGTGGAATCTTGTCGCGGATAATGGTGAAAGGCAGGAGCTCCTTCGCGCCCTTGCGCTCAATCTTCAGGTCGACCCTGGTGCCACGCGGACCCTTCAACATCTTGACCACATCCTCATCGGGAATGTTTCTGCCGGCGATGAGTGAGTCATTGACCATGATTATCTTGTCGCCCGGTATAATGCCGGCCTTTTCTGAGGGCCCTCCGGATATAGTGCTGATTATAAGCACAGTGTCAGTCAGCATGTTGAATGAAACACCTATTCCGTCAAAGTTGCCCTGCAGCGGTTCGTTCGCCTGCGCGAGATCAGTGGCAGGGATGTAGACTGAGTGAGGATCAAGTTTACGGAGCATTACCGGTATGGCCTCCTCTATCAGCGCGTTTCTGTTGACGGTATCAACATAATCAGACTCAATGATGTCAAGTATCCGGTTCAGCTTGTCATTTGACGGCGGGAAGTTTGTATAGAACCCGGCCTGGGGATGGGGCATATAAAAACCTATCAATATGCCAATGGCAATTGAGATTCCGATTATCAGCGGAAGGTACGCCTTGTTATATTTCATTTTTTCTTTCTCCAAGATCAATATAAAGAAGTTCGATGCCAGCCCGTTTAAGTAACTCAATACCATCAATATTGCGGTACTGGTTGCTGTAGACTACCCGCCTGATACCCGACTGTATGATCAGTTTTGCACACTCCATGCAGGGTGAGTCGGTGATATACAGTGTGGCGTTCTCACTTGAGTTGTTTGACCGTGCTACCTTGGTGATGGCGTTGGCTTCAGCATGTAAAACGTATGGCTTGGTAACATTATTCTCATCCTCGCAGATATTTTCAAAACCGGCAGGTGTGCCGTTATATCCGTCGGAGATAATCATCTTGTCTTTGACTATAAGTGCTCCCACCTTCCGTCTCTCGCAATAGGAGTTCTCAGACCATATTGAGGCCATGCGCAGGTAACGCCTGTCAAACTGCTCCTGTTTTTCCCCGTAGGGATGGATGGCATCCTTTTTTATCATATTCTTCTGTTTCGCCGGCAAACTTAATGGTTTTTAATCTAAATCAGATAAAGAGCTCGCCTTTAAGATGCAGCGGTGCTGAGCCTGCGATTCGTTCCTGTCTCCGTTGAGGGTGGCATGGCCGCACAGGTCAACCTCCTGCATCGGCGTGAACCACCTTATCAGCCATTCATCCTTTCCGCGTGTGATAAATGCAGTTTCAGGCAGATGGTTTTCCATAGCTGTCTTCTGCATTGTTTCTTCTGTCACCGGGTCAGTAAGAACGCATACTGCAGCAGGGTTGCCAGTGATTGGAACGTGAGTGAATGCATCAACCTGGTAAATCTGGATGGACTTCATTCAGGCTCATTTTTGCAGCCCTAAAGTTACCATTGTTTATCACAAATTGATAAAGGATGAAACTTGAGTATTATCTTAGTATCATGAATAGGATCCATAACACGCAGAATGGCACCACGATCACGAGGCTGACGCCTGCCGGGTGCAATATATGGGTTGTTACGCGGAACGACCGGACGATTATTGTTGATACAGGCATCTCGTTTGACAGGAGTAGGATTGAACGGGCGCTGAAGCGTAAGGGAATAATTCCTGAGGCGGTGATCCTTACCCACACTCATTTTGACCATGCCGGCAATGCAGCCTGGCTGCAGGCGGAGTATGGTAGCGGGGTGGTGGTGCAGGAGGCCGAGAGCGGCATGCTTGCCGCCGGTGATACACCGATACCGGAAGGGACCTACACCTTCACCCGCGGCATGATTGGAATTGGCAGGAAGATGCAGCCGGTTTTCAGGTATGATCCCTGTGTTGCCGAACATGTTTTCAATGATCAGTTTGATCTGAACCGTTTTGGGATAAACGGGTATGTAATGCATACGCCGGGACATTCGCCGGGAGGAGCCACGGTGGTGATTGATGATGAGACAGTCATTGTAGGCGACCTGGTAGTTGGGACCATGCCCGGCTCACCGTTCCCGCCATTTGCCGATGATGTCACGTTGCTTCTCAACAGCTGGAAGAAGATCATCGACACCGGCTATAGATCCATTCTTCCCGGTCACGGCAGGCCGATCAGCAGGGAGGAGTTGATAAAGGAATACGATAAAAGAAAATAGAGATGGCAGGACGATTTATTTGTACCATACTTTCCGGGATGGAGTGGCTGTCTCGCAAAGGGTGGGAGTTCAGGTTTTATCTGTGCATCCCAACTTACTCGCTGATCTCTCCAGAGTGACTTTCATGGTGGGAGGTTGGGTTTTATCTGTGTTTCCCTCTCACAGCCTGAGTTTGATATGCATCCTGGCAAGGATCGCCGTCAGCCCCGACATTAGCAGCGCCCAGGCAATGGAGCCGAGGATAACAACCAGTGGTTCTGACGACTGCTTGTAAATCAGTACCGGTACGGATGACATCCATATTGCGTGGTAGAGGATATTGGGAGCGAGGTATGTGGTCAGTGAATATCTCCCGGCAGGTCTGACGAAATCAGCCCATCCGGTCAGCCCTCTCACATCGGCAAGCCAGTATATTGCAGCAAAGGCCAGGAAGCTGATGCCGCTGCAGATCATCCCCCAGCTGGGAGTGGCCAGGAGCTTGGAGATGATAAACCATTTTCGCAAGAAGAATCCCAGGGCGAGGGAGATTATGCCCATCACTATTAGCATCAAAATGATTTTTTCATCTCCGGATTTTTTCAGCTTCCTGATCAGTATACCGGCAAACATGCCTGTAAGAACTATCAGCGGGACATTGCCCTGTATGAGTATTCCAAGGACCGGCCTCACGGGATCGAGGAATCCGAGCACACCTGACTGGTCAAGGATATTGATCATCAGGAAGAAGATGACGGCAGCCATGGTCCATGCCACTGAATCACGGAATGCCACATAAATCAGCGATGCGGTCAGGTAACCCCATCCTATGAGGCCAAGGATTCCCCACCAGCCTGTTATCATCCAGCCCGGGTCATCGGCGCTGCCTGACCGGAAAATAATTGCCAGGAAGATCAGTGTAGCGACGCCGGCAGCCCTCAGTATTGTGAAAAGCAGTTTGTGTTTCCCTTTAGGGTAGTCATTCCATACCAGGAAGACAGAGATGTACATGAGCAATGCCCAGAGGTTTCTGTTCATGCCGGTGGCCTCGGGATTGACTCTTCCGGAGTTCAGCATCAGGATCCCGATTACCATAAGGCTTACAGTGCGGATTGCTATATGAAGGAGTATTCCGGAAACCGGCTCATTCCTTTTTATTCTGCCTGAGATGGCAAATGGTATGGCCATGCCAGTGATGAAGAGAAATCCCGGAAAAACCCAGTCTGCGAGGCCCATGCCGTCAAAGTCAGCCTCCATATGCCCGAGCCAGGCAGGTGCCACCTTCATGTTCAGGTCATTGACAAAGAGCATGAGCAGGAGAGTCAGCCCACGCATGATGTCAACAGAGGCAATTCTGGGTCTGTTTTCCATAATGAAACTGGTTTTGCTTTCAAAATTATCTCAAGCAGGTTGACGAAACAAGAGGTATCAGACAGAAAGTATACTCTGCAAGTATTCTTGATACTCTGATAATCGCTTTGAATTCAACATTGTTCTGGTGATGAAAAAGCCCCTTAACACTAATTAGTCAAGAGGCTTCCGGGGTACCCGGAGCCGGGATCGAACCGGCAAAGCATCGCTGCCACTGGTGTTTGAGACCAGCGCGTCTACCAATTCCGCCATCCGGGCATAATCATTCTCAAATCTGGTTCTTAAAGCTATTTATTACTCAATCAATTTTTTCTTTACTCATCTCATCCGGACGGCGGAATTGCCTCCCCTGCCATCCGGCCCCTTCGCTAAGTCAGCCCCCCGGGCTGCCTTTTGACGCTCGGTCCTGCCATCCGGGCATAATCATTCTCAAATCTGGTTCTTTGTATTATTTATTACTCAATCAATTTTTTCTTTACTCATCTCATCCGGAAGGCGGAATTGCCTCCCCTGCCATCCGGCCCCTTCGCTAAGTCAGCCCCCCGGGCTGCCTTTTGACGCTCGGTCCTGCCATCCGGGCATAATACAGTCCTGCAGTTCCTGATAAGCTTCACTGTCAGCGGCTTTATATCCGCCATTCGCTGATACTCATTTACGGACCTGCAGGATGCGAAATTAGAATAAAAATTTGAAAACGCCATTACTCCCTTGCACCTTCCCTGCAACCTGGTTAATTCACTACAATGACCCGCCGGTCTTCTTTATACACTTACCCCTCTACTGCCTGAGTTTCAGTATCT
The DNA here is from genome assembly GCA_009881065.1 of Bacteroidales bacterium. Lineage (GTDB taxonomy): Bacteria > Bacteroidota > Bacteroidia > Bacteroidales > VadinHA17 > SR-FBR-E99. Next base: position 1,067 of record WXFE01000170.1, on the reverse strand, counting down.
CCACCTTTCTGAATTCCACCGGGTGTGATTCAGACTGCAGGGCTATGTAACCCTCCTTAAGGGGAGTTCCCCGGGGCAGGGTGAAGCCCTCAGGCAGATCGCCACCCACCTGCGGCTTTGAATAGGTCATAACCGTATCACCGTTGACAATATGATGAATGATACTGTCAGCATACACAACCAGCTCTGCCGTCACCCAGGCATCATCATAATAGAATTCTGAGGAAGAGGAGGTGCAGTGTTCCGTTATCAGCACGTCACCTATTACAATGTGCGTGTGCGGTGTGCAGACGTTCATGGTGGGAGATTCACGGTCGGCAGTGCTGCCCAGGAACTGCACTTCAACTGATACGGGCCAGTCCTGATCCAGCCCTATAGTTGCCGGATCCTGGCAGTGGAACATGATGCCGCTGTTGCGGAATGCCCACGACGGGCCACCAGGTGTCTGTTCACCGGTGAAGCGGTATTCGACACGCAGTTTGTATGATGAGAACGGCTCCCTGTAGTAGATGTGGCCGTACTCATTCATGAATGTGTCATACTCTGCGTATGAGACCTTCATGACACTATCTTCAACCCTGAATGTGTTTTTGTAGTTTTCTCCCAGGGGTGATCCCTTGATCTTGATGATCCAGCCGTCAAGGTTATGGCCATTGAAGAGGGGAATCCAGTTCTCCTTCTCTTTCGGGGCACAGGAGGTCATCATCAGGGTGACTGCGGTAAAGACAAGAAGTTTATTCATCATTCGATCTGCAATGTTTAATGGCTCAGGGCCATGTTTTTAATCATTATGTTCTTTTGCAATGCTAAATAGTTCAGGGCCAGATTTTTGATTATTATATTCTTATGCAATGCTGAATGGCTCAGGCTATGTTTTAGATTATCATGTTCTTCTGCAATGCTGAATGCCCCGGGTCATTTTTTTATGCTCAGCCCTCTAATGCCTGAACGATGGCCTGCTCAATACCAGCCACATCATAACCGCATTCATGCCAGAGTTCCTGCTGGGACCCGTGCTCGACGAAGTAATCAGGTATGCCCAGACGTATGATCTCCACCGGGTAACC
>WXFE01000169.1 GCA_009881065.1 Bacteroidales bacterium | reverse complement strand
GTTGATCCCTGGTGATAATCGGCAATCAGGGAAAGCCCGGCAGGTATGTAAAGCGCCTCACTGACACCCATTATCGCCCGCAGGGCATAGAGAACCCCAAAGTCATGGGTATAGCCCATGGCGAAGGTGACACCTGACCAGACGAATAGGCTGCAGATGATCAGCCATTTCCTGTTGAGCCTGTCGCCAATGATTCCCGCTACAGGACTCATAAGCCCGTATATCCAGAGGAAGACAGCCATCAGCCTGCCGAAATTCTCCGCCTTTTCCAACTCCACGATGTCAACCATCATTGCATTCTTCATGGTAGAAAGCATCTGGCGGTCCATATAATTAAGCAAAGCCACCACCCACAGCAGCGCCACCACCACCCATGCATACCTTCTTTCAGCTACGCTCTCTTTCATAATTATTCTGATTTTACCGGTTCAACATCACTGAGTGTCTTCCATACCTGCAACAATCCTCTCGGGATATGGAAACATCCCTTCCATTTTCCGCCCTTTAGCGGAAGGAGCACTTCACCCCTCCGGTTCAGGTATCCGTACCATTCTCCGAATTCAGGGTCGGGAAAGTGACTCCACGTGTAGGCATCAACCTTTTCAAACCAGTTGAGACAACGCCTGTCACCCGTCAGTCTGTACCCCTTTGCCAGTGCAACAAGAGCCTCGATATGCACCCACCATAGTTTCTGATCCCACTCCAGTTGCTGCGGAGGATATCCTTTGACGTCCAGAAAATAAAATATGCCACCGTACTTATCATCCCATCCCTTACTCAGTGTCTGCAGGGTGATCTCTGTGGCTTTGACTGCAAGCCTGTGATCTCCCATGATTTCAGAGAGGTCCATCATAAACCACATGGCCTCGATGGCGTGTCCGGGATTCAGCAGCCGGCCTTCAAATGAGTCGGAGAATGATCCGTCAGGAGCCACGTTTTCAAGGATCAGGCCATACTCCCTGCTGTGGAAAACATCCATGACTTCATGAACAGACTCCTCCCTTAACCTTTCAACAGTCCCGGCATCAAGAAGGGGAGCCATGATTTCCGAGAGATTGCTGAGGATCATTGGAAGGGTGAAACCCTTCAGCGGCCGTGTGCCGGGATATACTTTTGACCATTTGCCTTTAGGATTCCCGGAACGGCTCAGAATGCTCCGGAAGGTATTCAATGCAATTTCACCGTACCTGCTCTTGCCCGTTGCCCTGAACAGTTCACCGAATGCCATTGCAGCGAAACAGTCAGAGAAAATATTGTATGGCTGGACGAGTGGTTTCCCTTCCCTGGTCAGGGAAAAATAAAAGTTGCCGTCACGGTCACTTCCGTATTTCCCAAGGAAGGCAGCCCCTGACAGTGCCATATCGAGCCATTCCTGGCGTTTCTCAACATTGTTGAAGAGGTGGCTGAACATCCATATCTCTCTGCCCTGAAGCCAGATGAACTTGTCAGTGTCATATACTTTCCCGCTACGGTCAAGGCATGTGAAATAGCCTCCATGCTCATGATCAGGCGAGTACTTCATCCAGAATGGAATTATATCATTTAACAAGGCATTCCTGTACCGCTCAGCTATTGACTGTAATTGAGTATCCATAGTGTTGCCAGAACTGTAATTTCATCATGACCTTTTGCAGATCCTCGCTCGTAAGTGATTATCCATAGTCTGCTTTACCTGAATCCGGCCATTCTTGTTTCCGTAGTTCTCACCCCGGGTTTTATTTCACCTGAAGGTATCACAATGCCCCACGGAGTCTGCACGGCTGTGGTGGTTACCTGTGCCGGGCCGGGAATCTCCCCTGCCTGTGTGCATCTCCCTGTTTTTGTGTCAAGAATCAGCACTGCCCGGGAAAAACCAGGATGACTCTCCTGGAGAGAGATATATTCATTTTCCAGCTGTTTCAACTCAAGAGTGTCAGATTCTGTTGCCATTGCAGAGAGAACGGCCTCTACTTTGTTGAATACAGATCCGTCATTGCCACCAAAGAGGGCAACATACCTTTCGTCTATTGCTGCCCCGGTGCCGGCTGCAAGAGGCATGACACCGGTTTCCCCGGTAAGGTTACCTGCTTTGGTCCACCTGTCGGCAGCCGGAGAATAGCTGAAAATCTCCTGACGTATCACGGATGTGGCATCACCCTCTCCCCTGGTTCTGCCACCAATAATCCATATTTTAAGTTCTTTGCCTTCAACGGCAGCCATGACGCTGTTTATCAACGGCAGTGGCATTTCAGCATGTTTTCTCCATCCCTGGCTTATCTCTTCAGTATCGAGGCTCCACATTGATGAGGAAGAGCCGTCAGTGGTCTGCCCTCCTGCTATAAAAACAACGGAACCTGATGAGGCAGCAGCTGCGCCGGACAGAGGAACCGGGAGTTCAGGCAGAGGTATAATCAGCGGTTTGCCGTCTGTTATTGAAATCATAAAGGCTTCATCTGTTATGCCTGATTCATTCTCCCCTCCCATGCAAACCACGCCGGCCCTGACCGATGCTGAGGCACCGTAGGCAACGGGCCGGGGCAGCCCGCTACTGCCCCCCGCTGCTTTCCAGCCCTCGCTGCCATAAGGCAATTGCAGCAGGTAAATCTCATTATGATACTTTTTCCTGCCGCCGTGCCATGGCATGGTATCAGGAAAGTTGGCGCCGCCTGCAACTATTAAAGTGTTGCCATGGAGGCCGGTAAAGGGGCCTGCCACACCCGGCTGTATAGCACCGGGAGAAGGAGGCGGCAGGGGAGCAAGCTCCGTCCATTCGGCATTCATCGTTCTGCAGGAGTTAATTGTTAATGAAAAAGAGAGAATCAACAGGAATCCGAAGAATTGCAACCGTTGTTGTTTCACCTGTGTCAGATTTTTGAAAACAGATCATCCATTCCCAATTCCCTGACATCCTTAACAAATGCCTGGTAGTCAGCCTCTGACATATTCCTTACCGGCAGTCTGAACTCACCGCAGTCAAGGCCTATAAACCTCATATATGCTTTCCCCGTGGCAATACCTCCGTATTTGCCAAGAAGGGTGATCATGTCAATTGATTTCTGCTGCATTGCACGTGCAGTGACCTGATCATTCCTGTCAAATGCCTCTATCAACTTGTGATAGAGAGGAGCGGCATAGTTGTATGTACTCCCGACAGCACCCCGGGCTCCAAGAACCAGTGCGGAAAGGAAGTTTTCGTCCCTGCCCCACAGCATGTCATACCTGCCGTTGTCATAATTCAGACAACTCAGGAAATCCATGAAGTCTTCGTGCGTATACTTGATGCCGGCAAAGTTGGGCACACGCGGAGCCACCTCCCTGACAAAGTCAATCATGTTGAAAAAGCCACCGGTAAGCACCGGGATATGATAGTAATAAACAGGCGTTTCAGGAACTGACTCTGCCACCCTGATGAAAAACTCCGCCAGCATCTTCACATTTGCCGGCTTGAAGTACGAGGGTGATGTCACAGACACTGCATACAGTCCCATCCTCTCCGACTCCCGGGCCAGCACAATGCACTCCCTGAGACACGTCCCTCCCAAATGGCTGATAACCATAAGGTTGCTACCTGAAGAGGCTTTTGCCCAGGCTTCCGCAACAATCAGCTTTTCGTGGCTCGTGGTTGAGACGCCCTCGCCTGATGAGCCGTTTATGAAAGCACCCGCCACTCCATTGGAGACAAGCACTCTGTGATACTGCTCAATTATCCCGGAATTGATCTCCCCGTCCGGATACATCGGGGTGAACGGTGCGGCAATCAGGCCGGCAAGTTTCTTAATCTTCATATTGTCATTTTATTTTAAGTCTGAATGTTGAGACCGGCAATCCTGATTCACCGGTCAGATTTCCTGTTGAATATGGCTTCCATCCATATCTTACTGCTATTGCTCCCGGAGCATTGATTTCCAGTCGGTTGCCACGAATACGGGCAGTCGCAGGCCTGAAATAATTGCCGCTTTCTGATACCTCGATTTCCCTGAGAGGCAATCCGTCTGAAGTTTTCAGTCTGTCTGAACAGCTGAATGAGATGATTACCATGTCTCCCTTTCGTTCAGCGGAGAGAGGCTCCGGGCTGCGGGGAGCCTTTCTGAAGCCGTAGGTATCATTGAGCGCAAGGGAGGCAAATCTCTCTCCCACACTCTTCTTGTCACGGGGATGAACATCCGTCGGGTGTCCGGCATCTGTTGTAACAACCATGCCGGAGTTTGGTATTTCTGATACCAGCCTGCGCTGGGTATCTCTGAACTGTGGCCATGACGGCCTGTTGAGGCTCGAGAGCTGCGCGAAGTAAAAGGGCAGGTGATCATCATCCCATGCATCCCTCCAGTTCCTTGCCAGTTCTGGCAACATCACTTCATACAGTTCAGAGAATATTGCATTTGACTCTCCCTGGTACCAGAGAAAGCCACGCACCGGATATCCTGCAATGCGTGAAATACCAGACTCATAGAGATAAGCCGGCTCAAACGGGTGCCGCTGACGGGGATTGTCACTATTCCTGAGGTTGGTTGTAACCGTATTGCTTACCCATGGTTCCCTGAATTCACTTTTACGGTAGTCATAGAGCAGGTCAACCAGCTGAGGATGCATCTCAAGAGCCTTTCTTTCAATCCATGCCTCGGCCGGGGAACCTCCCACAGCCATCTCTATTAATCCCACCGGCACCCCGAGTTCACCCCTGAGCTTCCTGCCAAAATAATACGCCACACCGGAAAAGTCCTTAATACTTTCCGGTGACGCAACCCTCCATGCACCCTCACGGAAGTAGTCGAGATTATTGATCTTGTAAAGTGTAACAGAATCCCATGGCTCGTTCCACGACAAGTCGCGCCTGCTGAATGTTATCAGCCTGAGGTTTTCATCCGGAGGTAAGGTGGCAATCTCCTGCCACCCGTCGGAATTGCCGGCAGTCCATTCCATGTTCGACTGGCCGGAGCAGAACCAGACCTCGCCTGCCAAAATGTCCCGGATAACAACAGTATCACTTCGTGTCATTGCTATCAGCTGATATGGGCCGCCAGCCTCAAGGGGATCAAGTTTTACCTCCCATTCTCCCGTAGGTATTGTCATGGCCTGATATAATCTGCCGGCAAGGGAGACCTCTACAGGTTCCTTCCCGTTTGCTTTGCCCTTCAGGGTGATGACGCGGTCATGCTGAAGCACCATACCGTCACTCCACGCCTGCGGAAGCTGAAGGCCTCCGTAATTGCCCGTCAAAGCCGAAAAGACAGTCTCAGCAAGCATGGCTGCACCACGGACATCAGGGTGGAGGTTGTCAGGCATCAGGTCAGGCCTCGCTTTGAGCGGGGTGTAAAAATCAATCAGGGTAGCTCCGGAGAGGGAGGCAACCTCCTCAATCATCTCCTGAATCTGCCAGTACCAGTCGCGGGTTCCGGCCTTGAACCGCCTGTGGCCATGGAATATGGGAGAGAGTCTGGCAATATAGAACTCCTTCGTGCCCACAGACCTGAGTGTGTCAATCAGCCAGAGGTAGTCACTGATGAATTCGTCACGGAAGTCAGGCCATGCCCGTGGATCGGTGTCATTGAGGCCAAGGTGTATAACTGCAATATCGGGCCTGAATGAAAGGGCAGCCCTGAACTCCTCCGTCCGGTTATATGGTCTGTAACCCTTCTTAAGCAGCGTTGCGCCACTCCGGCCGAAGTTGCCCGCGATGTACCTGCCACCCAGCATACGTTGAAGAACAGCAGGATAAGCGTTTGTATCCCTACCTGCCACTCCTGTCCCGTAGGTTACCGAGTTGCCTATGCAGGCAATCCTGGTTTTATCACCGGGAAACAGTTTATCAGGCGACCAGACAAGTCCATCAGGTTGCGCGGAACCATCCGGTGTAACTATCATGGCTGTGAACATCCACTTCACCAGCCTTGTCTCCGGAGTTGAGAAACTTCCGACAGGCAGTTTTATCACCAGGCTGTTCCAGCCCTCCCTGAGAGTGATAGCTGCAGGTGGCCGGCTCCACATATTCTCATTGGTATATGGAGTTTCATGGTCAGGTTTAACACCAGTGTAGTTCCATTCAGGAGGTGAAACCGGTTCCCCGTTGAGCCATACCCGGCTGCGTTTATAATCCCACTCACCCTGAGGAGGAGCCATATCCAGCTCTGACCTGCCGTAGTTGTGGGTTGAGAAATGAAGGCCCGCCTGCCGGTCTGTGGGGCTGTATATCCATGTACAGGCATATGCTGTACGGTCAGGAGCGGGATCAATATAGAAGGCTGGCACCTTTTCTCCCCAGGTATGCCTGAGATAGACTGCGGCCCCTGCAGCAGGCCTGAACCCTGCATCTGCAGACGATACTTTGTCAGGATCTGTCACCAGATCATTTTCGAAGGGGGCGGAATAGTCCGGATTGCCATCGTTCGGATACTGCCTGCTGATATTCCAGAGAATGCCTGTCTGAGGCAGATAAGGAAATGGCACATCATTGAGGAATCTCTCCTTCAATGAGATCATCCTTGCCTCAAACTCCCTGAACCTTTCGAAGGCAGGGTCTCCGGGCAGTCCCATCCTGACTCCCCGTGACTTGATATCATCTCCTCCTCCGCTCCAGGATCTTTCAGCAAAAGCCAGCATGACGGGGTAAAAAGCATTGGAGATGAGTATATCCTCAACCGATGCCGGTTTCCTGTCGTTCCATATACAACAGATTCCTCCCGCCAGAAGGTCGGAGCCCTGCTCCGCATCGCACATCCTTGAGTTGTAAATTGAAAAAAGATCAGCGTAATAGTCGGTATGATTGAGGTACCTGTACCTGGAATCAATCACCGGTGTGTTTTGCGGCAGGGAGACATCAGCCCACAACTGGCGGAGAGCACCCGGATCCATGGGAGCTCCCGGAAGCCAGCCAATTACCTCCTTGCCATAAGACCTGATAATATCCATCATTTCAGGCACGAAATCCGGACTGGCAATATTGACTTCATCGGTACCGATATGGAAATAGCTGCCTTCAAAGAGGTCACATGCCTCCCTGAGCAGTTGCGCAAGAATCTTCCTTCCCTCCTCTGATTGCATTGAATGGCCTGTTGCCCTGGCGAATGCGGCACTGTGGCCAGGCATGTCTATTTCCGGAATGACCTCAACGAAATGATCCCTGCAGAACCTGACAAAATCCCTTACCTCCTCCCTGGTGTAATAGCCGTGATTATCCCTGAGGGTTACATCAGGGTCTGTCAGTTCCGGCATGATATCGCTGGCAAGCCGCCATGCAAGGTTTTCTGTCAGGTGCCAGTGAAAGGTGTTTATCTTGAATAATGAGAGTAACTCAACCTCTCTCTTCAGCTCACTGACCGGAATAAAACTCCTGCCGCAGTCATGCATGAAACCTCTTATCCTGAAAGCAGGCCAGTCAGTGATTGAACACCCCTGTATGAATTCACCGTCAGTGTCACTTCCTGCAAGCTGTTTCAATGTTGCGTCAGCCCTGAAAAATCCTTCATCTCCCGTTGCATAGATCAGAACCGAATCCGAACGGACAATAATCCGGAAGGCTTCCTCTATGTTCAGAGGGGCTTCCTCAATAGCCGGTACAACAACCTTTCTGATTCTTTGATCATCAGACAAACCAGCCTGTCTGACCCTGAACTTTTCTACGGTCAGACTGAATATCTTAGGCGCAGGTATCAGAGATGGTTTTTCTGACAGCTGAACCGGATAAATGATCCCACCTGTAAACAGGCTGATCAGGATCAGAAGGAGCCATTTTTTTGCAGGGAAGTTCATAAGTTCGGGGCTGTTTTTTTATCTGTCACCAAGCAGATCGGCAACAGGAATTTTTTGAAAATAGAGTTCCTTTACACCTTCATAGATGATCCCGACGTGGGTTTCATCAACCATTGTCAGGCATGAATATCCATAACCTTCAGGAGCAAACAGCTCCACCTGGTTCTCCTCCGGCCAGGTCAATCCCTGGTCAGTGCTTGCCTTGATGGTCATCCTGATCCTGTTGTTCCTGTCATTCGGATTGGAAAAGAAGAGAACATCCCTGTCGTCACCGGCAATATTGATCTTTGCCGAGATGAGGCTGGCCATGCAGTTCGGTTCAGGGAGGGCCGAATTGGATGAAGGATGCGCTCTCCATGTCTTTCCCAGGTCAGTGGTGACAGCCACAGCCCTGCCATTTGTTTCACTTTTGTCGCTCCTGTTTCTGTCATCACGCATGTTAAGCATAAGTGAGCCGTCAGCAAGTTGCACCACCTGGGCTTCAGTTGTATTTGATTTTGCGCCGGAACCAATCTGCCAGGTATCCCCTCCGTCCATACTGCAGACAATAGTAGAGTGGCATGTGTACTCTCCCCCGTCCAGGGCCTTCGTTCCGATATCTGCCTTGAACTGTGCAGGGAAGACAAGAGTGCCGTCATCAAGGGTAATGCCTCTTCCCGGTCCCTGGAGGAGCAGTTGCCATGCAGAATCCTTGATCTGTGAAGTGATATTTACCGGTTCAGACCATGTAAGCCCGTCATCAGTACTCTTTACCAGGATGAACTGACCGGTCTCCTGCGGTGTCATGCCCGGCTGCGAAGCCCTCCAGAGCATCTTGTCAGGCGCCGAGCCGCTCATCCAGAGCGCTGCCACCCAGAGTGTGCCTGTAGTATGATCATACAGGATGCAGGGATCACCAATACCGTTCAGGTTCTGTGGCAGCCCTCCGTATTCGCCCATATCCATTATCACTTTCATCGGCTCCCATGTCCGCCCGCCATCAGTACTCCGGCTCATACCGATATCAATATCCTCCTGAAGGTCCTTGCTGTTGTTGTACCTGATGTCATAAACAGCAATCAGGGTTCCTTCATTTGTTGTCACTAGTCCCGGAATGCGGTAGGTATCTGCTCCATCCTGCCCTGCTGCACGGACAACTGTTCCAAATCTGACCCGGGGAAATGAAACCGTCGGCGCTGGCAGCACGGAACCATCTTCAAGTATAATACTTACGCTTTCAACCTCTAGTTTGTCAGTAAGTTCTGAAACAGACGATGGGGATATTCCCAAAGTGATCAGGTTTTCCCCTGCTCTGAATTGATAATCTCCATCAATTGTCACCTTTCTTTCAGCTCTTGCTGCTCCGAAGACGACAGCCCCGGCCTGGCCGGAAGCCTGGCATTTAACGTACACCTCACCTACGGCTTCAATATCTGAACCGGGTGAAAAATTAACAACCACCTTCCTGGCTCTCTTATTCTGTCCATTATCAGTACACCCGACAGAAATAACAATTATACTGTTTTCCTGCCGATTGATGAATACAGGTAAATTAGTATTAATTAATGAGTTAACAATAAGCCCTGAGGACCTGTTGCTGTCAGTCAAAACCATTTTCTGACTGCAGCCGGCAATAATCAAGAACTGAAGGATGATCAGAATACCAATCAGTGGAGCTTTTCTTCTTTGCATGGAGACGTTTATTATCTTTTGACCATTGTTCTCAAGAGGTCCAATTTAATAAAACAATAGCAAGAATTATTTTTATCATCCCTGATAACAATGTGACTGCCGAAGCAACCTGTATTTGTCAGGGTGTTTTTGTCAATCTGCCAGAGCAACTGATCAGACCGGCAGCAGCTCACCGGTTGTTCCATCCGTAACCGTCCCCTGATTGTCACTGGACCAACAGAGAGTCTCCGCTGAGCAATACAGCAGGCAAAAGCATCATCAGGTGACAAAAGGGATTGACTTTTTCTTCATGAATTGAGTTGGTTTGGAGTAAATATTGAATTAAATTCGAGTGTATTATGTCATACATATTTTTAATACAAAAATAATCTTTTACTCTTACATGCAAGGGTTTCTCCGTTTTTTTTGCTTCTTTTGCTATTTCTAAATAGAACAGGTTGTAAATTTTTGCCAATAAACACATAATCAATTAATTAGAATGTTTATTTAAAGAAATTGACCAATCCTGACAATCAGGCAGTTATTGGCAATCATTTGAAGAATATACCGGACTATTATAAATACACATTCGATATATGATGGATAATCAGGACTTAAGGCTTGAGCTGAAAGCAATTGATACAAGCAGTCTTGTTGATAAGGTCGAGATGCGCCTCATAGAGGTTTTCATCTACAAGGAACTTAAACCCGGTGATGCCATACCCAAGGAGACAGAACTTGCCACAGTAATGGGCGTAAGCAGGACTGTCATCAGGGAATCACTGAACAGACTCAAAACAATGGGTCTGATCGAAACAAAAAAACACAGGGGGACCATCATCAAAAGCCCCGATCTTTCCGCAGTCCTTGGCAAATCACTCATACCCAGGATACTTGATAATCAGACGTTGATGGACGTTTTCGAGATGCGCCTCGCACTGGAGATCGGGATGGCCGATTTCATATTCGCACGGAAAACCGACAGTGATATAAGTGAACTCGAAAAGATAGTCGAGATCGAACCTGATCACTCAGATAATATACTGTTTGACGTTGACCATGAGTTAAGATTCCACGGCAAACTGTACCAGATGGCCGGCAACAACACTCTTGAAGAGTTTCAAAACCTGCTGTTGCCGGCATTCCAGCATGTTTACAACATCGGGCTCATCAAGGTAAAGGGGAAACGGAAGAGATACAAATCACACAAGGATCTGGTAACAATTCTGAAGAAAGGCACCCCTGACGAGTTCCGTGAAGGAATGAGAAGACACCTGGAAAACCACTTTGCCAGGATACTGGCAAGCCACAGAACTCAGGCAGAGTGATGTAAAAAGTATAATCAGCCAGCCGGAGGCTCCGGCAATCTCCCGCATTTATAATTACTTCGCTCTGCTTACTGGAACCAGTGAATTTTCCGGATTAAGGTAATAATCGGGAATCACGGGCAATCCACCCTCTTCTGCCGGTTTGAATCGCTGAAGGTATTTCAGGAGCGCAATCCATTCCTTGCCCTCCTGTATGCCAGGCTGAACATCATTGAAGTCCATAATGAAATCATCCATCCCGGCAACTATGTTTCCGTTGCTGTCTTTTGGCTCAACCTTGATCAAACCAAATGTCTTCTTCTTCACAAGGCCAAGGTTGTCTGCCATATACGAATTGGCCACTATCGAATAGAGTTTCGGATCATTCTTGTCGGTATTTACCTCCTGCACATTTCCCTCTTTATCCGTGATTTCAATCTTGCGCACTTTGTTGAACAGTCCTCCTTCCGGGTCATATTCTATGCGTAGATGTGAATAATAGGGATAATTTGACGAGGCTGTGGCTGAGGTAAATAGAAGTATCTCGGTTATGTTCTTTAGCTCCTTCCCCGTAATCCACATTTTTGACAGCGAGTATCCTGGCACATTATCATTCCCGGAGCCGAGTGGCATTACCCTGAAGATATCCGCCACGCTCTGCACTCCAGGTTGTATCGGATCACGGAGGACGCCCGCAGCCACAATGGCGATGTCAGTTCCGGGGCCTTCATGGTTCACATAGTCGTATATGGCATCTGCCACAAGGGCGCCAAGGTTACTGTCAGCTGCCTTTCCGTATTCATCATAGCTTACTGTGTATGGTGCAACGGCAACCGGCATGGTGTAGGTCATCCCCAGGGAATTCAGTATTGTTTCGTTGATCTTCTGCTGCTGCAATACAATTTCCGATTGTATCTCATCCGGGGCAGTGGCTCTGTCGTCAACAGGAATGATTTCGTATTTTTCGAGTTTTATGCTTCCGTTGAGTGCCATCAAATCAATTCTGCCGACGAACCTTCCGTTGTCTCCAACAGCCATGATCGGCACACCGTTTACAACCAGAGGCTCCATGAGGAGCGTATGGGTGTGACCGCTGATAATAAGGTCAATCCCTTTCACTTTTGTTGCCAGTTTCACATCCTCACCACTCCAGTTTCCTTTCTTATCTTTGCGTATGCCGCTGTGTGACAGGCATATAATAAGATCGCATCCCTCCTTTTTCAGACTCCTGACCAGCTTTTTGGCTGCCGGAATAATCTTCTCAAAGGTTACCGGGTGCGCATAGGGAGCCGATTCGCTTGCATCCTTTCCGATAAGTGAGAAAATACCTGTCCTTATACCGTTTACCTCCTTTACGGCAAATGGTTTAACAAGACCATCAACTATCAATGCCTCAAACGCATCATCAGCAGGGTCATTGCGATCAGTGACGGCATTTCCCATCAGCATAAGGGGTATCTCCCCGCGCCGGGTCGCTTTTCTCAGGATGCCGGCAAAGGCCTCCGGCCCGAAGTCAAAATCATGATTACCCATGGCAACCACATCATACCCCGCTTTTTTCATCAGCGCATGCTGGAATCCGGTCTCCGGCTCCAGCGCCTGGAAGAGTGTCCCCATAATACAGTCGCCCGCATCCACCACCAGCGTTGATCCGGGATTCTGCCTGCGTACCTCATCAATGATACCGGCAATGCGTGCCATTCCTCCGATAGTGGGATCATTGTCAGCAACGCCGGGTGTATAGGCAGACTCCGGACCAAAGCCCTGAAGATGCGAATGGAAATCATTGGTATGAAGAATTGTCAGCCTCTTCCCCTCCTGGGCATTGAGTGCAATAACCGCTGTAAGGAAAAACAACAGGGTAAAAATTCTTTTCATCATAATATAGTTTTGATTTTAAAGGTATAATTGAACCCACATAACTGAAAATTATATAGATACTCGTTTACGTATTTGACACATGCGGGATTCATCATATATGAAATTCGGGATCAAGTTAACAAAAAGCTTCAGATCACTGCAACAGAGGGGCTAAAAGAATTACTCTGTTTTGTCTGAGGTCATTGTTTGTCAGATTTACGCCATGGGAAAGACAGTGTCAGGCTTTTCCCTGCGATGGTTGAAAGAGTGCTCATTTCTTCCCGGTCAATTATTGCTCATGGCAATCTGCCTTGATTATCTTTGCATCAATCAAAAAACCAGCAGGAGAAATGATCAGGGAAATAAAGGCGCATGATCTTGACACCGAAAAGTTCATTGCCGAAAAGGTCAGCGAAATCAGGGCCGCTGTGGGCGAAGGCACAGCAATCAACGCTCTCTCAGGAGGAGTAGACTCATCAGTTGTCACTATGATAGGCCATCTGGCCTTGGGCGACAGGCTCAGGACAGTGTTGGTCGAGAACGGTCTTATGCGGGAGGGAGAACCCGAAGCCGTTGTTTCAATATTCGCGAAGCTTGGTGTGAAGGTTGAGATTATCGACGCCCGGCAGGAGTTCTTCGAAGCCCTGAAGGGTATAACAGATCCCGAGCAGAAACGCGAAGCCATCACACAGACATTCTATAAGAAGGTATTTGGCCGGATCGTCAGGGAGAGCGGCGCAAAATATCTGCTGCAGGGAACCATACTGACAGACATAGATGAGACTGTGGCAGGCATCAAACGTCAGCACAATGTCTTCGCCCAGCTGGGCATTGACCCGCAGGAGACTTTCGGATATCATATCCTCGAACCACTGATACAACTGCGCAAGGAGGGCGTCAGGATGACCGGCCGTGCTACCGGGCTTCCCGAAGAGATGTTCAACCGGATACCCTTCCCGGGTCCTGCCCTGGCAGCCCGCATTATCGGTGAGGTGACTCAGGAGAAGCTTGATATTGTAAGAAAAGCTACGGTAATAGTGGAAAAACTGCTTGCCGGCAGCGGAGCTTTCCAGTATATGGCCATCCTGCATGACGACCGGGTTACAGGGATGCGCGATGGCAAGCGCGATTTCGGGAGGCAGATAGAGGTGCGCTGCTGGGACAGCATTGATGCCCGTACCGCTACCCCCACCAGGCTGCCGTTTGAGCTGCTTGAGCAACTTGCATCCGAAATCCTGGAAAGCGTCCCGGGAGTAGTCTCCGTTACCTATAATATAGCCACTAAACCACC
>WXFE01000168.1 GCA_009881065.1 Bacteroidales bacterium | reverse complement strand
CTCTTGTGCAGATGAGTCTGCAGCCTCCCGGGCCGGTGATCCGGTAGCTCCGCTCTCTTGTGCAGATGAGTCTGCAGCGGCATCCTCCGCGGCGGCATCCTCAGTCTTCTTGTCACCACGGCGCTTGCCGAAGATACGCTCAAGATCCTCACTGAAGATGACCTCCTTCTCAAGCAACAGCTCGGCAAGCTGTGTCAACCCGTCTAAATTGGCCGAGATGATCTCTTTAGCCTTCAGATATGAATCCTCGACAATTTTCCTTGCCTCTCTGTCAATCAGCTCGGCTGTCCTCTCACTGTACGGTTTGGTAAAGCCGTACTCATTCTGGCCGGAGGAGTCATAGAAACTGATATTACCCACCTCATCAGACATGCCGAAGTAGGCCACCATGGCATATGCCTGCTTGGTAACCTTCTCCAGGTCACTCAGTGCACCGGTTGATTTCTTTCCAATGACCAGCTCCTCAGCGGCTCTTCCGCCAAGGGCATAGGCCAGTTCGTCAAGTATGTGTTCACGCGTTGAGATAGACCTCTCCTCTGGCAGATACCACGCTGCGCCCAGCGCCTTGCCCCTTGGGATGATGGTCACCTTGAGCAACGGGCTGGCATGTTCGAGAAGCCAGCTGACAGTTGCATGACCGGCCTCATGGTAGGCAATGGTCCTCTTCTCCTCCATGGAGATGATTTTGTTCTTTCTCTCCAACCCTCCGATGATACGGTCAATGGCATCAAGGAAATCCTGCTTTTGAACCACACTCTTGTTCTTCCTCGCGGCAATAAGCGCAGCCTCATTGCACACGTTGGCAATGTCAGCCCCTGAGAATCCCGGAGTCTGCTTGGCCAGGAAGGAGATGTCAAACCCATCCTCAAGTTTGATCGGGCGGATGTGCACCTTGAAAATTGCCTCACGTTCATTCAGGTCAGGAAGCTCCACGTGTATCTGCCGGTCGAAACGGCCTGCCCTGAGCAGAGCCTTGTCAAGGATATCAGCTCTGTTGGTGGCTGCAAGGATAATCACTCCGCTGTTGGTACCAAACCCGTCCATCTCGGTAAGCAGCTGGTTAAGGGTATTCTCCCGCTCATCATTGGCGCCGAAATTGGGGTTACGGCCACGGGCACGCCCTACAGCATCAATCTCATCAATGAAGACAATACAGGGAGCCTTCTCCTTGGCCTGCTTGAACAGGTCCCTTACCCTCGAGGCACCCACACCCACAAACATCTCCACGAAGTCAGACCCTGAAATGGAGAAGAAAGGAACGTTGGCTTCACCGGCAACAGCCTTGGCCAGCAATGTTTTTCCCGTTCCTGGAGGACCGATAAGCAAAGCTCCCTTGGGTATCTTGCCACCCAGAGAGGTGTATTTTTTCGGATTCTTGAGAAAATCAACTATCTCCATAACCTCTGTCTTGGCCTCCTCAAGGCCTGCCACGTCATTGAAGTTGATCTTGATATGGGTATCCTTGTCAAATATCTGGGCTTTTGATTTCCCGACACTGAAGATGCCACCGGCACCGCCACCGGCACCGGAAGACATGCGGCGTATGAAATAGATCCAGATAGCGGCTATCAGAATGATCGGAAGCATGAACCCAAGGAACGTTCCCAGGTAGTCCTTCCTTTTCTGATATTCAGGATATATGCGCTGATCTTCCGTATAACCGGCCTTCTCCTGTGCCTCATCAAAAAACTTCTGAAAAAGCTCAACAGTGCCTATGGTATGATAGTAATGTGGCTTGGGCGGCTGCAGTCCGAAATTCCGTTGCTCCGCAAAATCAGGATAACGACCGCTCTTGAGGGAGTCAGGGAAGAGATATATCTCCGCCTGTTCCTCGTTGACTATGATCACCTTCTCGATGTCATGGTGCATGATCATCTCCTCTATCTCCCTCTGGCCCGCCTTCCGGGTATACTTGCCGGAACTGAGGACCTGGAAAACGATGAATGTCAGCAACAGAATCGCGAACAGCCAGCTGGAATTAAACCATGACTTGCCGCTACTCTTTTCATTCTTGCCTGACTTGGGAGTATTGCTTTCTGCCATAAATAAATCATCCTTTCTTTTCCATGTTGTCATCGATAAACGTTATGCGGCCGTCAGCCCATAACGACTCGAGGTCATAAAAGTCCCTGTAAGGCTTCTGGAAGATATGCACCAGAATGTCACCGTAGTCAAGCAATACCCAGATGCAGTTTTCCCTGCCCTCAATGCGGCAGGGCTTTACCCCTGTCTCTCTCCTGACCACATCCTCCACTGACCATACAAGTGAATCAACCAGTCTGGTTGAGGCGGCGTGACTGATAACGAACCAGTCACAAATCCTGTTTTCAATATTCCTCAGATCTATCAGAGCCACCTTCTCACCCTTTTTCTCCAGCAGACCCCTGACAATGCTGTCGGTCACCCCGGTGGACTCCTTCCTGCCTTTTCCCATCAATAATCTTTTCAGTTATAAACAGTTCTGTAAGCAGATGCAAAATTACAAACATTTATCCGTATTTTGGTCCGCCTTTAGTTCTTTTCACAATTTGGGTGCCAATTTGCTCAGAACGGTTATTACTGCCGCTTTCCGTCAGAAAAGCACCCCTTTGTCAGATGATTGTCATGATAGTAGGTACATATGTCAGGCACTTCAGGAAAGTGTCATCCACGAACTCAATTGCAGCTGCCATGCTGAAAGAGCAGGCTCCTGCCGAAGGTACAGTGATAACCGCTTCATACCAGGAGAGCGGCAGGGGACAGCCTGGCAACAGCTGGGAGAGTGAGTCAGGCAAGAATTTGATTATGAGTGTAATACTTTACCCGGTCATGGTCCGGCCGGCTGATCAGTTCATCATTTCAAGGATGGTCGCGCTGGCAGTTCACGACGTGGTATCGAAATATACGAAGAATGCGAGCATCAAGTGGCCCAATGACATCTATGTGAATAATGACAAAATTGCAGGCATTCTGATCGAGAACAGTATCATGGGCGAGACTCTCAGCAGCAGTGTAGCGGGCATCGGACTCAATGTAAACCAGATTGTCTTCAGGAGCGGTGCACCAAATCCTGTCTCACTGAAGCAGGTTACAGGCACCACCCATAATCTCAAGGCTGTGAAAGAGGAAATGATGGCTGCCCTTGACAGGAGGTACGCGATGGTCAGCAGTGGAGAAACTGCCGTGCTGGAAAATGAATACCAGCAGCTCCTCTACCGGGCCGGAGAATGGCACCGCTATTCAGATGACAACGGCGAGTTTGAAGGGATGATAGAGAGAGTTATGGCTGACGGCATGCTCTCCGTCAGGAGACGGGACGGCACCAGCCGGCTATATGCTTTCAGGGAGATTGATTATATCCTCTGATCATGTCATAACCGTCGTATGACTCTATGATGTCCATCAGCATGTCAAGGTATCGTCCTGCCGAATCACCAATGAGCATCCTCATCAGGGGGTTCATCTCCAGCCCGGTGTCAAGACGAACCGCTGATCTCATCGCGCTGATGAATCCGATGGTGATCCTCACCTTTACCCTGCCGGTGAGGAACGACTCTGCCTCATAGGATATCTCCGAATGAGGCAATGCTTCTGCCCGTGTCACGGTGATTCGTCCTGCCCTGTCAGTTTCGAAACTGCACCTCTCTTCAGTGGCTTCCCAGTCTGTGACTGAACCGGAAGGAAGTACCGTACGCAAGTTATTCATATCTGTCAGGAACGCGTAGAGGTCACTGTCTCCACATGGTACCTCTACCTTCCTGCTGATAAAAGTGGTCACCGGACTCATATCAGGGTCCTTTCTTCTTTCTTAATAATCAATAACCTGCCTCTTCTTTCACTTTCTACTTTTCACTTTCTACTTTTCACTCCTTCCCTGTTCCCCAGGAGGCGGGGTCCCTGCGCCACTTCTTCAGTGTCTCCACGTCGTTGTGGGAAATATAGCCTGATGCAGCGGCCATGTCTACCAGCACGTTGTAGTTGCTGAGAGTATCGAGCCTGCACTCTTCCGCCCGGAAGGCGTCAACCGCCTTCGCAAAGCCATAGGTGAAAATGGCAATCATTCCCAGCACCTCACATCCCGCTTCGCGGAGGGCTCTGACAGCGCCCAGGCTGCTTCCGCCGGTTGAAACCAGGTCTTCTATCACAACCACCTTCTGCCCTTTTTCATAACTACCCTCAATCTGGTTTCCAAGACCATGATCCTTGGCGCCTGACCTGACGTATACAAAGGGCATTCCCAGTGCGTCAGCCACCAGAACGCCATGAGCGATGGCACCCGTTGCCACTCCGGCTATCAGGTCAGCACCCGGGTAAAGCTCCCTCACCCTGGTGACAAAGGAGTCACGGATGAACCCGCGAACCTCCGGGAAAGAGAGGGTCATACGGTTATCGCAGTAAATGGGCGACTTCCAACCGGAGGCCCATGTGAAAGGTTTTGCCGGTTGTAGTTTTATTGCTTTAATTTGCAGTAGGTATTCTGCGGTTTTTCTGGCTGTTTTGTTCATAATGGTGAAGTATAAGGTATATTTTGACAACAGGGTTATTACTCTCTCCCCCGAGCCTGACAGGGTTCAAAAATACACCCTTTACCATAAATATAACCAGCCGGAGGAACTCTTCACCCAAATATCACAGTTTGCAGTCAATAATGAAATCCCCTCACTGAATATTTATTCATTGGATATCAACAACCTCTGGAAGGTCTTTTCCTCATGGTTTGTAGTTATTAACGCTGCCGGAGGCCTGGTGGAACACCCCTCGGGCCGCTACCTCTTCATCAAGAGATATGGCCGGTGGGACCTGCCGAAGGGTCATATGGAGGAGAATGAGACACCTGAAGAGTGTGCCATCAGGGAGGTCACGGAAGAGTGCAACATTCATGGCCACATCATAAAGGGAACTCTTCCACCGAGCTACCACACCTACCTTTTTGACAACAAGCCTTACATGAAAAAGACAAGCTGGTTCAGGATGAGCTACAGCGGAGAAATGATCACTGACCCTCAGGCATCGGAGGGTATTACCCATGCACAATGGCTTGTACCTGACGAGATAGCAAGAATCAAGTCAAACACATTCCAGTCGCTTCTTGATCTGTTGAATTTTACCCTCAGGGTATAATAATCAGGCTTGTGCCGCAGGCTCTGACCTGCCGCAAAATGACCGGGGCTGTGCCGCAGGCTCTGACCTGCCGCAAAATGACCGGGGCTGTCCGCTGTGCCACCGGACATCCCGTGAAAATAGTGCCGGCAGAACCTCTTATTTCCCCAGGTATTCAGAAATATTTATCGCTGCAGGAACGAACATGGAGACATCGCCACCGTTTTTGATTATATCTCGGACTATTGTGGAGTTGATCGGGGTATGCTCGGCGCTGGTAAGAAGGAACACGGTATCTATTTCCGGGGCCATCTTCCGGTTCATCTGACCCATCGCCCTCTCATATTCAAAATCTGCCGCGGTACGCAGGCCCCTTATGATATACCGTGCTCCGCAACTACGGCAGAATTCCACCGTTAGTCCGCTGTAGCGGGTAACCTCAATCCTGCTCTCTCCCTCGAATACTCTGCAGATCATCTTCATACGCATCTCTGTGCTGAAGAGGTTTTTCTTGTCGGAATTCTCCCCGACTGCAATGACAATTTTGTCAAAGAGCCTGAGGCATCTTTTTACAAGTGATTCATGACCTACAGTGAAAGGATCAAACGAACCCGGGAAAAGAGCAACTTTATCCATGACCTGATTATGCTGTTATTCAAATTCAATTATCCTCGGATTTGCCACCTTCTGCTGCAGCAGCACATGGTCAAGCACATCCATTATTGTACTTACATACTTGAATTTCAGTCCTTTGACATACTTCTCCTGAATCTCCTCCACATCCTTCCGGTTATGTTCAGAGAGCACTATCACCTTTATGCCGGCACGCTTGGCTGCCAGGATCTTCTCCTTGATGCCGCCAACGGGAAGTACCTTTCCCCTCAGGGTTATCTCTCCGGTCATAGCCACATATTTCTTTACTTTCCTCTGTGTGAAGGCCGAAGCTATTGAAACTGCCATGGTTATGCCGGCGGAAGGACCGTCCTTCGGGATGGCTCCTTCAGGAACATGGATGTGAATATTCCATTTCTCCGCGAAGGTCTCCGGCAGGTTGAGGAGTGAGGCATGCGCTTTCAGGTATTCAAGGGCGATCACGGCCGATTCCTTCATCACCTCACCCAGGTTGCCGGTAAGTGTCAGATTGCCCTTGCCACGGCTGAGGCTTGTCTCCACGAAGAGTATCTCTCCGCCCGTGGCGGTCCATGCAAGGCCGGTGACAACGCCCGCCTGGTCATTGCCGTCATAAATATCCTTCAGGTACTTAGGCGGACCAAGTATCTCCTCCACCATGGCAGAGGTGATCTCCGGTTCAGGCTTGTTTTCAAAGGCTATCTCACGTGCCCTGAACCTGACCAGTTTGGCTATCCTCTTGTCAAGCTCCCTGACACCCGATTCGCGCGTATATTTCTGTATCACCTCCTCAATAACCTCACGGCTGAGCATGAACTGCTCCGGTGTCACACCATGCGCATCAAGCTGTTTGGGTATCAGGTGCTTCACGGCTATCTCACGTTTCTCCTCAACAAGGTATCCCGATATCTCTATCAGCTCCATCCTGTCACGCAGGGCCGGACTCACTGTTGAGAGCGTGTTGGCTGTGGCTATGAACAGTACCTTGGAGAGATCATACTCCAGCTCCAGGAAATTATCGTAGAAATGCGTGTTCTGTTCGGGGTCAAGCACCTCCAGGAGGGCCGACGACGGGTCTCCCCTGAAATCCTGTCCAACCTTGTCTATCTCGTCAAGGATGAAGACGGGATTTGAAGAGCCTGCCCTTCGGATGTTCTGCACCACCCTGCCCGGCATGGCTCCGATGTAGGTCTTGCGGTGCCCCCTGATCTCCGCCTCGTCATGCAATCCGCCCAGCGACATGCGGGCATATTTGCGGCCCAGTGCCCGGGCAACAGACTTGCCCAGCGAGGTCTTGCCCACTCCAGGCGGGCCGTAAAGACAGAGGATGGGTGACTTCAGGTCGCCCTTCAGCTTCAGCACGGCAAGGTGTTCCAGTATCCTCTCCTTGACCTCCTCAAGCCCGTAGTGATCTTCATCAAGTACGCTTTTGGCATTCTCAAGATCAAGATTATCAGTGGTATATTCATTCCAGGGCAACTCAAGCAGGGTCTGGATGTAGTTGACCTGCACCGAGTATTCGGCGGCAGCCGGATTGAGACGTGACAGCTTGTCAAGCTCCCGGTTGAAGACCTTCGCAACATCCTCACCCCAGGCTCTCTTCGCTCCCCGGGAGCGAAACTCCTCAACCTCCTTCTCGATGGGACTTCCTCCCAGCTCATTCTGAATAGTCTTCATCTGCTGATGAAGCAGGAACTCACGCTGCTGCTGGTCAATCTCGTACTTTACCTTCGACTGCAGTTCGTTCTTCAGCTCCAGCAACTGTATCTCACGAACGAGGTGCTCAAGCAGCCTCAGCCCGCGCTCCCTGATCGAGCCCGCTTCCAGGAGCTTCTGCTTGTCAGTGACGTTGATCTCAGTGTTGGCACAGATATAATTTATCAGGTAGGTGCTGTTCTCAATGTTCCTCACGGCAAAAGTGGCCTCAGGACTGATGTTCGGGTTGAGCTTGACAATCTTGACAGAGAGATCCTTCAGTGATCCGATTATTACCTCGAAGTCTTTCTCATCATCCACTCCCCTCGGTTCGGGCATGGCCCTTATCTGTGCCGTCATATAGGGCGTGGTCTGGATTATGTTGTCTATTGCAACTCTTTTCCTGCCCTGGATAATGGCAGTGGTAGTGCCGTCAGGCATCTCCAGAAGCTTTACCACATGACCCAGGGTTCCCACCGCATTCAGGTCACGCACCCCGGGGTCATCCACCTCGGCGTCAAGCTGCGCCACTGCAGCAACCAGTTTGTCGCCACGGTATGCGTCGCGCACAAGCTGCACCGACTTGGAACGCCCCACGGCAATGGGTATCACAACCCCCGGAAAAAGAACGGTGTTACGAAGCGGCAACAGGGGAATACTCCCCGGAATCTGAACATCCTCCAGCTCCTGGTCATCACCATCGGTAAGGATGGGGATTATCTCCCTCCCCTCATCAATCAGCTCATGCAAACCGATCCTGTCCCAATTTCCGTAAACCTTTTTTTCCATATGGAGTAAAAGTATGCAAATTTACTTAATATTACTCTAACTGTGCCGGCATCCTCCTTATCCGGGCGGCATATGCAACAATAAAACAAAAAAAAGGGCCACCTTGTTTAAGGCAGCCCTCTATCATGTGACTTTCAGTTACTTCGTCTTCTTTGCAAGATGATCCTTGTAACGGTTCATGAACTTGTCTACCCTTCCTGCTGTGTCAACCAGCTTCATCTTACCCGTGTAGAAAGGATGCGATGTGTTTGAAATCTCAAGCTTGATGAGCGGATACTCCTTACCGTCCTCCCATTTGATGGTATCACGTGAACTGACCGTTGAACGTGTCATAAAGGTGTATCCGTTTGACATATCCTGAAATACAACCAGCCTGTAATTGTTCGGATGTATACCTTCTTTCATCTCTTGTATAATTAATTACTGTTCAAAAATCCCTTTTTCAAGGGAGTGCAAAGATAGCTAACAATAAAGAAAATGCAAAAGAGTATCAAAAAAATTTCACTTCTTCTGTCCGGCCTGTCTGGCGGCCCTGTTCTCCTCCATCTCGTCCTTGTACATTTTAAACGGGAGGGTGTCATCTATCATATATCTCAGGGTAAGGTGGACCTTTGCCCTTGTAGCGCCAATAGCCTCGTAAATTGATATCATCTTCGGATTGAAATCTCCTACCCATGAGAGCTCAAGCTCCCTGTAGTACCTCTTCTTTCTGAAGACGCGGAAGAGCTCCAGGAAAATAGCCGATTCAATGCCGGCATTCTGGTAAGATGGGTGTACCCCGGCAACAAACGCTCTGACCCTGGTCATCTCATGAGTCATCTTGTACCAGAGGAAACGGATCTTGTTCAGCAATGTCAGGCGGCCGTTGAAGTGCCTGATGATCTGGTTCAGGTCCGGGAAAATGATGAAAAATGCCACAGGCTTGTCATTATGGTATGCAAACCAGATCAGCTCGGGGTCAATAAAGGCACTGGCCTGGTGCAGGGTGTCCTCTATCCTCGCCGGATCAAGCGGGGTGAAGTCCTCCTTGAATACTGCCCATGTGGCGTTGTAAATCTCCACCATGTCGGCAGCAAATTTGTCACGCTGCGAAAAGTCAAAATGGCGGTAAGAGTATCCGGGCCTCTTTGAGATCCACTCGGCTATCTTCCTGAACCGTTCGGGAAAGACTTCCACAGCAGCCACATCCTTATGGTAACTGTATTGCTCGAAGTAGGTCCGGAAACCGTAATCGGTAAAATACTGTTTGTAGTAGGGTTTGTTGTAGGGCATTCCGAAGCCGGGCTGCATGAATCCTTCCACCAGCAGACCCCAGTAGTTGTCATTATCTCCGAAGTTGATAGGGCCGTCCATTGCCTTCATCCCTCTCTCCGTCAGCCACTGCCGGGCAGTGTCAAAGAGAAGGAAGGCAGCATCGCGCGATTCTATCACCTCGAAAAAGCCAAGGCCTCCGGTGGGCTGCCTGTTTGCCTTTGAGCGTATCTCATCAATGAATGCCGCCACCCTGCCTATGGTGTTGCCATCTCCGTCAGAGAGGATCCAGCGCACTGCCTCGCCGTGCCTGAAAGCAACATTGCGTTCATGGCTAAAGACAGCCTCTGTCTCACTGTCAAGAGGGCAGACCCAGTTGGGGTCTCCCCTGTAAAGCTTTTTCGGAAAATCAATGAATTCCTTTCTGAGGGATTCAGTGGTTACTTCTGTTATTTTCATCGTCTTCAGGTCTGAAGGTTGAACCACGGGCTTACTCTCTCCATTCCGGTACCGGTCTGGTCACGGTGGGTAAATTCATTAGTGCGTCTGCTGTATATATAATCCTTACTCCATTCAGCAGCATTGTCACGGATTTCTGCCAGAGCGGCAATAACCATTTCAAGCTCAGCGTCTGTCATGGTGGGATGGATTGACAGCCTGACCCATCCGGGTTTTTCTGACAGGTCACCCCTGTTGATCATCTCTGTAATCCGGCGGCTGTGGTCATAGGTAACATCAAGCAGGTAATGACCGTAGGTTCCTGCACAGGCGCAGCCGCCTCTGACCTGGATGCCGTAACGGTCACTCAACAGCTTGACCACCAGGTTATAGTGGAGGTCGTCAATATAAAAGGAGAGTGCGCCCAGCCGATGCCTGACATTTGAAGCCAGGATATGCAGCCCCGGTATGGCTGACAACCCGCTGAAAGTCATGGCCAGGAGCTCCTCCTCGCGGGCCATTATCTTTGCGGTGCCCATCTGCTCTTTCAGCCTGATTGCCAGGGCAGCCCTCATCATCTGCAGAAAAGCCGGGGTACCGCCGTCTTCCCTTGACTCGATGTTGTCAACATACTTGTACTCACCCCACGGATTGGTCCAGTCAACCGTGCCTCCTCCGGGCTGGTCCGGTACTGATGATTTGTATAATGACTTATCAAACAGCATGATTCCTGATGAACCCGGTCCGCCCAGGAACTTATGTGGTGAAAAGAAAATGGCATCCAGCTTTTCCATCGGGTCATCCGGATGCATGTTTATGTCAACATATGGAGCCGAGGCTGCGAAATCAATGAAGCAGAGACCGCCGTGCTCATGCATTATGCGTGCCAGGGTGTGATAGGGAGTGAAAGCCCCCGTTACGTTTGAGCAGCCCGAAAATGATCCTATTTTGAATTTTCTGTCACTGTATTTTTCCAGCGCTTTCCTCAGGTTCTCCGGGTCAACCGTGAGGTCGCTTCCCGGTTCAATGATTACCACATCAGCAAGGGTCTCATACCATGAGGTCTGATTCGAATGGTGTTCGATATGGGTTATAAAGACAACCGGACGGTCTGTAGCGTCCAGGCAGCCTGCCTTTCCGGGGTAGAGGCAACCCTTGAGCCCCAGTATCCTCTGCAATTTGTTTATGACAGCCGTCATGCCGGCTCCTGCGCCAATTAGCACGTCGTCAGGCCCGGCATTCACATGCTTCTTGATTATCTCCTGGGCATAATGATATGCCCACGTCATCATGGAACCCGTTTCGGAGGTTTCGGTATGTGTGTTGGCGACGAAAGGTCCGATAATATGGCTTATCTTTTCTTCTATCGGCCCGTACAGCCTTCCGCTGGCTATCCAGTCACAATAGATGATCTTCTTAAGCCCGTACGGAGAAATGTAGTTCTGGTCAATCCCTACAATATTCCTTCTGAATGTGCCAAAATAATCCTCCAGACTGCTGTTGTGAAAAGCCATTTTTTACAGGCGTTATAATACGTCCCAAATATAATTCTTTTTGGAATTGGGTATGAAGCATGTGCACTTCCTCAGTTTACCTGAGTGAATCAGTAGATGTCTATGATGCGGTGGTCAATCAGCACAAATAGCAGGATGAGCAGTGCAGAATAGATGATCCACCGGGTGAGGGGTATATATTCCGCGGGTCTGATCTTCATTTTTTTCCACACGTAATAGATAAGGAATATCTTTTCGAGAAAATAGACAATGAAGGTTGCCAGTGCAACGCCAACCACCCCGTATGGTTTTATAAGCAGCAGGCTGAGCGGGATGTTTACAGCTAATTCAATGGTAGCAGTATAGAGTGTCACATTGGTTTTACGCCTTCCTATCACGATGGTCTGAGGGAATACCAGCCTTGGAATAATCAAAAGCAGGTAGATCATGAACACGTCAGCGCTGCGTGTAAACTCGGGGGTGAAGAGGCGCGGATAGACCCATCTGGCCACGAGCATCGTAACCATTGAGATCGGGAAGAGGTATTTGATCAGCCTGTCAGACCGTTTCCGGAGTGTCACCAGGGCTTCGCGCATCCCTTCCCTGGTACTGAACTGAGGCAGGAGGGCGTTGCTCAGTCCGTTGGCAAGAAGCAGAACAAGGGGAAACTCCTTTGCCCCGTAACGATACATTGCAAAGACACCGGGATCGGAATAGCGGGCGGAGACAATGATTCCGTCAACGTACTGTGCCGAGCCGCTTATCAGGAAGGCAAGGATGAGAGGCATCCCCACCCTGAGGTGTTCCCTGATGAATTCCGGCGACACCCTGAGGAGCGTGTACCTTCGAAGAAGGGTGATGAGCCAGACCCACCGCGCGGCAGTGATTGCAAAGAGCCCCCAGATAGCGCTCTTCTCATCGTATCCGGCAATCACCGGCGCCAGAACGAGCAGCAGCTGGGCAGAGTAGGTATAGATACCGTACTGGAGTATCCTGTGAGGACGCTTGTTCAGCAGGTAGATGTATTCAATGAGGGCAACGGGATTGCTGACCAGGATATAAAGCAGCAGCAGGTTGGGATAGGGAATGTCAGTATCTGCCTGTGATGATTCAAGCATGAACCTGATGGGTATGCCCAGAATGAATACCATCAGGCTGAAGAAAGAGATCAGAAGGAACGCATTGTAGATCTCGGGTGATTTTCTCCCCGCCCTTGTTCCGTCGGTTTTGAAAGTCCGGTTGCGTTCATAGAGGGTGAGAAGTGACTGGATTATGCCGGTGACCCAGAAGAAGCTGAGCAGGCTGGAGATAAAGAGAAACAGCTCCCAGTTGCCTATCTGTGCCCGGGTGAGATGGCTTTTGGTAAATACGATACTGATAATGAGAAAGGTAAGGAATCTCAGCAGCTGTACTGCCTGCAGTCCCGAGATGTTGTCTATGATCTTCAGCCTGCTCAAACTGTCACGTTATGTATCGGAAATGCCCTGATGCCACAATAATTATACCATCCCGTTTTTTGGTGCGGCAAAGTTACTATTTGCACGAATTGATAACAAAGTAAAAATGACTGCTTGCATAAATGGGATTTTTGCTGTTTCTTTGTACTCCGCAAAAACGGTGGTTGTAGCTCAGTTGGTGAGAGCGCCAGATTGTGGATCTGGAGGTCGCCGGTTCGAGGCCGGTCTTCCACCCTGCCAAATAAAGCTGACCCTGATTAAATCAGTGTCAGCTTTATTTTTAAACCGAATCAATAACCTTTTTATTTCCCCTTTTCCTAAATCCTCATCTGTTCTTTATCACAGAGAAATCCTACCAACTTTTTCTGACTATTATATCATATTTATCAAAAATACGGAATGCTTAGTTCGAAGTTAATTGCCCCCCACCTGCCGCTTCAGCGCTCTCCTGTATTTATATCCGGCTGCTACCGCCAGGCTGATGAGAACCGCCACTGCCACATAGACAAACGCCGGTACCGGTACTGCATCGCCGCCGGCATAGGAGTGCAGCCCCGACAGGTAATAGTTGACACCGAAATAGGTCATCAGTACCGACGAGAGCGCAAACAGCGAAAGGAGATTGAAGATGTACGTCTCCTTCATCCCCGGCATCATTCTCGAATGTGTCACCAGAGTGTACACAATGATGGTGATCAGTGACCAAGTCTCCTTCGGGTCCCAGCCCCAGTACCGGCCCCACGATTCATTGGCCCATATAGCCCCAAGGAAGGTGCCGATAGTCAGGAAATAGAGTCCCAGGGTCAGAGTCCTGTAATTGATAACAGTAAGCTCATCGATCACGGCACTGATCCTCGCCCTGTTACCATCATGGATGAAGAGCATCATCACAAGAACGATTATTCCGAGGATGGCGCCCAGACCCAGGAATCCGTAGCTGCCGGTGATGACGGAGACATGAAGGGTAAGCCAGTATGAACGTAACACGGGTACCAGGTTCGTGATCTCCGGATCCATGAAACTCAGATGAGCAACCATCAGTGTCAGTCCGCCAAGAACAGAGGTAGCCGCCAGAGTCAATAGTGACCTCCTGCTGAAGATCAGCCCCGCCAGCAATGTAACCCATGAAATGAACAGCATTGATTCATAACCGTTGCTCATCGGCGAATGCCCGGAAATATACCACCTGATGCCAAGCCCGAGGGTGTGAAACAGGAAACCGGCAGCCACCAGCAGGGCAAGAACCTTAAGAACCGCTCCACTGAGTTCCCTGCCCCTGATAATCATCGTAATAATGGCAATGATCATTATCAGCCCAACGGCAGCATACCATGGGAAAAGCTTCTCAAATATCCTGGCCTTATAATAGAATAGTTCAGCCTTGACCTTGCACTCTGAAGGCAGTTCATAACCGGCATGACGGTGCTGGTAGTCGGTGAGCGCTGTGATATAGTCTGCCGGGGGAGCCATTGGGTGCCCCACTGAAGTAACAGACTGAGCCCACAGCGGAATGAGACTAATCACAAAGAGAGAATCCTCCTGCCCGATACCGTGCCTGACAGCCTCCTCAGCGCTTCCCCAGTGGTCAGTGCCGTCGCGCAGCGGAAAAATATGCATGAAATCTCCCCTCGACATCATATAGCAGATGTTGACTCTCTCATCCACCTTAATTACTTCCTTGTCAAACTTCGTGCGCTCAGTCACACTCTTTGCATAGGCCTTGTCAACAAGCGGCCCAAGCAGGTAACCGCCATCTTTGGCCAGCTTTACGATATCAGAAAAAGCAGCCTTTTCACCCTCAAGGTTAAGCTCACGGCGGAGCTCCGCGCTTGAAACCTTTATAAGCGCCACATTTTGCCAGTGATAAAAATCAAATGAGCAGCCAAGGAATACCTGCATCGGAGACATCCCTTCAAAACTATTCTCCCCTGCCACTTTCCGCAGGATATCACTGCTGATGGTATAAAGGGGTTTTGTCCTGCCCTTCTGGTCTTGTGCCAGCACTGCGCCGAAACTGTCTGCCGCCTTCCGCTCTATCACCAGATGCTGACTCTTCAGCGGTGACAGGGAGGTCAGAAGAATCAAAACAAGGGCAGCAGCAGGTTTGCGGTAATTCGAGGCCCAGTGCCCGGGAGTCACTGTACGGAAGAATGATTTCCTGTTGAGAAGTGAGAGAATTATGAAAAGAAACAGCAAACCATAACCTGTGTAAGTGGTGTACATCCCTGCCGGATCATGGTTGACAGACAGGACAGTACCAAGCTCGTCACTATCATAGGAGGACTGGTAAAAACGATACCCGCGGTATTTCAATATATGATTCATGTAAATGTCATAAGGCATTACAGTGCCGTGCTCCGGATCACTGAGAATCACCCTGCTCGTGAATCCTGACGGGCTGTTTGAGCCAGGATAGTGCTCCACGATAAAATCGTCAAGCCTGAGGCTGAAGGGCAGTTCCCTTACGCTGGCGCCGTAACTCACTCTGGCAGTCAGCCTGCCGGCATCGCCGCTCCATTCCGACCGCTCTTCCCCCTCATCATCCCACAGCCAGATTGTTTCCTGAAAACCATCACCCTTCAGGAAAAACTCCAGTGCACCCCCGGCACTTTGTTCTTCCGCAGTGACCGAGGGCACTATGGCACCGCTCATGGTCATCATCCGGGGCATTATCCTGTAGCTGCCGGCGGTGTAAACGGTGCCTGCCATCAGTGGCACAAGAGAGTCAGCAGGGTGTTCTGCCGACTTCATCTCCTGCATTGCCGTCGACCTGAGTCCCGTGGATGAACTGATAAAGAACAGATTCCCGTCAGTTGTCACGGTGATGTCAGCCGGGGTCCCGAAACCAGCCTTCATGTCACCTATCATCACTGTCCTTCCCATCGCCAGAACCACAGTTTCACTGCTGACCATGTCAGAGGTGAAGAGCAGTGATACCATTGGCTCTCCTCCGGGAGTCTCCTGCACCGTTTTTACGGCACCGGCAATATACCTTTCAAAGGTCAGGGTCGCTTTCGTCCCGTCAGCCTCAAGGCTCTTACAGTATTTGCCGTGCCGGCCTCCGTATATACTGAGAGGCTCTGAGTGACTGTCTGGCAGGGCGCCATCATCCCCTGCAAGCTCGAATATGAGGGTGGCGCCAGAGGAGTATGTGACATTGGAGGAGTCTCCCTCCCTGATATGCATCATGCCGTCATAACCCGTATACCTGGTTATTGCAGCGCCTGCAACCATAACTATAAATGCTGCATGAAACAGAAGCAGTGTAAGCTTTTCCCTGCGCCACAGCCTGAAGGTGTAGATCTGCCCGGCCAGATTCAGGGTCAGCATCAGAAAGAGCAGCTCAAACCACCGGGTGTTGTAAACTGCTGCCCTGGCAGCCTCCTGTCCGAAATCGTTCTCAATGAATGTTGCTGCAGCCAGTGATGCTGCGAGAGCAATGAAGAGAACAGCCATCATTACAGGTGAAATCAGGAACCTTAATGCTTTCATGAAATCAGTTTTATACAAATCTATCTATTTTCGGAAATCACCGCAGTTTTATATGCCAAGTATCATGTGCATCAAAAAAACCCGGATGGCAGATTGGAGCCTGTCATCCGGGCGACTATTTAATGCTTTCCCGCATCATTAAGGCGATGCCGGGATAACGGAAGGAGGTGCGTCAGCCTATCTTATAGAGGCCAAGTAGTTTTTCCTCGAAAGAGTCTATATACTCTGACCTCACGCGGTTTTCCGATACAGCGAGGGGAATAAACAATTCGGCCAGGGAGGTGCGGCAGGCATCACGCTGGGCATCATCGAGCAGCAGGTAACCCATGACAATGTTAGCTGCCATCTCAACAAGGCGGCGTGCATGGAAATCTGTCAGTTCATTGTTGCCGGCAGAAACCACCTGTGCAACCCTCTTCTCATAATCATCCGTCAGGGAGACAAGCTCCTTCTTCAGGTGATCAAGCTCAGGCCTGAGCTCCCTCTTTTCATATTCACGTATCTGATTCAGGTACCCTCCTGTTGTCACTCCCCTGATGGCAGCAACGACCTGCAACTGAGATGTGCCTTCATAAATGGAGGTGATCCGTGCGTCACGGTAAAGCCTCTCAACGGGAAAATCCTTAATGAAGCCTGCTCCGCCATGTATCTGTACCGCGTCATAGGCAATACTGTTGCACCACTCACTGCTGACCAGCTTCACCATCGGAGTGTAGATGTCTGCCAGCCTGGTGTTGATCTTCAGATCGTCACGTTCCTCTTTTGTTAGCTGGCGCTCCGCTGCAATAAATGACCATGCCTTGTATGTGTCAACGAAGCGGGCAGTCTCATAGAGGAGTGAACGCATCGCCGCAAGGCGGACCTTCATCAGGGTCAGTATCTCATAGACAGCCGGGAACTGGTCAATTGTCTTTCCGAACTGTTTCCTCTCTGAGGCATATTTCCTGGCCTCCTCGTAGGCAGCCTGGGCTATTCCTACTGACTGTGCTCCTACACCGAGGCGGGCGCCGTTCATCAGTGACATGACATACTTGATGAGACCCAGACGGCGCTCACCTATTAGTTTTACCGGCACATTCCGGAAGGCCAGTTCGCAGGTGGGTGAGCCCTTGATGCCCATCTTGTTCTCGATACGTCTGACGATGACGCCCCCATCAGCCCTGTCATAAATAAAGAGTGACAGTCCCCTGCCATCAGAGGTCCCCTCTTCGGAGCGGGCAAGGACCAGGGAGATTTCGGCATCGCCGTTGGTGATGAAACGCTTCACCCCGTTAAGCAGCCATACACCTCTTTCCTCGTCATAGTGAGCCTTGAGCTGCACTGCCTGCAGGTCAGACCCGGCATCCGGCTCGGTAAGGTCCATGGAGGCTGTGGCACCTTTATTGAACCTGGGAAGAAACTCCTGCTTTATCTCGTCACTTGCAAACTCGAGGATAGTCTCACCGCAGTCCTGCAGCCCCCAGATGTTTGCAAATCCTGCATCAGCCCTTGAAACCAGTTCAGCAGCCATGACATATGGTACCATCGGGAAATTCAGTCCGTCATACTGCCTCGGGAAATTCATCCCTATCACCCCTGCTTTGGTGAGCGTCTCATGGTTTTCACGTGTGCCCCTGGCATAGGTAACATGACCGCCAGTCACCGTGGGGCCCTCAAGATCAACATCCTCCGCATTTGGTGCAATGACCTCGGCACAGATGGCGCCAATGATCTCCAGCACCTTGTCATAATTGTCCATGGCATCCTCGAAGTCATGCGGGGCATAGTCATATTTCTCCTTATCCCTGTAATCCATCTCCTTCAGCCTGACGATCTTCTCCATCGCCGGGTGTCTAAGGTGGAACCTGAGATCCTTGTTGTCAGTATAGAAATTTGCCATTGGTGTTTCTTTTTGCGTTCAGACTGCTGTTGATTTTACCTGGCGTTAGCCTTGTAGTATTTGATAAGCTTCGGAATGACCGTGGCCACATCACCGTTTATGACATAGTCGGCAATAGTGTTGATGGGCGCCACAGGGTCATTGTTGATGGCTATGATCTTTCCGCTCTGGTTCATCCCGGCGGTATGCTGAATCTGACCTGAGATGCCGCATGCTATATAGAGCTTTGGCCTCACTGTCACCCCGGTCTGTCCTACCTGGCGCTCATGCCCGGCAAACCCTGCATCTACGGCAGCCCTTGAAGCACCCACCTCGCCGCCAAGCACGGAAGCAAGCTCGTAAAGCATGGCGAAATTCTCTTTCGATCCCATCCCGTAACCGCCGGAAACAATTATCCGGGCCGACTTGATATCCACCTTCCTTGCCTCCATGTGCCTTTCAATAATCTCCACGGCAAGGTCTTCGGGTCTGATGAAGGAGGCAACATCTATCTTCCTGAGCTCTCCCCTGTAATTCTTGTCTGCGATCTCGCGCTTCATAACCCCCTCACGTACGGTGGCCATCTGTGGCCGGTGGTCAGGATTGACGATGGTGGCAATAATGTTACCACCAAAAGCAGGCCTGATCTGGTAGAGCAGGTTTTTATACGTGGTATCGGTCTTGCTTACATAGTGGTCGCCTATCTCAAGACTGGTGCAGTCGGCTGTCAGCCCGCTGTGCAGGAGTGACGAGACTCTTGGGCCGAGGTCACGCCCTGTGGATGTAGCTCCCATCAGTGCAATCTGTGGTTTCTCCTGCCTGAAAAGGCCGGTGATCACCGAGGTGTAAGGCATTGTACGGTAGTGCTCCAGCACCGGGTCATCAGCCACATGTACCACATCAACACCATAGGGGAAAAGTTCGTTTTCGATGCCTTCCAGCCCGCTGCCAAGAACCACCGCTTCGAGGCGGCAGCCAAGAGTATTGGCCAGTGACCTGCCCCTGGTGAGCAACTCAAGGCTTACGTCGGCAGGCCTGCCTTCATCAAGCTCACAAAAGACTATTAGATTGTTCACTGCAACTATAGTTTTATCCGTTTATCAACCAATTGTATGATCCTCAAGCAACTCCCTGACCAGTGACTCAACATCTGCGTCTGACGAGGTAAGGCGCTTCGACTCCTTTGCCTGGAGGATTATGTTCTCAATTTCCTTCAC
This sequence comes from Bacteroidales bacterium, assembly GCA_009881065.1. Taxonomy (GTDB): domain Bacteria; phylum Bacteroidota; class Bacteroidia; order Bacteroidales; family VadinHA17; genus SR-FBR-E99. The sequence goes on along the minus strand of WXFE01000168.1, from coordinate 7,001 downwards.
CTTTGTGGGTGACCCGGAGAGACCGAGCTGCTCACGGTCAGCCCCGATGGCATCAACGCCCCATTCAGTTAACCTGATGGATGACCTGCCTGCAGCAATGTAGTCAGAGCTTTCAGTCTGAAGCTCGGTATCAGTGCGTGCATACTTGTACTTCATCACCAGCCTGGCATTGCGATAACGGCATGCCGGCGCTGTTCCGTTCACTGTAACTACCAGCGGAAGAGGAGCTGATACTGTCTCCACTCCCCTCTCAAGACGGCGGCGAATTATCAGTTTGTCGCCCTCGAAATGCATCTCTTCTGCATAGGTCACCTGCGGCCATCCCAGTTTCTCTGCCACCTGCGGCCCCACCTGGGCGGTGTCACCGTCAATGGCCTGCCGTCCTCCTATGACCAGGTCAGGCGCCAGTCTGCGCACTGCCAGCGCAAGAGCATACGACGTGGCCAGCGTGTCTGAACCGGCAAAAGCCCTGTCAGTAAGCAGTACGCCATCATCTGCTCCACGGTACAGTCCCTCCCGTATTATCTCCGCAGCCCTGACCGGACCCATCGTAAGCAGCGTTACCGTTACACCTTCATAACGCTCCTTTATTCTCAAAGCCTGCTCCAGGGCATTCAGATCCTCGGGATTAAATATGGCAGGCAGAACACTCCTGTTCACCGTCCCGTCAGCTTTCATGGCATCAGGACCAACATTTCGCGTGTCAGGAACCTGCTTGGCAAGTACAACGATCTTGATTCCGTTCATCTCATTATCGCTTTTGAAGTGGCAAATATAATAATAAAACCATATCACCAAACGAATAAAAATGATTTTTATTTACACCGGTCGAAAGATAATTGATATATATTGAACTGTATATTACATTATTATAAGGCTTTTGCCGAACATATATCAAGTACGTTCGAAAACTGAAGCTTCTTAATTCCCCGCTCTGTCACGGGTATTGAAAAATCAGTTAATTTCGCCGCCGACAAAATCACTCATTTATTATCTCCCATGAAAGGCAGACCATACGCAGCCCTAGTTCTTTCAATGATTTTCTGGGCACTCTCATTTGTATGGTTCAAGGTTGCCAACGTTGATTATAACCCCATAACCATCGTCTTTATCAGGCTGTGCATTGCAATACTCTTTCTCACGGGTTTTATATGGATCACCGGACGGTTCACAGCCATACAGAAGAGAGACCGGAAGTATTTCTTCCTACTTGCGCTGTTTGAGCCTTTCCTTTACTTCCTGGGTGAAAGCTTCGGACTGACATATGTCTCGTCAACGGTGGGTTCGGTAATAATTTCAACCATACCGGTCTTTGCAGTCATCTTCGCATGGGTAATCCATCGTGAGCGGCTGAAACTGATTAACTATCTGGGAGTTATTCTCTCATTCATAGGAGTTTTAATATTCATCACCAACAAATCCGGTAATATCGTGATGAACCCGAAAGGACTGGCGCTGATGTTCCTCGCCGTGGTCTCGGCCGTCGGTTACAACATGGTTCTTCGCCGTCTGGCTTATGATTATGATCCGGTCATAATAGTCAACACTCAAAATATTATTGGTGCAATTCTATTCCTTCCACTCTTCCTTGTGCTGGATCTGAAGGACCTGCTTGCCACAGGCATCGTGACGAAGAGCTTTGGCTCGATAATTTTCCTGGCCATCTTCGCCTCGTGCGGAGCATTCGTGCTTTATGCCTATTCAGTCAGGTTTGTCGGGATTGCCCGTGCAAACATATTCAGCAATCTTATTCCGGTGTTCACTGCAATCTTTGCCTTCTTCATCGTTGGCGACAGGCTGACGGTGAGAAACGGGATAGGGATGGCAATTGTGATTGCCGGCCTCTTCCTTTCCCAGGCCTGGAATAACAGGAAGACAGGGGTTGATGCCGGCTTTACAGGGAAGGGTGACTGACAATCCTGAAATACCAGCTTTGATCATTCCATTTTGCCGGGATTATTATCTTTGTCCTTAATGATTCTGAGGATGAGGCACAGGGCTCCCAATCTGCTTTCCGGCATTGCTGTTCTGCAACGGTGGGCTGTCGTCCTCATATTCCTCACGGCTCTGCCCGGTCCGGCGCTTAAAGGCCAGACCGGCGGTGATAATACCTACGAGTTTCTTAACCTCAGCCATTCGGCATTTGCCAATGCCACCGGCGGAATATCCGTCGCCTCCTGGCGAAGCGACCTGACCCTGCCCTACTTCAACCCGGCTATGCTCAATGCGGCGATGGACAATGATATCTCGCTGAGCTTCTCATCATGGTTTGCAGGAATCAGGTATGGCTATGCCTCCTGGGCGCACAGCACAGCCACCGCGGGCAACTTCGCCGGGGGGATAAGCTTTGCAAGCTACGGCACCTTCACCGAGGCCGACGAGGCAGGTAATATCACCGGCAGCTTCACCGCTGCCGAATATGGGTTCAACATCATCTGGTCATGGCAGATCGACTCCTCCTTCTCCGTGGGTGTGAACCTCAAGCCTGTGATCTCAAACCTCGAACGCTATTTTTCTGCAGGCCTCTGTGCCGATATCGGGGCAACATACCGCAATGAGCGGCTGCTGCTCGATGCCGGGCTGGTAATCCGCAACGCCGGACTGCAGCTCATCGGTTATACCGGTGACGGAGGTGAGCCGCTTCCGTTTGAGATTATTGCCGGAGCCACCAAGAGGCTCGCCCATGCCCCCTTCAGCTTCTCGCTCACACTCAGGCATCTGGAGAAGCCTGACATGACTTTTGATTATAATCCCGAAGATGATGCCGGTCAGGGCGGTTTCGGAGAGAACATTCTCAGGCACATTGTCCTGGGTGTCGAGATTCTTCCGTCAGACGCATTCTGGATAGGCGCCGGCCTTGACTACCAGCGCAGGGCTGAGATGCGGACCGGGCAGCGGACCGGTATGGCGGGCTTTACGGCAGGGTTCGGAATACGCACAAAGGCCTTTGAACTGGCTTTCGCCCATGGCGCATTTCATCCGGCAGGCGGATCAAACCACATTACCGTTACACTGAAACCTGATATTATATTTAAAAAAACAGAACATGCTGAACCTTAACTGCATCTGTTCGTTTTAACCTGAAAGAGACAATGACAAGAAAAAAAAGAAAAATAATCATTACGGTTGACGGATACTCGTCGTGTGGCAAAAGCACCTTCGCGAAAGCGATAGCAAGGGAACTGGGATATATCTATATCGACTCGGGAGCAATGTACAGGGCTGTCACTCTCTTCGCGCTGAGGCGCGGACTGGCAGGAAACGGCATTGCCGACGAGGCCGGGATACTGCAGGCTCTTCCGGAGATCACCATCACCTTCAAACCCGACAGCGAGACAGGATTCTCAGCCACTTATCTCAATGGCGAGAAGGTGGAGAGGGAGATACGTGACCGCGAGGTCTCGGATAACGTCAGCCCCGTCAGCACCATTGCCGGCGTGAGAGCCAGGATGGTGGAGCTGCAACGGTCAATGGGCGCCGGCGGGGGTGTGGTGATGGACGGCCGTGACATTGGAACGGTGGTCTTCCCGGACGCCCGGCTAAAGATCTTCATGACAGCCAGGCCCGAGGTGAGAGCACAGAGACGGTACCTAGAGCTTGTGACCAAGGGACTGCCGGCTGACTTTGATGCGGTGATGAAAAACATAAGCGAACGTGACAGGATAGACTCATCGAGGGAGGTGAGCCCGCTCCGGCAGGCTGATGATGCAGTTGTTCTTGACAACAGCGACATGACACCCGATGAACAGATGGTCTGGTTCAGAGAGCTTTACAGAAAAAGGATAAATGAAAGTTGATATAGAAGAGAGTTCGGGATTCTGTTTCGGAGTTAAAAATGCCGTTACAATCGCTGAGGATGTCCTGCGCGACGGAGAAACCGTCTACTGCCTCGGTGAGATAGTACACAATGACATCGAGGTGGCCAGGCTGACCAGCCTCGGACTGAAGGCAATCACCTATGAGGAGTTTGCAACCCTGCGCGACAATAAGGTGCTGATAAGGGCGCACGGTGAGCCCTCCTCCACATATGAAAAGGCAAGGGAGAACAACATCACGATCATTGACGCCACCTGCCCTATTGTCAGGTCAATGCAGGAGAAAATACGAAAGGTGGCCGAACTGTCGCGTGACGAGAAGGGGCAGATAGTCATTTATGGCAAGGAGGGCCATGCCGAGGTCATAGGGCTGATGAGTGCCGCGGGGCCCGGGGGCATACTGGTGACCGGCAAGGGAGACCTTCGCAGGATAGACTACTCCAGGCCGGTATACCTCTTCTCGCAGACCACCAAGAGCAAGGTGCAGTACGATGTTGTGGCTGAGATTATCAGGCTCAATATGGAAAAGGTCTCGCCTGATCATTCATCGTCCAACCTGAAGGTGCACAACACCATCTGCAGGCAGGTGTCAGAACGTGAACCACGTCTGAGGGAATTTGCTTCGAAGCATGATGTGATAGTTTTTGTCAGCGGCAGGAACAGCTCTAACGGCCGCATGCTTTTCGAAGTGTGCCTTAAGGTGAACCCCCGCTCCTACTTTATCTCCTCGCCCGATGAGCTGAAGCGCAAATGGTTCAATGATTCAGCCAGTGCAGGGATATGCGGCGCAACATCCACCCCCGGATGGCTCATACAGGAGGTTGCAGATATTGTCGCTGCGATATGATATTGTTATTTTCAAAATTGCCGGAACATGATAATTAAGTATTTTAGCATCAACAAATAATTTCTGAAATGGCAAAAATTAATAAGATAGGTGTTCTCACATCAGGCGGAGATGCTCCCGGAATGAATGCAGCTATCCGCGCCGTAACGCGCACAGCTATTTATAACGGGCTTGAGGTGGTTGGCATCAGGCACGGTTACATGGGCATGATCAATGCCAACTTCAAACAGCTCTACGCCCACTCGGTTTCAGACACCATACAGCGAGGCGGCACAATTCTCAAGACAGCCAGATGCGATCCCTTCCGTACTCCCGAGGGGAGGAAGATTGCTTATGAGAACCTCAGGGCAGCAGGCATCGATGGCGTTGTTGTTATAGGAGGTGACGGCTCATTCAAGGGAGCAGGCATGTTCAATGGAGAGTATAACATCCCGTTCGTGGGTGTGCCCTGCACGATAGACAATGACATATATGGCACTGACTACACGATAGGGTATGACACCGCGCTCAACACCGTGGTGGAGGCTGTTGACAAGATCCGTGATACCGCCAGCGCCCTCAACAGGATGTTTTTTGTGGAGGTGATGGGCGCCGAGGCAGGCCACATTGCCCTTTACAGCGGAATCGCCTGCGGCGCTGAAGCTATTATCATGCCTGAGATAAAGGGTGAGATGCGTGATATCACCAAGATGATAGAGACGGGTAACAAGCGAAAAAAATCAAGCAATATCATCATTGTTGCTGAGGGCGATGAAGAGGGTGGCGCCATAGCACTGGCCGAGAAGCTCAAACCTCAGCTCAAGGACTACGAGGTACGGGTTGCCATTCTTGGACACCTTCAGCGCGGAGGGTCGCCGTCAGCGCTTGACCGTGTTAACGCCAGCAGGCTGGGAAATGCTGCTGTAGAGGCACTCCTTGACGGCCAGCAGAGCGTAATGGTAGGACTCCAGAATGACGAAATAGTGCTCATTCCATTCAGGAAAGCCGTAAAACTGCATAAAGGCCTTAACCAGCACCTTGTTGACATTATTGACATACTTAATGTCTGAGAAAGAACGTTTTGTTTTTAATGGGACCTTCTGAAGTATTTTTCACCGATATGCACAGCACATCATCGCTGAACCTGCTTAAAAAGCTGGAGAAGCTGATGATGGCAGCCGGTTTCGAAAAAATCGATTTCAACCGTAAGATGACGGCTATTAAGGTTCATTTCGGTGAGCCTGGCAACCTTGCATATCTCAGGCCAAACTTCGCGGCACAGGTGGTTTCCATGATAAGGGGGAAAGGTGGCAAACCATACCTGACCGACTGCAACACCCTCTATTCAGGGGAGAGGAGAAATGCTCCCGATCACCTTGATGCAGCATTCTCCAACGGCTACAATATCCTCAGCGCAGGGTGCCATGTGATAATTGGCGACGGAGTCAAGGGGACCGATTACCGTGAGATAGAGGTTAACCTCGATTATACCAGGACAGCGATGATCGGCACGGCTATAGCCGATGCTGATATAATTATCACCCTTAATCACTTCAAGGGGCATGAGCAGACCGGTTTCGGAGGCGCACTGAAGAACCTCGGTATGGGATGTGCTTCCATCGGAGGAAAGCTTTTCCTCCACTCGGGGAGTCAGCCGGTCATTGACCTGAAGAACTGTACCGGTTGCAACATGTGCGTCAGCAGCTGTGCCCATGATGCTGTTCACATGAGTGAAGACGGGAAGGCACAGATTGATAACGAAAGATGTACCGGCTGCGGACAGTGCGTGGCTGTCTGCCAGTTTGATGCTGCGAGGGTTCGATGGAGCGCAGATGGAGATATTCTCAGCAAAAAGATAGCCGAGTATGCCTGTGCGGTGGTTAAGGGAAAGCCTGCACTACATGTCAATTTTATCATGGATGTCTCACCCGACTGCGATTGCTGGGGGCACAATGACATGCCGCTGGTTGAGGACATAGGCATTGCGGCTTCCACAGACCCCCTTGCCCTTGACAAGGCATGCGCCGATATGGTCATGGAAGCGCCTGCGGCACGGCATTTGAGGTATAAGGATAATGATCTCCGGGGGGAGGATAAGTTTCGGATAGCTCATGGCAACACCGACTGGAACATTGGACTGCTTCACGGGGAGAAGATTAAGCTTGGATCTTTATCATACAAACTGATCAAGATATGAAGGACCCGTCATCATCAAAGCGAATGGCCATTCTCATCGTGGAGGATGACCCGTACAGTCAGCTTTATTTTGCGAAGCTGTTGTCAGATATGTATGACACTGCTGTGGCCGATTGCGCCGCAGATGCATGGGATCTGCTTCATGACCGGAAGTTTGATCTGGT
>WXFE01000167.1 GCA_009881065.1 Bacteroidales bacterium | reverse complement strand
TATAACAGGAGTGCCGGGAAATCAGAATCAATACGGAAAGGTCAATAACACGAGTCATGGAAGATCTGGAACAATACAGAAAAGTCATGTTCCGGAATCTGTTCAAAAGGATAACTAACCCAATACCCCCGGTAACCAGAGGGCATCGATTTTTTTCACCACTTTCTTAAGAAAATATCCGGGGGAGTGCCCGGTTGAGGGGAAATATTCAATTCTCGTGAAGTTATCAGTGCAGGTAAGGTGCTCTTATATGCTGTATACCTGCGTCTTATGATCAACATGTCAATGTTTTGTTCCACGTGAAAAAAAATCAATTTCTGAGCGCAGCGGCCAAAAGTGAGGCTTTTTTGGCACCAACTATCTTTTCAAGCTCTTCCACGGTTGCTTCGGAGAGTTTTTTGACCGAACCAAATTTTTTCAGAAGCCGCTCCTTTGTCTTCTCCCCTATACCGGGAATTTCATCGAGAATTGAACGGTTCATGACGGAACTACGCTTTCCCCTGTGGAAATTTATACCGAAACGGTGGGCTTCGTTTCTCAGGTGCTGGATAATTTTCAGGGTGATACTGTTCTTATCGAGGTAAAGCGGAACGGTGTCACCCGGGAAGTATATCTCTTCAAGTTTCTTGGCTATTCCTATCACCGTCAGCCGGCCCCTGATGCCCAATGCGTCAAGACTCTTCACGGCTGACGACAGTTGCCCTTTGCCGCCGTCAATCACCACCAGTTGCGGGAGTGGCTTCTGCTCATCAAGCATCCTCCTGTAGCGGCGGTAAATGACCTCTTCCATTGAGGCAAAATCATCAGGGCCCGTCACCGTTTTTATGTTGAAATGCCGATACTCCCTGTTGCTGGGCCTGCCGTTCCGGAATACAACACAGGCTGCAACAGCTGATTCGCCCTGTATGTTGGAGTTGTCAAAACATTCGATATGCAGGGGAAGCTCCGGCATGTGAAGATCCTTCTTCATCTTTTCAAGGTTTTTTTCTGTCTGCTTTTCCTTTGACCGGTCTGCCCTTTTCTTTTGTCTTTCCAGCTTGAAAAACACAGCGTTGCGGTTAGCCAGCTCAAGCAGTTTATACCTGTCGCCCCGCTGTGGAACCGTGTATTTTACCTTATCAAGCTTTATATCAGGCATAAAAGGAACGATTACTTCCTGAGAATCACTTGATACCCGCTGTCTTATCTCTGTCACAGCGGTTGAGAGAAGCGACTCCTTTTCCTCTTCCATCCTCATTTTCAGTTCAACAGACCATGACTGGACAATGGCGCCGCTAACAACCTTTATGTAACTGATATAGATTGATCCCTCTTCCGCAGAGCATCCAAATACGTCAACATTCCTTACAGAAGTGTTGACAACCACTGATTTGCTGCGGTATTTCGAGAGCAATTCAAGTTTCTCCTTAATCTTCTGTGCCTCTTCAAATTTCAGATCTTTTGCATACTGCCGCATCAGTGATTCAAGGTATGCCGTTACGCCGGAAAGGTCACCCTTGATTATTTCTTTTATCCTGTCTGTCTGGAGGTTATACTTTTCCTCACTGATAAGGCCGATACATGGTGCTTCGCAGTTTCCAATATGGTATTCCAGGCAGGTCTTGAATTTGCCTTCTGAAACTGACCTTGTGTTGAGGGGCAGTGAACAGGTGCGTACGTGAAACAGGTGCCGGACCAGCTCCAGGAGGGTTTTGACTGCCGGAACGGAGGTATAGGGACCGAAATATGCTGATCCGTCAGCTACCAGTCTGCGGGTCATGAAAACTCTCGGAAAGTGCTCATTTTTAACGCATATCCATGGATATGTCTTGTCATCCTTGAGCAGGATATTATATCTCGGCTGATGTTTTTTAATCAGGCTGTTTTCAAGCAGCAGCGCTTCCGATTCATTATCCACTACAATATGCCGGAGGTCGGCAGCCCTGGAGAGCATTACGCGGGTTTTGCCCGACTGGTTTCCTGTGAAGTAGGAGCCAACGCGTTTGCGCAGGCTTCGGGCTTTGCCAACATACAGAATGGTTCCGGAAGCGTCAATGAACTGATATACGCCCGGTTTATCGGGCAGTGCAGATACCGTTGATTTTAAGGCCTCTACTGCTGACATATCACTTACTCATTTCTGCCGCCATGCTGACTGTCTCTGTCTGAAGGCCAGGACAGGATTGGGTAGTGGGCAAAGTTAGAAATTATGCCCTGACAAATGGCTGAAAAGTGATAAGGAGATAGATTGATTTTACTCAATTATCTCATTAACCGGAACTTATATTTGTACAGACAGTGTGCCTGCAGTTAAGGTTAATTAATCCTGTACTTGCTGTAGGGATCAGACACGAAAAGTGGCATATGTTTGAATGTCAGGACATTAAATAGTCCCTTATGACTCATTTTCATCTTCGGAATGACGAGCAGCGCCATGAAAGAGAGTGTCATGAAAGGTGCATCCAGCCTGCTTCCCAGGCTCCTGACCCTTTCAGAGAGTTTTTCATAGCGTGATGCCATTTCGGTTACGGGCAGGTCTGACATTATACCGGCAACCGGCAGTTCAAGTATTTCCGTTCCCTCTTCCGATGCAACTGCCATACCTCCTCCGGCATCCACAATCATGTTTATTGCATTGACAATATCGCGGTCATTTGTGCCAACAGCAATGATATTATGGCTGTCGTGGGCAACTGATGTTGCCATTGCACCCTGTTTCATTCCGAACCCCCTGATAAAGGCCATGGCCGGAGGCTTGTCATTGTATCTCTCCTTGACAACTATTTTCAATATGTCATCTTCCGGCCTGGGGTTAACAAACTCCTCCTCCCCTGCCTGTACAATATCACTCTCTGTTGTTATCTCCCCGTTTCTGGCAACGATCAGATTAATCTTTCTGCCCTCGTTGATTACCCTGATCTCATCGGGCAGAAGCCGTGTACATTTGAATTTGTTTATTTTAATGATTTCTCCCGGTGAGAAGAGAACTTTCTCGCCGTCAAACACGCATTTTCCGTCTATCCAGGTCTGAAGAACATTCATGGTTTTCGGATCATCAACAATAATAAAATCGGCCGGATCTCCGGGTCTGAGTGTTCCGGCATTGATCCTGTAGTGTTCATAGGTATTTAGCGATGCAACCCTGATGACATCAAATATATTATAGTCCATTGAAATCAGCCGTGCAACCAGTTTGTTAATATGTCCGCGCAGCAGCGCCTCGGGGTGAAAATCATCAGTGCACAGCATCACCCTTTCAGGATAATAGCTGATCAATGGTGCAAGTACTTCAAGGTTTCTGGCAGCGCTTCCCTCTCGTATCAGTATTTTCATTCCGCCTGATATTTTTTCAAGGGCCTCTTCGAGTGAGGAGCATTCATGGTCGGTAGTGATTCCTGCAGAAATATATTTTTTCAATTCTTCTCCTGTCAGGCCTGGTGCATGTCCGTCGATTGGTATACCGGCATTACGTGCAGCTTCCAGCTTAAGGTGAACTTCAGCATCATTATATATAACTCCCGGGAAGTTCATCATTTCAGCCAGGAATTTTACCTTTCCCTCTTCGATCAGTTCCTTTATCTCTGCTGATCCGATTTTTGCCCCTGCGCTTTCCAGTGAAGTAGCAGGTACACATGATGGGGCTCCGAAGATTATTTTAACCGGTACATCTTCCGCATTATCCATCATGAAATCCACTCCTTCCTTCCCAAGCACGTTTGCTATCTCATGAGGATCCGTTACAACCGCAACTGTCCCGTGCTTTACGGCAGCCTCTGCGAAATGAGATGGCACAAGCATGCTGCTCTCTATATGAACATGCGCATCTGCCAGTCCTGGCATGATGAAATGATCAGGACTCTCTTCGGTCTCAGTTACAGACTCAATTTTACCGGCTTTAATAGTGATAATCCCGGGATAAATGCGCTTTTTATGCACATCAATTATTTTTCCTGCGATATTCATAATGTATAAATAAATAATGTTCCACGTGGAACATTGATTATTATCTGCCAAGATACATTATTAAAATAGAAACATCAGATGAAGATACACCACTGATTCTGGAAGCCTGTCCGATCGTCGCAGGCTTTATTCTTGATAGTTTCTCTCTTCCTTCGGTAGATATCGAAATCAGCTCATCATAATCTATTTCCTCTGGTATCTTCAATCTTTCAAATTTCTTTATCTTTTCTGCTACGCCCTTCTCTCTCTCTAGATAACCGGAATACTTGATCTTTATTTCAGCTGCCTGAATAATCTCACTTTTTCTTTCAGATTTTCCGTAACTCAGCCTCTCCTCCACATGCATTGTGTCAAGAAGCTCCTCCAGATAAATCTGTGGCCTTGTTGCAATACCTATTGCTTTAATTTTCTGATTAATTTCAGTTGTATTCTTTTCCTTAAGGAATGTATTGATCTCTTCAGGTGAAACAGTGTGATTTCTTAGAAATGTAACCAGCTCATCAACCATCCTGTACTTCTCTTCAACTCTTCTAATCCTGTCCTTACTGGCAGTCCCCAGTTCAGCAGCCTTTGGTGTCAGACGCTCGTCTGCATTGTCCTGCCTCAACAGAATCCTGTATTCGGCCCTGGATGTAAACATTCTGTAAGGTTCATCAATACCCTTTGTAACCAGATCATCTATCAGAACTCCAATATAGGCTTCATCCCTGTTGAGAATGAAAGGCTCCTTTCCCCGCATTCTCCTGACAGCGTTAATTCCGGCCATCAGTCCCTGGGCCGCAGCCTCTTCATATCCTGTGGTACCGTTAATCTGTCCTGCAAAGAAAAGCCCGCCAATCCTCTTTGTCTCCAGAGATAGTTTTAACTGGGTTGGCTGGAAGAAATCATATTCAATTGCATACCCGGGTCTGTAAATTACTACGTTCTCAAGCCCACGTATCTTCCTTAGGGCAGAAAGCTGTGTTTCCAGCTTCAAACTGCTGGCAAAACCATTTATATAATACTCATTCGTCTCCCATCCTTCAGGCTCAAGAAACAGTTGATGTGTCTCCTTCCCGGCAAAAGTAACAATCTTATCCTCTATGCTCGGACAGTATCTCGGTCCCCTTCCTTTTATCCTTCCAGTATAGAGTGGAGAATATTTCAAACCTTCACGAATGATTCCATGAGCAATCTCATTCGTGTGTGTTATGTAGCAACTTTTTTGATTCTTTATGTCAACCCTGTTGTGCAGATATGAGAAGCATCGTCCCTCATTGTCGCCCTTTTGTTCAACCATAGCTGAGAAGTTAACACTTCTTCCGTCAACCCGTGCGCTTGTTCCGGTTTTCAGTCTTTCAACCCTGAATCCAAGCTCCCTGAGCTGTTCACTCAGTCCGCGTGAATCCGGGTCGCCAGACCTTCCTCCGGACATTGTGTTGAAGCCAACATGCATCAGCCCGTTAAGGAATGTTCCATTTGTGAGTATAACTGCATCTGCATGCAATTCTGTTCCCAGGGTGGTTGTTATACCCCTTATATTTCCATCTTCAATTATAATGCTGTCAGCTACCTCCTGCCATATTGCAAGATTATCGGTCTTCTCCAGGATTTTTCTCCACTCCATGCTAAAGAGCATCCTGTCACACTGTGCACGCGGACTCCACATGGCAGGACCCTTGCTTCTGTTCAGCATCCTGTACTGAATCATTGACCTGTCTGTCACAATTGCAGAGCAGCCCCCAAGCGCATCTATTTCTCTGATTATCTGTCCCTTAGCTATGCCGCCCATTGCCGGATTGCAAGACATCCGGGCCAGTTTTGTCATATCCATTGTAACAAGCAGCGTCTTTGCACCCATAACAGCAGCAATATGTGCAGCCTCACAGCCGGCATGACCGCCGCCTACAACAATTATATCATAATGTAAAATCATTCGGCATATGATAAGGCCAGATATATTTCTTCCATCTCAGACATCATTTTCTTCCCCCCGTCATCTCTGTCATCATATCCGCATAAATGAAGCAATCCATGAAAAATTACCCTTCTTATTTCTGATCTGAAGGGTACGTTGAATTTTTTTGCATTTTGCCTGACTCTGTCAACACTGATATAAATTTCTCCGTTAACAGTATTTCCCTTATTGTAATTGAAGGCTATCACATCAGTGTAATAATCATGACCAAGAAACTCTTTGTTTATCCCATGCAGTTTCTCATCGGTTGTCATGATAATGTCAATGATGCCTGTTCTGAGCCTGGCATCTGAAACAATGCGATTTAGAATCTTTTTAATTATTCTGCTTTCACGCAGTCTGAATTTTTCGATATCGTAATGGAAGCTTACTCTCACGGATTCAGTATTTAAACTTCATCCTTACCTGATTACCCGAAGGGTTGTATTCTATATTGTCGGCAAGGCTCCTCATAATAAATACCCCTCGTCCGTGAAGGTTCTCAATATTTGCAGGGTCGGTAGGATCTGGCAGATGATTGTAATCAAATCCCTCTCCCTGATCTGTAACGGTTACTTCGAAAACAGTACCGTCCGCTATAAAATCAACTTTTACTGTTTTAGTCTCAATACCCTTGTTTCCATGTAATATAGCATTGTTCACAGCCTCAACCGTTGATATCAGTATTTTGCCGTAAACCTCGTCAGAGATACCAAGCTTCTTTGACAATTTATCTACCTGCGCTTCTACCGCGCGTAAATTTTCAATGTTTGAATTAATAGTAATGCTTTCCATTCCAGAATACCTATCACTATTTTTTAACTGCAAGGGTATTTATTTGTTGCAAAATTTAGTCATTTTTTTGTAAGCCACTGTTCCGGGTCAAGCTTTTTTTTCTCCTCGTAAACCATAAACTTTAGTTTTGCCTTACCACCGTCGCCATTATCCACAAAGACATCACCTATAATCTGTCCTGTCAGAACCGCATCTCCCTCCTTAACTACAACATTTACAAGATTCTGATATACAGTAAGGTATTTACCATGCCTAATAATTATTGCCATATTTGCCCCTGAAATGGCAAACACTCCCCCTACCACACCCTTGAATACAGATTTTGCCTTTGTTGGACCGTTCGCCGTGATCTCGATCCCGATATTATCTTCGATTACATTCTTAAGAACCGGATGCTGATGGCTTCCGAAATGACTTGTTATAATACCCTGTTCTACCGGCCATGGGATTCTTCCCCTGTTTTCTCCGAATGATTCACTTATCACCTTCATTTCTGCACTCATCGGTGCTGCACCGCCTTTCTTCCTCTCGGCCTCTATAAGCTTCTCTATCTCCTTCTCAATCTGTCTGGCTATTCTTCTCTTCTCATTAAGCTCCTGATTCAACTGCTTTTCCTTCCTGCTCAGACTGCTCACCAGTTTCTCCTTCCTTCCCTGCTCCTGCTTAAGAATTTGCCTTTGCCTTACTTCTTTGTTCTTAAGTTCATTGACGTTCTTTCTGTCCTTTTCCAGTCTCTCCTTTGTCGCCTGCAGCTGTGAGTAAAGGGTCTCTATTGTCTCAGCCTGGTTTCTTCTGTATCTGGCAACCTGCTGTATATATTTCAACCTCTTGTATCCCTGGTTAAAGTCAGTTGCCGAGAGAATGAAAGCCAGTGCAGGCATTCCCTTCGTAGCTTTATATGCACTCAATATTGATCTTTCATAATCCTTTTTGTGATCATTCAGATCCTGCTCCAGCATCTCAATTGCCAGCGCATTTAAATCAATCCTGTACTCCAGAAGATTTATCTCCTGTCCGAACTCCGCAATCAGTTTTTCACGCAGATTCAGTTTCCTTCCAATAACCCTTAATTCATTCAGGCTCTCGTTTTTCTGTGATTCAGTTGTTTTCAGCAGCTTGTCGACATACTCGATCTCCTGGAGATTCTTCTTCCTCATCTCCTCCAGTTCTGAGCGACTCTGCCCTGATAATATTGAAGCGGTGCAGATTGTCAATATCAATATTACAAACAGATGCTTCAAAATGACTCCTTTTTGTATGATGGCAGCCTGAACTCAATGTCAGAATCGTACCCATAAATTAACTCGTCAATTGATAGTTTCACGTGAAACATTTTTTCTCTCTCCTCCATCATAATTTCCGATGGATATTTCTTACCTCCAGAAACACTGAATTTGCCGAATTGCATGTAAATCTCATTATCAGAGACGTTTGCATTAATCCTTTGATTGCAAACCTTCATGTAATCAAGGCAAATCGTGATGAGCCTATTGAAATCCTCATTTCCTGATGACACAACAATCTCATTTCTGTCAGCACTGATCATCTCAACATCGTCCTCTTCAGGTATGTCTCCAAAAATAATAGTCATAAAATCAGAAGGCATTCCATTCTTCCTAAGTACCATCTCCTTTTTGCCAATGTAAATTTTTCGGTTAAACCTGTCAATTACAGCTATGTCATCTCCAACCATAAGAATCCTTACCAACTCAATTCCCAAAGGACCTCTGACAGAGCCATAAAAATCGCCTTTGCTGTTCAGTCTTGCCAGTAGCCCGAATTTTCCCTCTACTTCGGTACCCTCAAGTTCAATGCTCCCTTTACGAATCTCAAAACCTCTTCCGGTAATATTATTTGAAGTTACACCTCTCATGACAGCGCTGTAACTGACATCAGCAGCCAATTCATCCTTAACAGTTGTCCTCCTCTTCTTCATGGCAGCACATCCTGTCATAAGGAGTATCAATGAAATTACTACCGCGTATTTCACTGCTTCTGGCATTTTATTATCTCCTCCTCAAGATATGCTTTCTTGCTGTCCTCCTTCAATGCTTCCTTCCAGTAAACAACTGCCTCCTCACATCTACCAACAGCTTTCTTTATAAATCCCATATGCTCAAGCAATTCAGGGTCCCTATCGCTGCTTAGTTCAAAAACTCTGACCATCTCCCGATGAGCATCCCTGTATTTTCCCATCTTGTACAGAACCCATGCATAAGTATCGACATATGTAGCGTTCCCGCTCTCAGTTTCAATTACCTTCATTATCATTTTCAGTGCCTTCTTAAGGTCTTTGTCACCTTCGGCAAGAAAGTAAGCATAATTGTTCAGTAGCAGCGGGTCGTCAGGTGACAGCTTCAGGGCCTCCTCATAACATGCATATGAAGCATCAAAATCTTTCTTCCTGTAGTGCAGGTCTCCTTCCAGAGATAAAACCTGAACTTTCAGTTCATTATTATTTCCGGCAAGAATCATTGCCTTCTTCAACTCATTTCCTGCAACACTATATTCACTCAGTTCCATGGCAGCCAGAGCATAATATATCTTTCCAATCATACTCCTGTTGTTATCCCTGGAATAATCTCCAGCCAATTCATAAAGCTTACTATATTCATTCTTCCGGGCATATAGTATCATCAACCTCTCCTTGAACCAGAAACCCTGCCTGATACTTTTTATTATCTCCTCATATCTCTGTATTGCCAGGTCAATCTTGTCAGTAGCTTCATAAACTGCCGGACGCAGTGATATAACCTCCTCGTCATCAGGATATTCTTCCTCAAGCAACAACAAGCTTTCGATCATTGATTCAGCATTTTCCTTCATGTATGCAGAATCACCTGCCATTCTTCGTGCAACAGCAATCTTTCCTTCTCTCTCCACCACTTCACTCCTGAAGATATTTCTCAGGAACCCTGATATGCCAGTATATTCCTTTCTGTTTACAAGGTTCATTAGATAGAGGAATTGTGATTCAATATTATCCGGATCTTCCTCTATAATTGCCGCGTATATGCTGTCACTCTTCTCCTTCAATCCATTCTCATAGTAAATATCAGCAAGCAATGCCCTGTAGCGGGTCTCTTCGGGATTCAGCTCAAGCAGCTTAATCGCTCTCTCTGCCGCTTCATCAACCTTATTCATGCTAATAAGATCATATATCATCATCAGTGACATATCCGGAGTAAGAACTCCGTCCTCTTCCAGAATCTTAAAGAGCGAATCAGCCTTTGCCGTCTCTCCTCTTTCCGAATAGATTCCTGCCAGTATTCCTTTAACCTCCACAGCAGTGGTGTCAGCCTTTATTGCCCTTAAGAAATAAACCAGAGCAGAGTCCTTCATTTCATACTGTGTGAACAGAGAGCCGCATGCAAGCTGGTACCAGTAATTTCCTGGTTCAAGCCTTGCTGCAGTTGAAGCATATTCAAGTGACTTATTCCTCATCCCGGCTGCTGAGTACATCTGAGCAAGCTCATAGTAGGGCACACTCCGATATTTGTCCAACTCAATACACTTCTCGAACAGTGAGGCTGCTTCACTCAACTCACCTACATATTTCTGTCTTAATGCCTCAGAAAGTATATAGTCATAACGATTGTCGCTCCTTGTTTCCCTGTCTCCTTTCATGACGGGCGAAATCACTTTCTCCGAACATCCTGCTGCAGCCAGCAAAATCACCACCTGTATGATTGCACTTCTCATTTTTTTCCTGAATGTCCGAATCCTCCTTCGCCTCTCACAGTCATTTCAATACTTTCAGCTTTCTTCAATTTCACTTTTACATACTGTGATATTATCATCTGTGCAATCCTGTCTCCGTCATTTATTGTATAATCAATCTCCGATGTATTGATTAATATTACCCCTATCTCTCCCCTGTAATCAGCATCTATTGTGCCAGGTGAGTTTAGTACAGTGATTCCGTGCCTTATAGCCAGACCGCTTCTTGGCCTGACCTGTGCTTCAAATCCAACTGGCAGTTCAATGTAAAGGCCTGTCGGAATGAGCTTCCTCTCCATCGGCCTGATGGTTACGGGTCCGCCGGTAAACGCCCTCAGGTCCATCCCTGCTGAATGCTCTGTCTCGTAAGCTGGAAGAGGGTGTGGAGACTTGTTAACTATCCTTATTTTCATGATCCTTTCTTAAACAATATCGTAAAGTACTTATCCCTGTATTCAGCAACGGCAAAGAAAACCAAAAGCAGCATAGTGTCAATAACTGCATTGACTATTTTATTGTCGCCTGACAGCATCATGGAGATAAACAACATCGCAAGCGCCAGAGCTATGTACATAACTATTCTACCCTTCTCATATTCTATCGGATAATATTTTTGCCCGACAAAGTATGATACAATAACCATTGAAAGATAGCAAGCTACATGTGCCCATGCCGCAGCAATATATCCGTACAGAGGTACAAAAACCAGGTTCACTCCAACTGTCACTGCAACGCCCACAAGGGTAATCCACACGCCATAAATTGTCTTGTCGTCAACCTTATACCAGATACTCTGATTGATGTATATGCCCAGCAGAAGGTATCCCATGCTTATAATCGGCACAACATTCATTGATTCCCGGAAATTTTCACCTATTATGATACTTACAATCTCCGGGTAGAGGTTTATTCCAAGAAACAGTATCACTGCCGTTATCACGAAGTACTTCATTGTTATGGCATAGGTCTCCTTTGCATCCTTGCTTCCTGCCTTGTCGAAGAAGAATGGTTCCGCTGCAAAGCGATACATCTGGATGAAAAGCGACATAAGCACACCTACCTTGTATCCTGCTCCATACAGTCCTACAGTGGCAAGCCCCTCAGCGCCTCCTATCAGCCTGCGAAGAAGAATTTTGTCAAGTACTTCATTTAGTGACCCTGCCATACCTCCTACAAGCAAAGGCCAGCTGTATGCCAGCATCTTTCTTAGCAGCCTCCTGTCAAACACCGGCTTCATCCTGAAAATAAACGGAGTCAGACATAACAGAGTAATTGCTGAACCAGCCAGGTTTGCTACAAAGACATATCCCACCTGAAAATCAGGACTCCATACTTTGTAAATCCATCTATTTCCCTTCTCCGCAACAGAAGGAGCTATCTTCAGGAAGAAGAATGCCAATACTATAGTTACAATCACATTTATGATCTTCAGTGCACTGAAGAGAGCCGCTCTGTTATTGTTCCTGAGCCATGCAAAAGGTATTGCCGAGAATGCATCTATGGCAACTATCCACGCAAACATGCGTATATACTCCGGGTTTTCTGCATAACCAAGAAATCCGGAAATCGGCGTAATAAACATTGAGACAGCCATGATGAACATCGCCGAGGTTGTAAAGAGGCTAATCATCGCGGTGCCGTACACCACCTCTGCATTTGCCTTCTTTCCGGCAAACCTGAAATAGGTTGTCTCCATCCCGTAGGTCAGGATGACCAGCGCCAGAACCATCCATGCATAGAGCTCTGTAACAACGCCGTACTGCTCAAGACCAAGAATACGCGTATAAAACGGAGTCAGCAGGGCATAATTCAGGAATCTTGGCACAACCGTTCCAAATCCGTATATTACAGTCTGCCCTGCAAGTTTGCTTATATCGTTCATGCTTAACTCTTACTGCAAATATATATCTTTGTCATACGTAAACTAAAACAAAATGAAGGCTCCATTCCGTATCATCATGACACTTGCAGCAGCCATCATAATTGCCGGCTGCTCTGCAGGTAACGAGAAAGGCGTACGCGCCGTGCTACAGACCACCGAAGGAGAAATTGTAATATCTCTTTCCGATCTCACTCCGCTTCACCGCGACAACTTCGTCAAACTTGCTGAAAGCGGTTTTTACAACGGCGTCACTTTTCACCGTGTAATAAAAAGTTTCATGATTCAGACCGGTGACGGTTCCACACGCCAGGTCTCATCTCCCGCAATTGAAGATTATACTATTCCGGCAGAGATAAATGATTCCCTCTTCCACAGGAGAGGAGCGGTTGCTGCCGCACGAATGGGCGATGATGTCAATCCTGAACGAAACTCCTCCGGAACACAGTTCTACATCGTACAGGGAAAGGTTTACAATGATGAAGAGCTGGAAAAGGCTATAGAACGTATAGAGTCCTCCCGCAATCAGTATTTCTACAACAAAGCTCTTAAGGAACTTCGCAGTGAAGCAGAACTGGCCGGAAAGGAAATCAACGAGGATGAGATACAGCAGTCAGCAAGCCTTAAGGCACAGGAGGCCATGGAAGAGGCTGGCGCCTATGTTATGCCTGAATATCGCAGGGATGCATACAAGACTATCGGAGGCGCTGTTCATCTTGACGGTTCCTATACGGTCTTCGGAGAGGTGCTGGAGGGGATGAGCGTTGTTGATGCCATTGCGGGTACTGCTACTGATCAGAGAGACAGACCAGTGAATGACATAAGAATCATCAAGGTAAAAATTCTTAAATAATTGACAATTCAGAGATGAAGGAGAGGATATCAGAACTAAACAAAGAGGTCGAAGAATTCAATATTCACAACGAGGAATCTCTGGAGCAGTTCAGGATAACTTACCTTAGCAAGAAGGGCCTGATATCAATGCTTTTTGAAGGATTCAGGAACGTTCCGCCTGAGGCGAAGCGTGATACCGGACTGCTTCTCAATAATCTCAAACAGTCAGCAACAAATAAATACAATGAGCATAAGGAGCGCCTGGCAATGATTGAGGTTGCAGGTCCATCTGTTGATCTGACCATGCCTGCCTATCCTTTCGCTGAAGGCACGCGTCATCCCATATCCATTGTCAGGAATGAGATTATCGGCATCTTCAGCCGTATCGGTTTCACAGTGTCTGTAGGACCCGAGATAGAAGATGATAATCATGTCTTCACCATGCTCAACTTTGCAAGTGATCATCCGGCACGTGACATGCAGGATACCTTCTTTATAGAAAAGAAATCCGGCATTGAGTCCGATCCTCATGATGTGCTTCTGCGGACACACACATCCTCGGTGCAGGTCAGGGTGATGGAAAACCAGCAGCCTCCCATCCGTACCATTTCTCCCGGAAGGGTCTTTCGCAACGAAGCAGTCTCAGCACGGGCGCACTGTATCTTCCATCAGATTGAAGGATTGTATGTTGCTGAAAATGTGTCATTTGCCGATCTTAAACAGACGCTGCTCTATTTTGCCACCGAGCTTTTCGGTAAAGATGTAAACATCAGGCTCAGGCCCTCATTCTTCCCTTTTACCGAGCCCTCGGCCGAGATGGATATAAGTTGCAACATCTGCGGCGGCAAAGGATGCAACGTATGCAAGGGTACAGGATGGCTCGAGTTGCTTGGATGTGGTATGGTTGATCCAAATGTTCTTGATGCCTGCGGCATCGATTCTGAAAAATATACGGGCTATGCCTTCGGGATGGGAATAGAGAGGGCAACCATGCTGAAATACGGGGTTAATGACCTTAGGCTTTATTTCGAAAATGATATAAGGTTTCTGAAGCATTTCCGAACTGAAATTTTATGATATTAAGGAATTTATGCCCAACTTTGTCAAACTATGGCAAGATTTATGAAACAGCATGACTATACCATATCATTCTGTGACAAGTGCGCGTTTGAAAGCAGTTCGGTTTTTCGTTTTCTCACAAGAGATGAGACAGACAGGTTGAATTTCGAGAAGGATTTCAGACACTACAAGAGAGGAGAGATCCTTTATCATGAGGGTAACCGGATCAGCGGATTCTATTGTATCAACTCCGGGATCATAAAGGTTTTCAAGACAGGTATAGACGGTAAGGAACAGATAATCAGATTTGCCAGGAAAGGAGAAATAATCGCATACAGGTCTGTGCTGAGCAATGAACCTGCATGTACCTCCGCAAAAGTTATTGAAGATTGCCAGGTATGCTTTATCCCTTCAGAGCTTCTCATACAGTTTGTGAAGACAAATCCCTCTTTTGCCTTTGAGGTGGTGAAACTGACATGTCATGAGCTAGCCGAAGCCAACTCATATATAACTGATATTGCCCAGAAGACAGTAAGGGAAAGGGTTGCCGAGGTATTGCTCAGCCTTGTGAGGGATTTTGGTCTTGACGAGCAGAAGTACCTCCGTATCCTGTTGACGCGTGAAGAACTTGCAAACATCGTGGGAACAGCCACGGAATCTGTTATACGACTTCTGTCAGAGTTCAAAAGCGATCGTCTTATTGAGCTTAACGGACGCAAGATCAAGATAATTGACCAGAAAGGTCTTGAAAAGATAAGTTCCTGAGAGAGCTCTGATTGTTGCTGCTGGCGGCTGCTGGCGCAGGGCGGTTCCTCGGCTGATGCTGGTGCAGGATGATGCCGTCAGTCGTGTGGTTCCATGACTGGTGTTGCCGCACGGTGATGCCGTCGCAGGGTGATTACATTGCAGCTGTTGTCTCAGGGTAATGCTGTCAGCCGGGTGGTTCGGTGGCGGCGGCTGTCACCTTATCAGAAGAGCGTTTCTTCCCTTCCTCTCACTATCCCGAGGTGCCTGTATGCATGTTCTGTAGCCTCGCGGCCGCGGGGAGTCCTTTTTATATAACCCTCCTTTATAAGAAACGGTTCGTAAACCTCTTCAATGGTGCCGCTCTCTTCTCCCACTGCCGTCGCCACATTATTCAGTCCCACGGGCCCTCCCCTGAACTTATCGATAATGGTCCTCAGAATGCGGTTATCCATCTCGTCAAGGCCGTGCTTGTCAATATTAAGCGCTTCAAGCGAGTACCTTGTTATGTCAAGATCAATAGCGCCGCTGCCCTTTACCTGGGCAAAATCCCTCACCCTTCTCAGCAGGGCGTTGGCTATTCTTGGAGTACCCCTGCTGCGCGATGCTATTTCAGCAGCGGCATCTTCATCTATTGTTATATTCATTATCGATGCTGATCTTTTGACTATTCCCTTGAGAACAGCAGCATCGTAGTATTCTATATGGAACTTAATGCCGAAGCGGGCCCGGAGGGGACTTGTAAGCAATCCTGAGCGGGTTGTGGCGCCTATCAGGGTGAACGGATTGAGCTTCAATTGTACCGAACGTGCACCCGGTCCCTTGTCAATCATTATGTCTATCTGGTAGTCCTCCATTGCGGAATAGAGATATTCCTCAACCACCGGATGCAACCGGTGTATCTCGTCAATAAAAAGCACATCACCCTCGTCAAGGCTGGTAAGCAACCCCGCCAGGTCGCCCGGCTTGTCAAGGACCGGACCCGACGTGATCTTTATTTTGACCCTGAGCTCGTTTGAAATTATTGAAGCAAGGGTGGTTTTTCCCAGTCCGGGAGGACCATGCAGAAGCACATGATCAAGAGCTTCGCCCCGCTGCAACGCAGCTGTGACAAAAATATTCAGGTTATCGGTTATGCGCGGTTGCCCCCTGAAATCAGAGAAAGTCAAAGGACGAAGTTGCCTTTCAAGCTCTGCATCACCGGCCTGTGTTATCTCTTTTCTCAGGTTGAACTGTTCCTCCATTTTCCCTTCACTTTATTCGCTTTATGCTGCTCTGCAGGCCTGTGGGCACACCGTTGATGCTGGTTTCAATATCGTCACGATAAGTGATGGTAAGGATTATTTCGCCCAGTTCATTATATTTCTTCCATGTCTTTGTGCGGAAGCCATTCCTGTAGTACCTGTCCTCTTTCGTCCTGCCGTTCTCAAAGTACAGCGTATGATGGCCCTCGGGGTTTCCCTGCCTGTAGTTTCCCTTGAACCTGAGCTTTCCGCCAGGATAATATGATTTCCATTCACCATTGCGGAGGCCAAGGATGTATTCACCCTCCTCGGTATTGTCGCCGGCATTTACCTTCCATAGTCCGTTCCTTTCGCCGTCAGCATATGAGCCTTCTGCAATTATCTCACCCGTGCGGGTGTACTCCGTATAGCTGCCGTCCCTTTTTCCCTGGTAATAATCTTCCTCACGAAGCAGTTCTCCTTCAGGGTAATACCACCGCCATGTGCCGTCAATACGCCCGCTGCTGTATGCTCCGGCCTGCTCAAGCCTTCCGGAACTGTTGTAAAACTTCCATGGTCCTGTTCTCCTGTTGGTTGTATAATTGCCCTCGGCGATAAGAGTTCCTCCGGGAGAAAAATCCTTCCATGGTCCTGTGCGGTTGCCTTCGGCATCAATTATGCCCTCCGATATCAGCACCCCGTTGTCATTGTATATTCGTGCACCCTTTATGGTTCCGTCACTATTATACTCGCGGTGTATCCCTACAGGAATACCCTCTTTGAAGGGGCCTGAATAGATCAGTCTTCCGGAATCATCATACCTGTTCTGTATATCTATCTCAGCGCTGTTGTCAATATCTGTTCCGGTCACTTTGCCACTTTCATACAACAGTGTGACCAGCAGACGTCCCCTTTCATCATACTCCTTGTAATATCCATGAAGCACATCGTCACGGTAGTTGCGCTCAATATGCCGGCTTCCGTCAGGATAAAAATCGAGCCACTCGCCCTGTTTCATACCCGACGCATCAGTGTAGTTTATTCGTTCGCGACTGATGAGAAAATCATTGTTGTATTCCAGAAGAGCAATGATTTTGCCATCATGGTTATATTCGCGCGAAAGCCCGTCCTTTTTGCTATCAGAATAGGGTATGGTCTGTTTTATTTTCCCGTCAGGAAAATAAATTTTTGCCAGGCCTTCCTTCCTGTCACCTGCATAAAGCTCTGAAGAGAAGAGATAATTTCCATAAACCGGGTCTTTCTTGTACTTCAGAGAATAGCCATTCCTTTTACCAAGCAGGTAGCTAATCTTTTCAATAGTGTCACCTGCCTGGTCATAAAAAACCCACAGGCTGTCGAGGAGAAAACTGGTTCGCCTGCCTTCCGACTTGAGCACTCCGGTGACATAATAACTTTTCCAGTATCCGTCTGGTTTTCCGTTTCTTATATATCCTTCACTGGATATGTTTCCATTCGGGTACCTGAACTGCTGATATCCATCCTGCAGTTGCACGTTTTGCTGCGCAGCCAGCAACGCAGGAATAAAAACCAACATAATCAGATATATCTTCTTCATTTTACAGCCCCAGTTTAGCGGAAATCTCAAGCATTCTTTTTATTGGCACTGCTGCCCATTCGATTATTGAAGCATCAACTGTCACTTCCGGCTCTTCAAATTTAAGGGATTTATATATTTTTTCAAGTGTGATGAGCTTCATGAAATTACATTCATTGTATCCGCACATTGAATATTTTGGTGGTACAGGAATGAATATTTTTTCCGGTTCCGCTTTTCTCATCTCATAAAGTATTCCCGGTTCTGTTACAACGATGAATACTTTTCCCGGATCCTTACTGACAAATGAGAGCATTCCTGAAGTTGAGCCGATGTAATCAGCTACAAGTCTGACCGGCTTTTCACATTCCGGATGAGCGATAATTTTTGACCCCGGATTTTCCTTTTTCATTCTAAGTATAGCATCAAGCGAGAACTGCTCATGCACATGGCATGCTCCATCCCATACGAGAATGTCACGCTTTGTAAGCTCTTTTATGTAATTGCCCAGGTTTCTGTCAGGTCCGAATATTATTTTTTCATCCTGGTGGAGCGATTCAACAATCTGTTTTGCGTTTGATGATGTGCATGCAATGTCACTAAGAGCCTTTATGTCAGCAGTTGTATTGACATAGGTGATTACCGTTCTTCCCGGATTATCATTTATGAATTCTTCAAAATCTTCCTTTTTACATGAGTCTGCAAGGGAGCATCCGGCCATAAGATCCGGTATTATCACCTTTTTTTCAGGCGAAAGTATTTTTACAGTTTCGGCCATGAATTTAACCCCGGCAAGAACGATAATATCAGCCGTTGTTTCAGCTGCCTTCTGTGACAGGGCAAGACTGTCGCCTATAAAGTCAGCTATGGCCTGGATGTCTGAGGTCTGATAATAGTGAGCAAATATTACTGCATTTTTCTCTTTTCTGAGAGCTTTTATTTTCTCTATTATGTTGTTATCAACAACCATTTTATTAATAATATTTTTAAAAATTTATTTTTATAATGATTATGATATCCTGTTAATTCTGTTAAAACAATTTTACGATTTCATTTGCAAAAATGGGAGTTAAATCAATAATAACATCCTTTCAACACATCAAAAAATGTACCTTTTCTGAAATATAGACAATTAGAGATGTAATTAACAATTGTTACACTTGTTTTATCAATAGATGCGAAACAGGTAAATCAATGGCGGAAACTGTTTGGTAAACGTTGAAAGTAATTTGTCAATTATCAGGAAAAACATTTTGATTTGATTGTAAAAAAACATGGTGTTGACAACCACGGGTTATGATTTATTGAATGAACAAATAATCAAATCCCGGGTTACATGTTATGAACAAATCAAACTTCCGTGTTTTCTTTTCTTTTTATAATTACAGATTTATATTTGTATGAAAATATAAAATCAATTTGGAAAAAATTATAATTGCCTCAGACCACGCGGGCTTCAGGCTGAAGGAGAAGCTCGTGAGCTGGCTCATCACCAGCAGGTACGAAGTCAGGGATATTGGATGTTTTTCAGAGGATAGTGTTGATTATCCTGATTATGCACATCCGCTTGCCGTTGCGGTAGAGAATGGTGAATATGATTATGGAATAACCATTTGCGGATCAGGAAACGGGATAAGCATGGCTTGCAACAAGCACGCCTCGATCAGGTCAGCGGTTTGCTGGAATAATGAGATAAGCAGGTTGGCAAGGTCACATAATGATGCCAATATATGTGCTCTTCCTGGAAGATTTCTCACCGAAGCAGAAGCAATACAGATTGTAAAAGTATTTCTTACCACCTCTTTTGAGGGTGGCAGGCATAAGAGACGCATTGACAAGATTCCAATCAAAACTGTGTAAATGCTGTCAGCCACCTGTAAATATGGCATCAGGGCAGTGTTATACATTGGCTCCAAACCAGATACAAAGGTTAATGTTGGTCTTAAGGAGATATCTGAGAATTTGAAAATTCCCCAGCCTTATCTTGCGAAGATACTGCAGGTGCTTGCCCGCAAAAAGATTCTTCGGTCTACCAAGGGCCCCCACGGAGGGTTTTATCTGTTGGTTCCGGCAGAGAAACTGACACTGATGGATATTATTGATGCCATTGACGGAAGGGATTTTTTTGACAGTTGCTATGTGACAGGGGAGAGGTGCAATTTTGATAAGCCCGATGATGGCAGGTGCATTCTCCATAATGATCTCAGGGAAGAGAAGATGCGTCTTGAAAAATTCTTTAGTTCAAAAACTGTTGATCAGATAATTGCCAGGGTCAGGAATGATCCGTCTGTGAAGATCTGAATCTCTCAAGGATTTTAAGTGCTATATGTGCCAGCAGGATGCCTGCCACTATACCTCCTATGTTGGCAGCCATATCCATGCACTCAGCCTTGCGTGTTGTGGTGGTCATCTGGAGTATCTCCATCAGAGCACCGAAAAACAGGGGTATAAGCAAAATAATATATCTTAAGTTACGGCTTGTTTGCCAGCGGCATGAATCAAGAAGAAGTATAGCCGAGAAAAACATGTACATTACAAAATGCCCCATTTTGTCAAGATAGGGTATGTTTAGCATCCGCCCCGGTATCAGGGACTTGCTTCCGGAGAGACTGAGCCACAGAATTAACAACCCTATTATTGTACTCTTATAATATTGTTTTATAAAGAGATATACCATGATTGCTTTTGAAACGTCGAAAATAACAAACTAGTATTAATTCTTTTGTAATTTTAAAGTATAAATTTTATCAATGGCGGGAATTTACATACACATACCATTCTGCAAAAGTTTCTGCAATTACTGTGATTTTTACAGTATAACAGATGACAGTCTTAAGGGTGATTTTGTCAGGGCGCTTATACGTGAAGCCTCCCTGAGATCATCCTATCTGGAAGGAGAAACCGTGGAGACCATATACTTCGGCGGCGGCACACCATCACTGCTTGAGCCTGCTACAGCAGCAGCCATTATTAATGATCTGAGAAAAATATTTCCTTTTTCCGGTGATCCGGAAATAACTTTCGAAGTCAACCCTGATGATGTTTCTGAAGGCATGCCCGGTGAACTGAAGAAAGCCGGCGTAAACAGGATAAGCCTTGGAGTGCAGTCGTGGGATGACAGGAGCCTTCGTTACCTGGGCCGCAGGCATGATGCAGCCCAATCGGTCAGGGCCCTCGAAATGATTTTCGGGGAAGGAATCAATAATGTCTCCGTTGACATTATATACGGCGTTCCCGGAACAACAACCGTTGATCTGAAAGCTGACCTGGAAAAGACCCTTGTTTTTCCCGTTACTCATCTGTCGGCTTATCATCTTACTGTGGAGGATGGCACCAGGTTTGGCCGGATGAAGAAGGAGGGGAAGCTGAAAGAGATTGATGAGGAGAGTTCTTCTGCCATGTATTCTTTGCTTGTCAGATACTGCAGGGAGCACGGCTTCGTCAATTATGAGATCTCAAATTTTGCGAAGGAGGGGTTTATATCAAGGCATAACTCTTCATACTGGAAGCAGATACCCTATCTGGGTCTTGGTCCTTCGGCGCACTCGTTTGACAGGCGTTCACGCCAGTGGAATGTCTCCGATGTGAGGAAATACATTAAGGCTGTCAGCAGCGGCGAGATCCCCTGCGAGAGGGAGGAGCTTGACAAGATAATGATGTTCAATGAGTATGTAATGACATCACTGAGAACGATGTGGGGTATTGATCTTATCCATGTGGAGGAGTTCTACGACAAGGAGTTGCATGATTACCTGGTCAATCTCTCGGGCAAATATATCACCTACGGCCTGATGAAAAGGGAAAAAAATACCCTGGTCCTTACAGACCAGGGCAGAATGATGTCTGATAATATTATTGCCGAATTGCTGGCAGATCTGTGATCAGCCTTTTCCCTTCAGTGAGAAGGCTCCGGTTCCGATTTTTTCGCCGTCAAGATATAGCTCGACATCGTAGGTTCCTGTTATAAAGTCGCCTGTATTGTCGAGGAAAATACACATCTCGATGTCAGTGTTTGCATAATCAACGGCCCTGTTGGCTGAGAAGATCAGCTGTTCGCCCTTGACCTCGAAGAGATTGTCAGGTGAAGGAGTAATAACCAGCTGGTCGGGGCGCACCACTCGCAGGTAAACAACCTTATTGCCTGCTGAAGCAATCGGGTTTTCCCTCAGGGTGAAGCAGACGCGTACCTTGTCGAGGTTTCTCAACTCAGTGGTCTCCTTGCGTTTCTTGTTGAGGGCTACTGCAACCACATCTTTTGCCTGGATCATCGAGGCAACCGTGACTTTGGATGTCAGCTCTTCCTTCACTTTTTCAAGTTCGACATTGGTCTCCTGAACCGCAGTCATCTGTTGTTTGATCTCAACGTTTTCTGCAGTGAGCATCTGGTTGCGCGTGTTCAGTGAGTCTATCTGAACAATATAACTCTTCATTATTTCACGCATGGTGCTGATCTCAGCCTTGTATTTCCTGATGAGCTGGGCATTTGAAGCGTTGACCTCAAGAAGCTTCTGAATCCTTGTCCGCTCGCGCAGGAGCTCAGCATTCAGCGTGTCATTGGATGTCTTAAGGGTATCATAGCCATACATCATCATGCGCAGCTCATTTGCCAGAGAGTCTTTCTCTTCTGTAAGCACCTGCTCCATCTCAACCATTTTACTCTTCTGGTTATAGTACAGGACCACCAGGGCAATTAAGCCCAGGGTCAGAATTATGGTTGAAACAATCATGACAACCGGAGCGCCTTTCTTGTGCTCAACGTGTTCTGCCTGATATTTTTCCTGATTTTCCATTTGTTTGTATTTTAATCCGGTGTAAAATTAACAATTATTACAGTACAACAAATTTTTCTCATGTTTGATTATCTTCGCCTTACATTTATATAAAAGTCACACTTATTTTTTCTCATGAGCGGATTTTACGGTTCTGTCTCCAAAAGGAGTTGTATTGATGATGTTTTTTATGGTACGGACTATCATTCACACCTGGGTACCAAGAGGGCCGGATTGGTTTTCTATGACAGGGAGATAGGATTCAGGAGGCGAATCCACAACCTTGAAAATGAGTATTTTCGTAGTAAATTCGAAGCAGAGCTGAAGGAATTTAAAGGGAACAGCGGGATGGGGATAATCAGTGACACTGATCCGCAACCGATACTGTTTGACTCACACCTCGGCCGTTTTGCCCTGGTGACTGTTTCGAAGATTGTGAACATAAATGAACTCGCTGATTATTTCCTGGCACGCAAGAAGCATTTTACCGAAAATTTCATGGGAAACATCAACCCCACAGAGATGGTTGCCAATCTTATCTGTGAAGGAGATTCCTATGTAGAGGGGATCGAAAATGTATTTGACAAGATACAGGGATCATGTTCATTGCTGTTGCTGACCACTGACGGCATCATTGCAGCGCGCGACAAGCTCGGAAGGACGCCGGTGGTTATTGGCATGAAGGAGGGGGCCCGGGCTGTTGTATCAGAGACCTGTTCTCTGCCGAATACCGGTTTTGAAACTGAATATTATCTCGGGCCCGGAGAGATTGTGCACATACGTGCGAGCGGGTTTACGAGGCTCAAGGCACCCGGAAGACGGATGCAGATTTGCTCCTTTTTGTGGGTTTATTACGGATTCCCCACTTCTGAATATGAAGGAAGGAATGTTGAGCAGATACGTTATGGTTGCGGCGCTGCGCTTGCCAGGCGTGATCCGGTGAAGGCTGACCTGGTGTGCGGTGTCCCCGACTCTGGTGTTGGTCATGCGATTGGTTATTCAAATGAGAAACAGCTGCCATATATGAGTGTCTTTTCAAAATACACTCCCACCTGGCCGAGGAGTTTCACGCCGCAGAGGCAGGTGCAGCGTGAGCTTGTGGCCAAGATGAAGCTCATTCCAAACAAAAAGCTTATCAAGGGCAGGAAGATAATATTTCTTGATGACAGCATTGTCAGGGGAACACAGATGAGGAACAACACCCGTGATCTGCGCGATGCCGGCGCCGCTGAGCTGCACATGCGCATAGCATGCCCGCCGCTCCTGTATCCATGCCAGTTCCTCAATTTTTCACAGTCGCGATCAACCCTCGAGCTTGCTGCCCGCAAGGCTATTATCAGGCTTGAGGGAGATGAAAAGAAGGTTGAAGAATATCTTGATCCTGACTCAGAGAAGTACGGGAAAATGGTAAAAGAGATTGCCAGGGATCTCGGAATGGATTCACTTATGTTTCAACGACTTGATGATCTGGTAAAAGCCATCGGTCTTCCCCGGGAAAAGCTGTGTACCCATTGCTGGGACGGTAGCGGCAAATTCTGAATTTCAGTCAGTTTTTATTTCTGGTTTTAATTCTATGGTTTAACAGGGTCAAATAAGTATCCATTGCGTTTACTTTTTTTGGTATTGCGATTAAACCTATTGAACCAATCCGCATCTGAGTAATGATAAACTATGATCAATCATAGGATGCAATTACTCATGAAACCCACATCTGTCAAACACATAAAGACCTGTTTATACAATTTTCAGTTATGTGGGCTCCATCATATTTTTAAAATCAAAACTACATCATGACAAGAATTTGCCTGAAAAAGAGTGGCATGCAACTGTTATTTGAGATGAAAATTCCCGGAATAACAGACCTGAAACCTCTCTCTCTTTTTTTTATATACCTACTGTTATTAAGTGAAATCAACTTGTCTGCTCAGGATACTGTTTCAGTCCGCTTGAATCTGAAAGAGTGTATTGAATTCGGACTTAAAAACAATCCCGGACTTCAATCTTCAATATATCTTGTTGAAGAAATGAAAGCAAAAACAGATGAAGCATTATCCGGATATTACCCTGCTGTAAGTTTGAATTCGGATGCAGATACATATTCAAAGAACAATGGCAGTCAGCGCTATAATAATATTAGTTCTGGAATTAATTTCTCATATAATATTTTTCAGGGAAACAGGATAAAGGCAACATATGGTGCCTCGCAGGACAATTACCAGGCAAGCAGATATAATCATGAAACTCTGAGGCAAGATCTTGTATTTAATATTATAAAGGCATATTACAGGATACTTCAATCAGAATGGATACTGAGAAGCAGTGAAGAATCCGTGAATAATTCCAGATTGCATCTTGATTTTGCCCATGCCAGACAAAAAGCAGGAATGGCAACCCGTTCCGATATTCTTAAATCTGAAGTTGAGCTTTCAAATGCAGAACTGGAGCGGATAAAAGCTTCAAATACCCTGCTGGCAGCTCAGGGCAACCTCAATCAGTTGCTTGGTATGCCGGCAGATAATGATATCAGATTAGTTGATGATCTCTCACTTATTGACAAGGACTTTTTACCGGCTTATGATTCCCTTTTGAATGAAGCATTCAGTTTGCGCACTGAACTAAAGAGATATCAGTCACTCATGAATGCGCAAATGAAATATATACAAGTGGCAAAAAGCGGATATTATCCTTCATTAAGCGCAAATGCCAGTTATAACTATGCCGGGCCTGAAATTTCTGCCATGGAGAGAAACTGGTGGATGGGAATGACTCTGTCAGTACCGGTGTTTAAAGGGTTTTCAACAAAAGCCCGTATCAGTCAGGAGGAATATGCACTTAAAGGTCTTGAAAAGGATTTTGAACTTTTAAAACATCAGATAAGCCAGGAGGTCTGGAATGCCTGGCTCGCAGTTAAAGAATCATATGAAAGGATAGAGACTTCAGAAAAAGCATTTGAGAGTGCCAGGGAAAATCTTTCTCTGGCAGAAGGCGAATACAAGGAAGGTGTCGGGTCAATGATTCAGCTGACTGATGCGCAGACAACTTTTGTATCCATTGAACAAAACTATATTCAGGCTCTTGCGGATTATAAAATCTCCTTTGCCGAACTGGAAAGAACTATAGGCAGATAACACTTCAAATCATAAATAATGAAACGAACTCACTTGATTGCCGGGATAATACTAATATTTATAACATTCATTCTGTTGTGGTTATTCCTGTTCAGGCAGGACAACAAAAGCAATACGGAGTTACAGACTGTTGTTGCCGAAAGGAGAGACATCGGTTCATCTGTACTTGCTACGGGGATAATAAAGCCCAAAGTAGGGGCAGAGGTTAAGGTGGGTTCGAGGATATCAGGAGTGGTAAAAAAACTTCGGGCAAACATCGGTGATTATGTTCAGGCAGGGCAGGTAATTGCAGAGATAGATGATGCAGAATTAAGAGCCAAATTGAATCAGAATCTGGCAGCTGTCAATAAAGCCAGGGCTGATTATGATTATGCAAAGCTTAATATGGAGAGGCAGGCATCACTGCTTGAACAAAACTACATCTCCCGGCAGACGTATGACCTCGCGGAAAACGCCTTTAAAATAGCTGATGCACAGTTAAAACAGGCAGAAGCAAATGCTGAGGTGGCAAAAGTTCAGCTCTCCTATACTTCAATCTATGCCCTGACATCAGGGGTAATTGCATCGGTCTCCACACAGGAGGGGGAAACCGTAATGGCAGGTCTTGCTGCCCCGACTTTCGTCAATATAATTGACCTCACCCGCCTTGAGGTACAGGTTTATGTTGATGAGACCGACATAGGTAAAATCCTGATCGGACAGGAAGCCACATTTACTGTCGATACCTACTCAGATACTGATTTTAAAGGAAATGTTACGGCAATATATCCTAAAGCTGTTATCCAGGACAATGTGGTAAACTATATAGTTGTTGTTGAAATAATTGATTTTAAGGACAAAATTCTCAGGCCTGAGATGACAGCTACTGTTACAATTCATCTGGAAACCAGAAAGAATGTAATTGCTATTCCGTCAAAGGCGATAATCAGGGAAAGGGGAGAACGGTTTGTAACAGTATTGGAGAATGGCACGGCGGTATCAAGAAAAATAAAGACAGGCTGGTATAACAGTAGTTTTACCGAGGTGGTTGACGGATTGAACGAAGGAGAAACAGTGCTGTTGCCTGAATAAGCAATGACAAGACCAGAGAATATACTAAATGGAAAACATTATGGGAAATGTAATTATCAAAGCCGTTGAGCTTAGTAAGATTTACAACAAAAACGCAACTGGTGAAATTGCCGCCCTGCGCAATGTCTCCCTTGAGATCAGAAAGGGAGAGCTGATTGCAATAATGGGCTCTTCCGGTTCAGGAAAATCAACGCTGATGAATATCCTGGGCTGCCTCGACAAGCCAACACAGGGTAAACTCTATTTTGAAGGCACTGAGGTTGGAAACATGACAGATCAGGAACTGGCTCTTCTCAGAAACAGAAAGATCGGGTTCGTATTCCAGTCCTTTAACCTGCTTGCAAGAACAAATGCACTTGAAAATGTAGAGCTACCTCTCATCTATTCTGACAAAACCAATATTTCAAAACTGGCCAGGGAGGCACTCGAGTCTGTCGGACTTGGTGACAGAATATACCATTATCCCAATGAGTTATCCGGCGGACAGCAACAGCGTGTGGCAATTGCCCGGGCTCTGGTAAATGACCCTGAAATAATTCTTGCGGACGAACCGACGGGGAATCTGGACACGAAATCAAGTTATGAAATCATTTCTCTTTTTCAGAAACTGAATAATCAGGGCAGGACAATAGTTATTGTTACACATGAACAGGATATAGCTGATCATGCCGGAAGGATTATCAAGATCTCTGATGGCTTAATAGTCAGTGATGAGGTGAACAGATCTCAGAAAAATGCCACATCAGAACTCACAAAATTATTAAAGGAGGAGTAGAATGAAAACCAGGAGAATAATGATAAATGCACTGAAGAATTTGGCAAAGTTCAAGGTGCGCTCTTTCCTGATGATGATCGGGATTGTTATAGGAATACTTGCTCTTACAATGGTTGTATCTATTGGATTGGGAGCCAAAAACCAGGTAATGGAACGGGTTAAGAAATTCGGACTTGAAAGCCTGATGATACATGCCAGGGCCGGAGCTACAACGTCACAACAGACTTCGTCGAGTCAACAGGTTACCACTCTAACCCTTGATGATGCTGCATATCTCAAGCGTGAGATACGCGCCATTGATGAAGTTGCCCCATTTAACCGCAAGGGGTCAACTATAACCTGGTTTGAAAAATCAACAACTGCTCCTATGTTTGGGGTAACTCCTGCATGGGCATATGTCTGGAACTGGGATGCTGCTGAGGGAGAATTTATTACCGAAGAGGACATGAATTCCCTGAACAGGGTATGTCTGCTCGGTCCTACAGTTAAGAGAGAGTTATTTGGTGATAAAGATCCTATAGGAGAGATAATTCAGGTTGGCAATGTGCAGTTTGAAGTCAAGGGAGTACTGGTTTCAAAAGGTATCAGTCCGTCAGGTGGAGATATGGATAACAGAATCAAGGTTCCGCTAACAACTTTTCTGAGACGTGTGGCAAATGTTGATTACCTGGCAGGAATCAAGATTCTCCTGAAAAGTTCATCAGATGTAAATAAAACAGCTGAAGAGATCAGATCACTTCTCAGGGAACGTCATAATATTGTTGAGGGGTTACCTGATGATTTTATAGTTACAACACCGGATGAGATAACTGCAACAGCAGAGAAAATATCAGGTACATTCAATGTTTTTCTCGCCTTACTGGCCGGAATCTCACTGATAACCGGAGGTATTGTTGTTGCCAACATAATGTTCATATCGGTAAATGAGCGGAAAAAAGAGATTGGTTTAAGAAAAGCATTGGGAGCAAACAGAGGTGATATTCTGAATCAGTTTCTTTTGGAAGCAGCAGCCGTTACCCTGCTGGGAGGGATCATAGGTGTTTTGCTGGGCGTACTCGGAGCCAAAATCATGAATATTGTAATGGAGACGCCTGTCTCTGTTTCCTGGGCAAGCATACTCACCGGAGTAATCTTCTCTACAATAATAGGCATAATTGCAGGAATTCAGCCGGCCCGCAGGGCTGCCGGGCTTCAGCCCGTTGATGCCCTCAGATAAGAACCAATTGAAAAGGAGTATCCGGATGTTCCTTTTTTATAATCATGAAGATTACAAAGAGCATAAGAATTTCGCGAAATCAGCTTCTTGCACATAAGCTGCGGACAGCTCTTGCCCTGCTTGGAATAATAATAGGAGTAGCGGCAGTAATTATCGTGGTTGCAATTGGTAACGGTGCACAAAAAGAGGTCCTTTCACTTATTGAATCAATGGGAACCGACCTCATCATCGTCAATGCCGGACAGGTGCGGAAAACTGCAGGACGGCAACAGGTATCGGGCACTGCTACTACCCTGACAATCAGAGATTCAGAATTTATAGCTGATGAATGTCCTGACGTAAAATATGCTGTTCCGGTTCAGACAAAGAGTATGCAGGTTAAATTTGGGAACCTTAGCACTAATACAACTATTACGGGTACAACTTCTGATTTTGAGAGAGTCAGGAATTTCCGTGCTGAAACGGGATCATTTTTTACGGAAGAGGATAACAGGGCATCGATGCGATATGCTGTTATGGGCCGGACAGTTGTAAAAAACCTTTTTGGGGAGAGTGATCCTCTTGGTGAGACCATCCGTATAGGAAAAGTAACATTTATTGTTACCGGGGTAATGGAAGCAAAAGGGGTAGATATGAATGGGGCAGATCAGGATGACCAGATCTTCATACCTCTGCAGACTGCCCTGCGAAGAGTTTTTAACCTGACATATATAAATACAATTTATGTTCAGGCCAGATCGTCTGAGAAAATGCAGAATGCAGTTGATCAGGTATCTGAACTGTTGCGCGAGAGACACAGACTTAACAGGCTGCAAAAACCTGACGATTTCACAATTCAGACACAGGTTGAATTACTTGAAGCACAGAAAGAGACCACAGATACTTTTACATCACTGATCGTGGGTATTGCCAGTATTTCACTGCTTGTCGGAGGCATCGGGATATTGGCAATTATGTTGATTGCCATAAGGGAAAGGATCAATGAGATAGGTTTAAGGATGGCTGTGGGAGCGGGTAAAATTGATATTCTCGTGCAGTTTATAATTGAATCTTCAATCCTCAGCATAAGCGGAGGAGTAATAGGAATCCTGATAGGAATAGTGGTATCAGTAATAGTCAGTCTGGCAACGAAGTGGAATCTGATTATTTCAGTTCCGTCAATATTCTATTCATTTCTCTTTTCAATAGTGGTAGGGATGTTTTTTGGCGTCTATCCGGCAAGAAAAGCATCCCTGCTTGATCCTATTGAAGCATTGAGAAATGAATAACCGGGTAGCTGACAGCTACCTTCTCAGTGATGCAATATCTGCGACAGCCTCTATGGCTGCGTCAACGTCTTCTTCAGTAGTAAATGGACCTATACTGAGTCTGACAGTGCCATGTATCTCCTCTGTGCCCAGGTGCCTGTGAACCAGGGGGGCACATTGTAAACCGGTACGGCATGCAATGTTATAGTCAACGTCAAGCATGGTACCGACATCACCCGCTTCAAATCCTTCGATGTTGAAACTCAGAACAGGGTTGTGGTTTTCTGCACTTCCTGCACAGTAGGTTATCACATTTTCATTCTTCTCAATACCGGCTTTCAGCCTGCTCCAAAGAGCCATCTCCTTGCGGTGAAGGTTTTCCATACCCTGTTCGGTCACCCATTTGACGCCTGCATTCAGCCCTGCCACACCAACAAGATTAAGTGTACCCGTCTCAAGCCGGTATGGGTATTCATCGAGGTGCCGGGGGTAAGCTGAACGTACACCTGTGCCTCCGTAACGGGTGTGTTTTATCTCAACACCTTCCCTGACATATGAGCCACCAATTCCGGTTGGCCCCATAAGGCACTTGTGACCGGTGAAGATGAAAGCATCGATATTCATGGCCTGCATGTCAACGGGAATCGCTCCTGCGCTCTGGCTGCCGTCAACCACAAATAACAATCCGGCCTCCCGGCAGATTTTACCTATTTCCGATACCGGCTGCACAGTACCTATCACATTCGAACAGTGATTGACAACAACCATCCTGGTGTTTTTCCTGACAGCCTTTTTGATATCGTCGGGATCAACAAACCCGTCACTGTTGAAAGGAATATGGGTTACATCAATCCTTCCTTCCTCCTGCATATGGTACAAGGGCCTCAACACTGAATTGTGTTCCAGCATGGTGGTGATTACATGATCGCCGCTGTTGGCCAGTCCCTGAAGCACGAGGTTTAGCGAATCGGTTGCATTATAGCTGAAAGTAAGTCTGTTATGATCTCCACCGCCATTGAAGAGATTTGTCAACATCTTCCTGGTGTTCGCAACAACCTCTTCTGTTTCAAGGGCTGCGTCGAAGCCCGACCGGCCCGGATTCACGCCATGCTTTTTGTAAAAACTGTGCATGAAGTCATAAACAACATCAGGTTTCGGAAAACTGGTGGCTGAATTGTCAAGATAGATAAGTTTGCTCATCGGGTTGTATTTTGAAAGTTTTCGCGATATGCATTTATAGCGCGTCAGCAACTATTTCTGCCATCGTCTTTATCTGTACATTGAGTTTATATGCCTGGTTAATCTGTATAAGCTGGTCCACGCAGTTATGGCAGGGTGTAACAACTATCTCGGCGCCCGTTGCCCTTATCTGGTCGGCCTTTATCCTGCCGGCAGACATGCGCCTTTCATTATACTCGCTCATCGACAGTTGTCCCCCTCCGCCTCCGCAACAGTAGTTGTCGTTACCACAGGGAGTCATCTCAACGAAGTCAGTGACACAGCTGTTGAGGATATCCCTCTGCTGCTTCATTATACCGCCTCCTCTCACCAGGTTGCATGGATCGTGAAGGGTGACCCTTCGTTTGTTTTTTGACTTGTCAGGCTTGATACGTCCGGTATCAATATATTCCTTTAGCAGCTCAATGGAAGTAACCACCTCAAAG
>WXFE01000166.1 GCA_009881065.1 Bacteroidales bacterium | reverse complement strand
CATGCAAAAATAATCTATTTGGACCGATTTACGTTTACGGTGATGTTTAACTATGATATTTGCATGTTTATATGTCATGCATATCAATTAAAAAGTATCTTTGCGCCCACTATATTCATAGCCAATGACTAATAACGAAATATTGACAATCCCCTCTCTTATGGGTGAGAGCTTCAGGAAGCACGGAAACAACCAGGCAATGGGATTTGTAGGAGAGGATGCCATTACATATAACCAGCTCAGGGAAAGAACACGGTCAGTGATGAGGCTCCTTGAAGATCTCCGGATTGAACAGGGTGACAAGGTGGCCATACTGAGCACGGGCATGGCCAACTGGGGTGTGGCTTACCTGGCCATAACCTCAATGGGAGCGGTAGCCGTACCGATTCTTCCGGACTTCACTCCGTTGGAAATTGAAAATATTCTGAACCACTCCGGGACAAAGGCCCTGTTCGTTTCGGGCAACCTGGCCCATAAAATTTCAGGATACGGGCCGGAAACGCTCGAAACGGTGATAGCAATTGATGATTTCCGGATCACTTCAGGAAATGACCAGATATCTTTCGTTGCCGGGTCTGAACCGTCAGGAACATACAATGTGGCAGAGGAAGATCTGGCTGTGATTATCTATACGTCGGGCACAACAGGCAAGTCAAAGGGAGTAATGCTGACACACAGGAATATCTGCTTTACTGCCAGGCAGATTATGGGAATACAATATGTGGTTGAGAGTGATGTTTTCCTTTCAGTCCTGCCTCTGTCACATACCTATGAGCAGACTCTCGGGCTTGTTGTTCCGTTATTCAACGGTGCCGTAATATGGTACCTGCGCAAGCCCCCTACACCGTCCGTTCTTCTTCCTGCCCTTCAGCAGATCAGGCCCACAACTATGCTTACCGTTCCGCTGATAATGGAAAAAATCTATTTCAACAAGGTTGTCCCCACATTCCAGAAGAACAAGGTTTTAGCATTTCTTTACGGCACCCGGCTGTTTCGCCCTCTTTTCAACAGGATTGCGGGAAAGAAAATCTACAGGGCATTTGGCGGCAGACTGCGGTTCTTCGGCATAGGCGGCGCAAAGCTCAATCCGACGGTGGAGCAGTTTCTCCTTGATGCCAGATTCCCGTATGCAATCGGATATGGTCTTACCGAGACATCACCGCTGCTTGCCGGAACAAAGGTTGGCACGTGCAGGCTTGGCTCAACCGGACCCGCCATGCCGGGTATTACACTTAAAATCAATGATCCCGATCCGGTCACCGGCGAAGGTGAAATATGGGCAAAGGGCGATAATGTGATGAAAGGATACTACCGTGAACCGGCTATTACTGCCGAGGTGCTGACACCTGACGGATGGTTCAAAACAGGTGATCTTGGTGTGGTTGATAAGAATAACTTCCTGAGCATCAAGGGAAGACTCAAGAATATGATTGTTGGCTCAAGCGGAGAGAATATCTACCCGGAAGAGATCGAATCAGTAATCAATGATTTCCGCCATGTCATTGAATCACTTGTTATCCAGAAAAAAGGTAAACTGGTGGCCATGGTCTACCTGAACATCGAGGAGTTGCAGGCTAAATATGCACAGATGAAGAAGGATTTTAACAAGCAGGCAGAGATCATCAATGAATACCTCGAAGAACTGCGGAGGTATGTCAATGCGCGGGTGAACAGGTACAGCCAGCTGCAGCTGGTGGTTTACCAGCCGGAACCATTTCAGAAGACTGCAACGCTGAAGATCAAGAGGTTCCTTTATTACTGATCGCGTTTACCGGGCAGATGACCGGTTGATTTACCATCACAATTCAAATGATATTAATGCCGTTTTTTTGCTAATTTGCGGCCAAACCGGAACGTGATGTCGAACAGGACAAAGGCACTGCTTCTCATTTTTACTATTCTGATTGCAGATCAGATTGTAAAGATCATTGTCAAAACCAATATGGTTATCGGCGAGGAAATACCTGTTCTGGGAAGCTGGTTCAGGATACATTACCTCGAGAATAACGGGATGGCATTTGGCCTGGAGTGGGGTGGCAAAGCCGGAAAGATTGCCCTCTCTCTCTTCCGTATGGCAGCCATTGCCGGCATAGCCTGGTATCTTGACAGCATAATAAAAAAGAATGCCCATACCGGCCTGATCCTTTCGATAAGTGCAATTATTGCGGGAGCGGCCGGGAACCTCATTGACAGTGCGTTTTACGGTATGATCTTCAGCGAAAGCTGGCATACACCGGCGGTATTGTTTCCGGAAGGAGGCGGATATTCATCATTCATGCTTGGCAGGGTGGTTGACATGCTCTACTTTCCGATAATTGACACGCACTGGCCAGACTGGTCACCCTTCAGGCCGGGACAGACATTTATTTTCTTCAGACCCGTGTTCAATATTGCTGACGCCTCTATCACCACAGGGGTTCTGGCTATACTTGTCTTCCAGAAAAGATTCTTTGGAGAGAATAAATCGTGAACGGTATTTAAGGCTGGGTATCATCAAACCTTGCTGCCTGAACAATTTGTTCCGCATTTTATCGTAATTTTGGTAATCATAGCTTCAGCCGGGAATGGCAAGCCTATCAGACATAAAGAGACCAGTAGAGACAGAGATGCGTGAGTTTGAATCTTATTTCAGACGCACCCTGCAGAGCGATATTCCTTTCTTTCATGTCATCCTTGATAATCTGCTGCGCCGCAAAGGCAAGCAGATGAGGCCACTGCTGGTTTTTCTAACCGCCAGGCTGAACGGGACAATCAATGAGACCACATACGTTGCAGCCACCTTCATAGAGCTGCTCCACACAGCGACACTATTGCACGATGATGTGGTTGATGAAGCCTCTGAAAGGCGCGGATTCCCCTCAATCAATGTAATGTACAATTCCAAGATTGCAGTGCTGGCCGGCGACTATCTCCTGGCCCAGGGCCTGCTGATCAGTGTGGAAAAGCAGAGTTTCAACATGCTGGGCATTGTTTCTGAGGCAGTGCGTGAGATGGTGAAGGGAGAACTTGTTCAGTTGCAAAAGACCCGTAAGCTTGACATAAGTGAAGATGACTATTTCCGGATAATCAAAATGAAGACGGCAGCACTCATCTCAGCATGCACCGCCTGCGGAACCAGCTCGGTCACTGATGATCCGGAGACCATCGCACGAATGAAGGAGATGGGACAGAATATCGGCATCGCCTTCCAGATAAAGGATGACCTGCTCGATTATACCGGCAACGGGCTGACAGGCAAGCGTGACGGCAATGATATCAAGGAAAAGAAAATAACCCTGCCACTAATATATGCTCTTCGCGAAGCCGGACCCGTCGAGCGCCGGCATATATTCAGGCTCCTGCGAAAGAAGAAAAAGAGCAGTAAAGAAATCAGGGAGGTAATCGGGTTCGTGAAAAAACATGGAGGACTCGAATATGCCGAGAGGGTCATGAAGGAGTACTCTGACCGGGCAATCCGGATACTTGAGAAGTATAGTGATTCTGATACAAAGTCAGCGTTGACTGAGTTTATAATATTTTCTACATTAAGAAGAAAATAGAGGATGCAAACTGCATTCTCACGCCCGGAAAATATGCTATAACAGGAGT
>WXFE01000165.1 GCA_009881065.1 Bacteroidales bacterium | reverse complement strand
TGAGTATCAATCCACACTGGGCGGAGGGATTATCACCGGCGTCAGGGATGTGAGCCGCGAGTCGGCCACCCTGACTCTCTCAGTGCATGTAAGCAATGATGACCACATTCCCAGGTCATTCAGGATGAAAAACACCCTTCTTGATGCGGCCGGACTGGAGGTTGCCTCTTCTCTGTCAGAGCTTATCGACATGGAACCGGGCCAGAGCCAGCGTCTCGAGACCAGGATGATTGTCATGCAGCCTTCATTATGGACCCCGGCCACACCTTTCCTCTATACCATATCTACCGAACTGCTCTCAGAGAGCAGCACAGTGATTGACCATCGGGAAACCAGAACCGGTATAAGGACAGTGAGGATCACGCCCGACAAGGGACTGCTCCTGAACAGTGAGCCTGTCAGGATTATGGGAACTAACCGGCACCAGGAATATCCATACATCGGATATGCCCTGTCAGACAATGCCAGTTATCGCGATGCCTTCAAGATCAGGGAGGCAGGCTTCAACCTTGTCAGATGCTCCCATTATCCTCCGGCGCCTGCATTTCTTGATGCCTGTGATGAGTTGGGCCTGATGGTCATTGATGCCATACCCGGGTGGCAGTTCATGGGCGACTCG
Organism: Bacteroidales bacterium; assembly: GCA_009881065.1. Lineage (GTDB taxonomy): Bacteria > Bacteroidota > Bacteroidia > Bacteroidales > VadinHA17 > SR-FBR-E99. The sequence continues at coordinate 19,990 of WXFE01000165.1, read as the reverse complement.
CTTTTTGCAGAGGCATCTGTGCGTGATACACGCATGATGTGCCGCCGTGACCGCAACCACCCGTCAGTGGTGATGTGGGAGTCATCACTGAATGAGACCCTCATGCCTGTCAGTTTCCTTGCCAGACTCCACCAGACGGTAAAGGACGAGCTTCCATTTGGCAATAACCTGACCTGCAGCTGGATGGATACTATCTGCGATGTTTTCATCCCGGCACGCCAGCATGCCCCAGCTCCCCGGTACTGGAAAGATTACCGCAAAGCAAAACCTCTTTTCATATGTGAGTACGGCGACTGGGAGTATTATGCGCAGGATGCAGGATTAAACCAGACGGAGTTTTCTGACCTCCTGCCTGCCGAAAGAAACTCAAGACAGCTGAGAGGCAAAGGCGACAGGCACATGCTGCAGCAGGCATGGAACTTCCAGGAGGCGCATAATGATAACCTGAATGGTCCGGGATTCGGCGATGCCAACTGGGTTATGTTTGACTACAACAGGGGCTATGCTCCCGATATTGAAACCTCAGGCATCATGGACATATTCAGGCTGCCCAAGTTCGCCTGGTATTTTTACCGGAGCCAGACCATAGAGGGCCCGGTATGCTTTATCGCCAGTCATAACCTGCCCTCCTCGGGCAATATTGTAAGGGTATACAGCAATGCCGACACTGTGAAGCTCTTCCGCAATGACACGCTTATTGCGGTTCAGGGACCCGACACTGACATCAATGCTGTCAATCTTCTCCATCCACCATTCACCTTCACACTTCCGGATTATTCACCAGGAACATTGAAGGCCACCACCCTGCGCAACGGAAAGGAGAGTGCGTCACATTCAGTCACCACCCCGGGCAGGCCTGCAGCCATCCGGCTGTCAGCCGACTTCAGCAACAAGCCGTTACGTGCCGACAATGCTGATGTCATCTTTGTTTATGCTACAGTAACTGATTCAGCGGGCAACCAGGTCTACACCTCTGATACCATGGTGGAATTCGCCTTGAGGGGAAATGCCTCCCTGATTGGTGACAATCCGGCAAGAGCCGAAGGCGGAATTGCCACCATCCTGCTCAGGGCCGAAGATGGCGGCAAAATAATGATCAAGGCTTCTTCTCCGGGAATGTCAGAAGCAGAATTGATGACTGTGTCAAGATGACTCCGCTTCCCGGGTTGCCGGGAGAATAATCAGAAACGGAAATAGATGAAGGGTTGGACCACCTCTGACCCCACCTTGTAGAGGAGCAGTGCCACAGCCAGGGCAACCAGCAGCTGTGCCGCCAGCGGGAGTCTTATAAAGAGTCCCCTGTATGACTCCTTGACTGTTACGGGCAGGAAGTGAAGGATGTATCCTGAAACAATCAGTACCACCACAGGCAGGTATGACATCAGCACCAGGCCATAGTCTCCCGGAGAGAACGATGAGAATATCTGGTTAATCATAATCACAGCCTGCTCCATGGTACCGGCCCTGAAGAATATCCACATGAAGCTGACAAAGTTGAATGTGATAAGTATTCCGGCGATATGTGCGCCACGTTTTCTTACTGACACCTTCCCGAACAGCCAGCGCCAGATCTTTTCCACAACCAGTGCCACCCCGTGAAGCCCACCCCAGACCACAAAACGTGTGGCAGCTCCATGCCACAGACCACCGAGCAACATCGTGACCATCAGGTTGATGCCGGTGCGCAATGGGCCTTTCCTGCTACCCCCGAGAGGGATATAGAGATAATCCTTCAGCCACCTCGAAAGGGATATATGCCACCTCCTCCAGAATTCGCCAGGACTGGCAGCCTTGTACGGCGAGTTAAAGTTCAGCGGCAGTCTGAATCCCATCAGCATCGCGATACCGATGGCGATATCGGTATAGCCCGAGAAGTCAACGTAGATCTGCAAACCGTAACCGTACACCGCCATCAGGTTTTCAAAACCCGAATAGATTGCCGGGGATTCAAAAACCCTGTCTATGAACCCGGTGGAGATGAGATCAGAGATCAGCATCTTCTTGATCAATCCCTGGAGGATGAGAAACAATCCGTACCCAAACTCGTTGCGGCTGATGGTATAATTACCGTGCATCTGCGGGATGAACTCCGACGCCCTTACGATGGGACCTGACACCAGTTGCGGGAAAAATGTCAGGTAGAATGCAAAATCTACAATGTTCCGTTCTGCCGCCATCTGCCCCCGGTAAACATCAATACTGTAGCTGAGTGCCTGGAAGGTGTAAAATGAGATGCCCACTGGCAGCATGATGGTGCTGACATCAAATTTCGTCCCGAACAGACTGTTTGACCAGGCTGAGAAGATGTCACGGCTGACCAGGTTGGTGTTGAACAGAGAGTTGATGAGGTCTGTAAAGAACCCGGCATATTTGAAGTATGAGAGGAAACCAAGAAGAATCACAAGGTTGGTTACCAGCCAGAATCTTTTACCGGCTCTGGTGCCTGCGCGGCCGGTCATGATGGCAGTGAAGAAGGTAAGCAGGGTGGTGAGCAGCAGAAGTATGATGAATAGTCCGCCTGTACGGTAATAAAAATAGAGGCTGACAACCAGCAGCCATGTGTGGCACATGGCTCTTCGCCTGTGCAGCAGGGCGAACCCCGTCATCACTACGAGGAAGAAAATCCAGAAGGAGAGTGTGGTAAAGATGAATGACTGCCCGGGGTGGTACCTGAGCAGAGACGCAATCCTGCCAATTACCGGGCTGGTGATGCTGTGTTCTTTTCTGCCTGAGATAGCTGTTTCTTCACTCTCCTCCCCGGATGCGGCTGTGATAACTGAACCGGTATCCCGCTCTGTAGCAAAGAGCGCGGTGTCAGGCTGAGCAGTCATGCGGGCCAGCAGCAAATCAGCCGTGGTTCTCAGACCGGCGGGAACGGAATCTGCGGCTGACTGATACACCTGTGCCATAGCTGGCGCCGTAACAGGCCGTGATGCCAGGAGGGAGGAATAAATCCTGGCCGCGATGGTGTCTGTTCCTGCATTTGAAAGGTGCGTCAGATCCCGGGATGAAAGGGGAGGATTGTGGTTGTACCAGGTGAGTATTGATCCCGGGCCGCCCATTGACTCCCATGCGTCCCAGAACACTGCACCAGTACGGTCAGCAACAGCCTTCTGGGCATCACGGATGGCCCTGATGTTGGGGAATTGGCGAATGGTGTCATTATCCCTCAGGGCCATGTCGGTCACGCTGACCAGCACCACAGGAACACCGCCGGAGACCTTCTTAAGGTAATCGACCTGCTTTACCAGTCCCTCTTCATAGTAATGGTACTCGCGTCTGACATTCCTTACCACGTTCAGGCCAAACTGCAGGAAGATGATGTCAGGCTTCAGGTCCGAATAGCATCCTTCGAAACCACGGCTGTCAGTCATTACAAACTCCAGTCCGGCGCTACCGCGAACGGGCACGTTATCTACAATCACGCCCGTGCTGCTCTCGAGGCTCAGTGCGTATATGTCAGGCGAATTGCGTCCGGTGAACTCTACCGTCACCTCAGAGAGTGACGGAAGGGGAACTGAGTACTCCATCGGTCCCTCGCCCATCTGCAGCATGGCAAAATCAACCAGTGAGCTGCCTGACTTTATGCCCACGAGAACCGTGTCATAATTGTTGCCGTAGAATATCCTGAGGTTGTCATACCGAGATACAGCCGGGTCAGCCCCGGAGACGGCGCTTATTCTCACGGTGGCAAAGGAGCGTGTCTGCATGCTGTCACCCGGAGGGGTGAAACGGCACAGTGCCAGCATGGGGCCCAGCCTGTTGTGGGACAATGTCCCGTTCCTGTAGTCAAGCAGAGTGTATCTCTTCCAGTTTGATGAGGATCGTACAACCCATGACCTTGTGTACATCACCGGCATCACCGGGGAGATCATGCCCGGGCCGGTGCCTCCTCCCTCCTCCCTCAGCTCACGCCTGAGAAAAGAGGTGACACGGTCACCCTCAATCTGTGAGTCACCGTAAAAGATTACCCTTACCTGCCTGCCTGAGGCAACTGAATCCTTGATTGCATTGCCCGGATGAAAGGGTGCTCTTGCCAGGTTATTGACATGCAGACCGGCGTGTGACCCGGTGTCATAGCTGCCGGAAGAGTTGGTGCGGGAATCAGTTGCGGAACCGGCCGAAGAAATACTGCGTGACCCGGCATCAGAACCGGAGTGGAAAGAACCACCAAGTGACCCGGTGTCTGCTGTTTGTACGCTGTCATGTGCTGTGCTCTCCTGCTCGTGATGTATGACCACCTTTCCCGGTCGCCAACTGCCGGTCAGCAGGCTCAGGAGGAACGATGTCAGAACGACAGCAAGCAGAAATAGCAGGATTCTGCCGGGGCGCATTTTTCTTTATTATTCAGCTTTTCTTTCTGATCCGCAGCTTCTGACCCACCTTTATCCTTGAAGCATCGGTGATATTATTGAGGCTGAGGATGTCACTTACTGAAACACCACTGAACTTTTTGGCTATATCCCAAACCGTATCGCCATACCTTACGGTATATAACACGTAGTCACCTTCTCCGGAGGTTACAGGTAATGGCTGCGGTGATGCCAGTGCCAATGATGTGTTTCCCACAGGCTTGCCCTCCAGCTGCTGCTTCTCGGCAAAGGTCATGCTGTTGATCTTGCTGTAACGCTCTGCCTTTGAAGGATCGACGTAAACCGTAAGCTTCTGCCCCACCCTGATGATGTTGCGATATATGTTGTTCCAGTATCTCAGTTCTGAAAGGGGTACATCATACCATTCCGAGATGAATCCGAGATTATCTCCCTCCTTCACGGTGTATGTCAGCCTGGTCTTGCCGGTGACATCCGGCGGTGTAAACGTCGATGCGGTACTCTGTGGCATTGAGGTCTGGTTGACCGTGGTCAGGTACTGGTCTTTCCTGTACCCTGTAATGGTGTCAGTCATTGCGATGAAGTCACCCAGCCTGTCAAGTGGCAGAGTGACGGGGCTGGGCCTGCTTCGTCCGGGAACAAGGCCTGTACGATATTGCGGATTCATCGCCCTGAGCTCCTCCAGCGGCAGGTCAAGCACCGCTGTTATCTGTTCAAGATGCATGTCGGTTGACACCATTACAGTGTCAACGGCAAGCGGCAGATTGATCTGAATGGGTGTGATATTATGTTCACGGTAGTAGTTCATCGCATAGGTGGCTGCAACATATGCCGGTATATAACCGCGGGTCTCACGGGGAAGACGGTAGTATATCTCCCAGTAATCCTTCCTGTTTCCCGACCGGCGGATAGCCTTGTTGACATTGCCCGGTCCGCAGTTGTATGCCGCAATTACCAGGATCCAGTCATTGTAGATACCGTACAAATCCTTCAGGTATTTTGCTGCAGCATGGGTTGCCCTGACCGGATCACGCCTCTCATCCACCACCGAATTGATCGTCAGACCGTACATCCTCCCGGTGCTGTACATGAACTGCCACAACCCCGTTGCACCTGCCCGGCTGACCGCATTGGGATTAAGGGCAGATTCAATGACTGCCATGTACTTAAGCTCCACCGGCAGCCCGTAAGAATCGAAGATATCCTCTATCATAGGAAAGTAATAGTCCTGCAGACCCAGCATAACCCTGAACTTGTCCACCTTCCGCTCCGTGTATACATGGATGTGATTGCGGACAATATTGTTGTAGGGTGGAATTATAATGGAGTTGATACGGCTGAGGCGGTCCTTGTAAATCGAATCGCTGAATTCATGTATAACCGAATCGGCAGAGGAAAGATCGGCACCTGCTACCGACATCCTGATGAACCAGTTGTTCAGGAGACTGTCGAGGTCATGCTCTATCAGCTCTGTTGATTCATCACTCCTGATTATTATTGTATCATTAACCGCCAGGGCGGGAAGCGCTACTATCGACAGGAACAGCGGAAGGATGATTTTCTTCAGATTCTTCTTCATAATAAAATTAAAACGTCTTTAACAGGGCAAATGTTATACCCGGAGATACTCCGGAATAGTTAAAACTCACCGGCACAACTGAAGCCCTGATGTCATCGGATATATCATAGTCAAAAAGGCTGGCATCTACATGCGCGTCAATAATCGTTAAAAGGTACCATGCCGCAATGCCAATATACGAAAGATCACGGTACTTCCGGTAATAGTCAACACCGTTCAGGAGAGTGGTTTTTACCCACGACTCGGTGGATGGATTGTAGGTTTTAGGGTGGAGTACCGGGTCATACTGTTCAGGATTCATGTTTACCAGAAGGTCGAGGTAACTGTCAGTCTCCGGAATGATATCGGTGAAATCCTGGTATGCATTTATAAATGTGTTGTAGTTTTTGGTATTGAAGGTGACGGCATAGCCAAGTGCACCGAAACCTGCATAGACTATCGGCACCTTCCAGTATTTGCGGTTGTATATCTGACCGAGGCCCGGCAGTGCTGCAGCATACATTGTCGCCCTGATTGGCTCAATTGAATATCTCTTTGCCCTCTCTTTTCTCACAGGCACAGTGTCAGCCGGCTGGGCCGTGCTGGTTAAGGTAATGACAAAAAGGAGAAAAGCTGCTATAGTGCTGCTGAGCTTCAAGGACAAACATTTTAGTTTGCCGGCAAATATAAATAAAATTACCTGTTAAGCTTGTCGAGCAATCCTATTATGCGTTCCATCTCCTCGCTGTCAGAGAATGGAATTACAATTTTTCCCCGGCCTTTTTGATTTATCCGGAATTGAACATCTGACTGGAAGAGGTTGCTGAGCTGTTTTGACAGCTCCTGGTATTCGGCGTTGAGCTTATTCTTTTTTTCAATTTTTGCAGGGTCTTTTGCCGCCTCCCTCTGAAGGCGCCTGACCAGGTCTTCCGTTGCCCGTACAGAGAGGTCCTCCTCGATGATATGATAGAAAACATTAATCTGCCTGGCCGGGTCTTCGATATTCACCAGGGTTCGTGCGTGTCCCATGGTGAGGTTACGGTTGCGGATGCCGAGCTGTATCTCTGCGGGCAGCCTCAGCAGGCGCAGGTAGTTGGCCACCGTTGAACGTTGTTTCCCCACCCTGTCACTGAGCTGTTCCTGGGTCAGGCTGCATTCCTCTATTAGGCGCTGGTAGGTTATCGCAACCTCAATGGCGTCGAGGTCTTCCCTCTGGATATTCTCCACGAGGGCCATCTCAAGCATAGCAGTGTCATCAGCCGTGCGGACATAGGCAGGAACGTGTGTCAGCCCGGCCATGCGCGCTGCACGAAGACGGCGTTCACCGGCAATGAGCTGGTAACGGCCGTCACCTGTCTCCCTGACGGTGAGCGGAACAACAATGCCCATCTGGCGGATGGAGGCGGCAAGCTCCTCAAGTGACTGGCTGTCGAAACGGGTACGTGGCTGAAAAGGATTGCCATCAATTGCGTCGATTTCTATCTGGAGGTTGGCCTCCACCTTCTTTTCGAGAGCCTCTTTTTCAACACCTTCAATAAGGGCTCCCAGACCTCTGCCCAGCGGGCTCTTTTTGCTCGTGTTCATTATGCGGATTAACGTTTTTAGTTATTCTGCCTGGCTTCCACCCTCTCAAGCAGTTCACGGGCCAGGTTGAGATAATTGACCGTACCCCTTGATTCAGCATCATAAAGTATGGCAGGCTGCCCGTAGCTGGGAGCCTCCGAGAGCTTTACGTTGCGTTGTATGATTGTATTGAAGACCATCTGCCGGAAATGGCGCGTGACCTCTTCAACCACCTGGTTAGCCAGGCGCAGGCGCGAGTCATACATGGTCAGCAGGAACCCCTCTATCTCAAGTGACTGATTCAGGTTGGACTGAATGATCTTGATGGTGTTGAGCAGCTTGCCCAGCCCCTCAAGCGCAAAATACTCACACTGCACGGGAATGATTACCGAGTCGGCAGCCGTGAGTGCATTGACCGTCAGCAGGCCGAGCGACGGGGAACAGTCTATCAGCACGTAATCATAATCGGTAACTATGGGTGCAAGTATCTTCTTCAGCGTTTTCTCCCTCTCGGGTCTCTCAAGCATCTCTATCTCCGCCCCCACAAGGTCAATATTGGAAGGTATGATCGACAGGTTGTCAATGCCGCACTGCAGTATAACCTGCCGTGGATTGACCCCGTCAATCAGGCAGTCATATATGGTTGTCTTCACCTGCTTCAGGTCTATGCCCACCCCCGAGGTGGCATTAGCCTGCGGATCAGCATCAACAATGAGAACCTTCTTTTCAAGCGCGGCCAGACTCGCAGCGAGATTGATTGCAGTGGTCGTCTTCCCTACTCCTCCTTTCTGATTGGCCAGTGCTATTATCCTTGACATATAATCCTGTTTTTCTTTTTATTAATGAGCTTCAAATTTACAATTAATGCCATTCTCCGGAAACCGGACCCGTATGTTATTGTAAACAATTTTTTCGGGGTTATTAACACGTTTTCAACAGGCAGTCCGGTTTGACCGGTCAATTCAGTTGCGCGAGACGGGTGAGACAGTAATCTCGAAAAGACGGGACCAGTATTTGCCGGTGACAAAGAGAGGCTGGCCAATTCAGTTGCGCGAAACGGGCGAGACAGTAATCTCGAAAAGACGGGACCAGTATTTGCCGGTGACAAAGAGACGCCGGCCCTCAGCATCCCAGGCAATGCCGTTAAGCACATCCGTCATGGAATCGCGCTCCTCACGCGGAAGAAGATTATTCAGCTCAACATATCCCAGCACCTTCCCGGTATGAGGATCAATCCGTGCAATCCTGTCAGTCTGCCAAATGTTAGCCCACAGCTCGCCGTCAATGATCTCAAGCTCATTCAGATTATCGACAACACCCTTGTTGTCCCACACATCAACCGAGGAAAGAACATTGAAATCAGCATCAAGGAACCAGATCACGTTTGTTCCGTCACTCATCACCAGGCTGTCACCCATTGTTGCAAGTCCCCATCCCTGGGTCTGATAATAGATACGCTTTACCTGGCGGAGAGTCTCCTTCTCATATACAAACCCCACCTTGCTGGTCCATGTGAGCTGGTAGATGAAATCTCCCAGCAACGACACCCCCTCACCGAACAGGGAGCCGTCGAGGTTCACCTGGCTGATTACCTTGCCTGTCTCCGCTTCCACCTTTCTGAGTGACGACTCTCCCTGCTGGCCTGTTCCCTCATAAAAGAACCCGTTGTCATATACCAGTCCCTGTGTATAGGCTCTCCTGTCATGCGGGTAGCTTTTGACAACCCTGTAACGGTACGTAACCGGTGTGATGTCTGAGGCCAAATTAATGAAGAGGGTCACCGTCTGGGGCCTGGAGGCCTGTGAGTATGCCACTGCCCTGACAGAGATTCTGCCCGGATTACCGTCCATATCAAGCTCCGCCATGGCGGGAATGGTCGTCAGCGTACGTGCCAGCCTGCTCCCTACCCACACCTGCACTGAGTCAACCTCTGTCTGTCCTGCAGCGGGACCAACGGAAAAAACGATCCTGTCGGTGCAGACATAGGACGCATTATCAGCAGGTGACAGCACCTCTATCAGTCTTTTGGCCGGTCTCGGGTCACTCTCTGTGGCAACAGCAGCATCTTCCACGGCCTTTGTTCCACGCTTCCCGGCAGAGCCGGAACATGAGACCACGGATACCAGCACCAGACTCAGCAGTGAGATATAACCAACAATTCTCTTCATGGGTTCTGTTCATTTTTTGCCAAACAGACTGAACCGGCGCCTTTTTATCCTGCGCATCGCCTCCTCCTCCCTTTCAGTCCATGGGTCAATCATGTGGAGAACCTCACCCCATCCCGGAAAACCGCCAGCGTTCCTGTCATCAATGAAGATGTCCACATTGATCTTCCTCGGGTTACCGTCTGTCCACTGTTCTTCCGGGTAATTACGGTTCACGGCATAAAATTCGATTCCATTCTGACTGCAAAAGTCGACGGCTTCCTGTAACTCCTTCCCCTCACGGAAGGTCCACAGGATGAGCAGCGCCCCCCTCTTCTGAAGCTCCTTCAGGGTGATGAAGGCAAAAAGCTTCTCTTTGCCGATGGCGGGATACTCATGTTCAACAATGGTGCCGTCAAAGTCAACTGCTATTTTTATATTGGTCAGGTCCCTCATGATCCGAAGGCAAAAATAAACAAATAATAATTGCCACTATTATTGTATTTTAGCGATGCCTCAAAAAGAGTTATGATAAAACATATCCCGAACACACTCACCCTTCTGAACCTTATATGTGGTTTTGCCGCAATAGTCTGTGTAATAAAAGGTTATAATGATTATGCATCATACTGCATCATAGTCGGAATGGTGTTTGATTTTTCAGATGGTTTTGCAGCCAGAGTGCTAAAGGCATATTCAGCCCTGGGAAAAGAACTGGACAGCCTTGCTGACATGGTAACCTTCGGGGTCGCTCCCGGCTCCATCGTATTCAACCTCCTAACCGCAGGGGGCATGACTGAACTGAAAGCCTTTGCCGTTGCAGTCATCATACCTGCCGCCTCAGCGCTGAGGCTTGCCAGATTCAACAATGACCCGGAGCAGTCATCATCATTCAGGGGATTAGCCACACCTGCAAGCGCCTTCACGATAGTCTCGGTGTCACTCGCCGCTGCATGGAGTGACTGCCGGATCTATGACATGATGGCCGGATCACCTCTGTTCATCAGCCTCCTCGCTCTCTTCCTGTCGGTAATGATGCTCCTCAATGTACGGATGTTTTCGCTCAAGTTCACCAGCCTGAAGTGGAAGGGAAACGAGGAGCGCCTCATCTTCGTGGCGGTAAGTATCCTGCTGCTTGTCATATTCAGGATCGCGGCGCTGCCAATGATAATGGCTGCCTATCTCCTCATTTCATTCATTTTCTCCGTCACTGCCGGCAGGAGGACATCCTCCGGCGTCATGTAGCTTCTTCATCACCACATCCTGGCAGCGGATCGATTCCTCATGAATCATCCGTATTACCCTGCCCACAAACTCAATGTCAAGACCCTCGCTGACACCCTGCTGTGTCCTCGACTCCAGGATCTCCAGCCACCGATCGAGCTGGAAGACGGTCACGCCGCTCCGGCACTTGTACTCTCCCATCTCCCCGGATATACGCATCCTCGATGCGAGCAGTCCGATCAGCTGATAGTCAATTGAGTCTATCCTGTTGCGCAGTTCCTCGAGATGATTGATGAACCCGATATCACTGCTGGTGTGTGACCGGAAGAGCAGGCTTCCCATCATCTTCTCAAATTCGTCGGGAGTAAGCTGCTGCTCCCTGTCGCTCAGCGCACTGGCAGGGTCATGGTGTACCTCAATCATCAGTCCTGCCATGTTCATGTCAAGCGCTTTCTGTGCCATTTCCGGCACCAGGCTTGCCTTCCCTGACATGTGGCTGGGATCACAGATAACAGGAAGGGATGGTATCCGGCTCCGGAGCTCAATGGCCAGCTCCCACTGTGGAAGATTGCGGTAGCGGCTTTTGTTGTAGGGGGTGAAGCCCCTGTGAATTGCCGCTATCTTGCGTATGCCTGCGCTGTACACTCTCTCAATGGCTCCCTCCCACAGATCCAGGTCAGGACTGAGAGGGTTCTTGACCATCACGGGTATATCACTTCCCCGCAGGGCTGAAGCGATAGTGTCAACGCTGAACGGATTCGACACTGTGCGTGCCCCGATCCACAACGCATCAACGCCTGCCTCAATGGCAGCACGGGCATGCTCAGGTGATGCCACCTCCACCGCCACCCGGAGCCCTGTCTCCGCCTTTACCCTGCGAAGCCACTCCAGCGCCCTGAACCCCTCACCCGTGAATGAAGAGGGCCTTGAACGCGGTTTCCATAAACCGGCCCTCAGAAGATGAACCCTGCCCGTGGCTTTCAGCGCCCTGGCTGTGGCCATAAGCTGCTCCTCGCTCTCGGCGCTGCACGGCCCTGCAATTATTAAAGGCCCTTCGCCAAAACCCCACGATCCCGTCTGCACTATATCCATTGACACTGCCGCGTTAGTTTCCAGATTATCAGTATGTGTGATCATCGCCAGCCAGTTCCTCCCTGGTTATCCGGCTCCGGGTGATCGCGATCCAGGCATACCAAATATATGCCACAACAAACGGTATGATGAACGAAACATACATCATCGTCTTCAGGGTAAAGTAACTCGATGATGCCTTTGCCAGCGTCAGAGAGCTGCCAGGATCGGTTGATGACGGATAGAAAGCTGTCTCTCCGTAGCCTGCCATCAGGAACAGGGCAATTACTACCGGTACTGTTCCGAAACCGGCATACCATATTGCTCTTCGCGAACCCCTGAAGATACCCAGCCATAGTGATACAAGGACCAGTATCACTCCTCCCGCGAATAAAACCAGGGTGACGACGTTGCCAGCCAGGTTATGCAGGTAATGATATTTTACAAGTGTAACCTCTCCGGTGACCGGATCGGCCCTGTAACCTTTCCCGAGGAGAATAGCCGCGACAAATGCAAGAAAGAAGAGCAGGAACGGAACGGCATTTCTCACCAGTGCCTTCTTTATTGAAGCTGTCAGCTCCTTATCGTCTATGCTGTTTCCAAGGTACATCAGCCCCAGCACCCTGGCCAGGAAGAGCACCGCAAATCCAAGCAGCAGGTTAACAGGATTGATCAGTGCTTCCAGGCCGTGCCAGCCTGAGCCCCAGTGCACCCTGTTGAAAAGGTCGAGGGTGAAGTCAGAGCCTGTGAAGAAGGTGGCCACGGTCACTCCGATAAGGAACGGGCCCAGGCAGCCATTGATGAAGAGGAAGGTGTCAAAAAGACGTGTGCCATAGACGTTGGCAGGCATGGAGCGGTACTCGTAGGCTACTGCCTGTATGACAAAGCTGAACAGTATTGCCATCCATAACCAGTATGCCCCTCCGAAGCTGGTTGCATAGAAGAGCGGGAAAGAGGCGAAGAAGGCACCGCCGAATGTCACCAGGGTGGTGAAGGTGAAACCCCACTTCCGGCCAAGGGAATAGGTTACCATCTTCCGCTGTATGTCGTTTCGCGGAAGCGAAAAGATAAACGACTGTCCTCCCTGAACAAACATGAGGAAAACGAGGAGGCCTCCGAGAAGTGATATTATCAGCCACCAGTACTCGCGCAGGAACAAATAAGATATCTGCAATGTCATAATCCTTTCCTCCTACTGTTTTGGTCCGATTTTTATCTGTCTTACCATAATTGAAATCTCTGCAATAAGCAGGGCTGTGAACAGCACTGCAAAGAGCCAGAAAGTTGTCCGGACAGCGCCTGCACTGATATTTGTTACGGCCACATGAACAGGCATGAGGTTCTGTATAATCCAGGGCTGCCGGCCCATCTCTGTGACTATCCAGCCGAGCTCACTGGCCAGGTAAGCCAGCGGGATTGAGAAGAGTGCTATCCACAGGAACCAGGTATTCTTCTCCAGGGTCTTTCTCCGGTGGAACCAGATGGCAAGCACAAAAAGCAGGATAAAGAAGAAGCCCAGCCCCACCATAACCCTGAAGGCATAGAATGTCACCGGTACAGAGGGTATGACCTGCCAGGGATGATCAAAATAGCTGTACCCGAAATACCTGAAGTAGTTTTCTACGAAATCCTTATCCTCAAATCTGGCTGCCAGCATCGCCATTGAGTCAGTGTCACCGAGTTCCTTTGCCATCTTGTAGTCGATAAGCACCTGCCTTGCGTGACCTCCTCTTTCCATCATCTCACTGACAGAGAGAATACCTCTTTCAGGATTGCCGTTAACCAGGTCCTTCAGCCCGGGGACGTAACCGTCGCCCTTGCCTGTAGTCATGATTGAGAGCAGCCCGGGGATCTCAATCTTCAGCTTCATGCCATGTACCTTCTTCTCGCCAATCTTCTCGCCGCTGTCAGTAAGTGCACCGATAACCGTCAGGCCTGCGTCGCTCTTTCCCTCATACAGAGCCTCCATTGCAGCAAATTTAACCGGCTGCACCTGTGCCAGGGTACGTGCCGAAGAGTCTCCTGTCAGCGCCACCGCCAGCCCCGATACCAGGCCGAATATGCCGGCAATGAGTATACTCCTTCGTGCCAGCTCCTGCTCTCTCTTCCTTATCAGGAACCAGGCACTTATGCCAACAACAAAAACCGATGCCAGAACAAATCCGGATGTCACCGTATGCAGGAATTTATCTACTGCAACAGGATTGAAGACTACTTCGCGGAAGCTGTTCATCTCATTGCGTGCGGTATCAGGATTAAAAGCCATGCCAACCGGGTTTTCCATCCATGCATTGGCAACCAGTATCCAGAGGGCTGAAAGGCTCGCACCAATGGCGACAAGCCAGGTGGAGGCCAGGTGGAATTTTTTGCCCACCTTGTTCCAGCCGAAAAACATGACAGCCACGAAGGTTGTTTCAAGGAAGAAGGCCAGGATGCCTTCGACAGCCAGCGGCGCCCCGAAGATATCGCCCACAAACCACGAATAGTTCGACCAGTTGGTGCCAAATTCAAATTCAAGTATGATGCCGGTGGCCACCCCTATGGCGAAGTTGATGCCGAAGAGTGTCATCCAGAATTTTGTTATCTTCTTCCACATTTCATCACCGGTGCGCACATAGAGAGTCTCCATGAAGGCAAGAATAAATGAGAGGCCGAGCGTCAGAGGCACGAAGAGCCAGTGATAGATTGCTGTCAGTGCGAACTGAGCCCTTGACCAGTTTACAAGTGACAGGTCAAAGTTTTCAATCATATTGTCAGTTGTTTCCGGTTAATTGTTCAAGTACATAATCACTCCTCTCCCTGTCATTACTGAAGTTAACCTTCAGAAAATCAGGGAAGAAAAATATCCTGAGTATTAAAAAAATGATGAATAGCTTGACAAGGATTATTATCCAGACCTTTTTTCCCCACCATGACATGGTCCGGAAACCGTCATAATAGAATCTGAATATCCTGTTGACTGTTTTGGCTGCGCTGCCCATTATGGTTCCGGCTCTGTTTCTCTGATCTCTTTTCCCAGACCTGATGTAATCTTTCTTACCGGTCCGAAGTTATAGAAGAACTCACGTGCGAAGACCCTGAGAGCGGTATAGGCCGGCACCGCCAGAATCATTCCGATGATTCCTGCAAAGCTGCCAACGGCCAGGATTACCAGGAAGATCTCAATCGGATGGGCATTGACGCTTCGCGAATAGATCATCGGCTGGATAAGGTTGTTATCAATGATCTGGGTACAGGCAATGACGATAACCATATAGATTATAAGCAGCCATATCACAGGATAACCTGTTGTGGTCACCGCGGTGGCCACACCCATGAGAACTGCAGCGAAACCACCAAGCCAGGGGCCTACATAGGGGATGATGTTGAAGATCCCTATCAGCAGCCCCATCACCAGCGCCTGGTGGAACGGGAAACCGATAATGGTCATACCGATGGTGATGTTGATAAGCACCACGGTGCTCTGAAGAATGATACCTATGAAATACCTGATGAGCAGTTTCTTGATTGAATGAAGCACATTCCTGACCCGCTTTTCATACTGATCCGGCACCAACACCATGATCGTCTCCTTGAACAGCCCCTCATCCTTCAGGAAGAAGAATGCGAGGAAGGTTATAGCCACGAAGCCGACAACCATCTTGCGCAATACGGTAACAATATTCCCGGCAAAATCGGTAATGGAGGTCGGATTGAGAATGTTGGTTATTGTTGTGACAACAATGTCATACAGGGTTTTGTCAGCCGGCATATCCCGGTAAAACTTTCTCAGTACCGTATCAATCTTGTCAAGCTGGTCACGAAGACCCTGCACAATGGAACCGGCGTCAAAACCGGAAAGGGCATCAATCTGACGGCTCACCAGCGGGATGAAAATGGCAAAGAAGAGTGCAAAGAGCCCATAGAGCAACAGTAGAGTCAGCAACGAGCTGAGTGCCTTCGGGAATCTGAATTTCCAGATACGGATACCATTCAGCAGATCAACTACCGGCCTGCCAATTAGTGAGATCACCCCGGCAGCGAGGATATAGGCTATCATACTCCTGAAATACCAGAAAAGATAAACCAATATAGCCAGTCCTATAATTATGAGGATGTTACGGAGGGTAGTATTCATTGTCAAACAGGTCTCAAGCAATTGGTTTTCCGTACTTCACCGTGCGGGCAAACATTGCATTTTCAAAATTAGAAATAATTCCCGGTTTAACAACCTGATCATATAAAATGCCATTATGTCATGCTAAATATTGATTGCATGCCATTGTGTCATCTTTTTGGAAGCGGCACATGAATTGAAATATTAAGGGTGTAAAAGCAAATAAAAATAAAGTCTAATAATATAAAAAAGGAGGTTACTATGTTACCAACGATTACCAGAAGAGGTTACAAGCCGCTTACTTTATCGGATTTTCTCAATGAAGATTTCTTTCCCACATTCACCAGGTCATCAACCAGTTTGCCTGCAGTAAATATCAGGGAAGATGAGAAGGCGTTTTATCTTGAGCTTGCCGTTCCCGGCATGGACAAGAAGAACCTGAAGATTGAAGTAAAAGATGAGGTTCTCACCATTTCTTCGGAGCATAATGAGGAGAAGCATGATGAGCGGGAGGGTTACATGCGCAGGGAGTTCAGTTACAGCTCATTCTGCCGCAGTTTCTATCTTCCCGAGGATGTAAACGGAGATAAGATTAAAGCCAACTACAAGGATGGCATCCTGAACGTTGAGATTCCCAAACTTGAAGAAGAGAAGAAGAAGGAAAAGACCAGGACAATCTCAATCTCGTAACATCCACAACATTGCATCATAGTGCCGGGTCTGAGACCCGGCACTACCATTATGTCCGGATGATTCTGCATGCATGCACGTGGCGCCGGGTCTCAGATTCTGCATGCATGCACGTGGCGCCGGGCCTCAGACCCGGCGTTACCATATATAATATCCAATGTTATACAGGAGATGTCAATGCCTTTCCAAACCGCTCACCATATTCAATGAGCGTTTTGTCCTTACCATCCTCGGGAACAAACTTAAAGGCGGCTGGCTCTTCGAAATATTTCAATTTCAGGTTCTTCAGCATCTCCGCAATCATCGATGGCGCCTCACCACTCCAGCCGTATGATCCGAATGACCCTGCCAGCTTTCCCCTGTCACGCAACGGACTGACAACAGCCATGAGATTGTAGACCGGCAGAAGGGTGTTCTGGTTGATGGTAGGCGATCCGACTATGATGCCATCTGCTATGGCAATCTTCGAGTCAATCAATCCGATATCAGCCGTTTCAATGTCCAGAACCTCCACCTCCAGGTTTTCTGCCTTTGAAGCGCCTTCAGCTATCAACCTGGCCATCTCCGCTGTGTATCCGTATGCCGAGACATATGTTATCAGCACTCTCTTCACGCCTGACCGCTCAGTAAGAGCAAGATACTCTTCTGATAAACGGCGGGTTTCATCTACGATACTCTTCCAGTTCTTCCTGAGAACAGGGCCATGGCCGGGGGCAATCATTGAAATCTCAAGCGGGCGTATCTTCTCTATGGCCTTGACCATGAACTTGCTGTAAGGCTTCAGGATCACATCGAAATAATACCTGAAATCTGCCTGATAATCACCCACAAGATCGTCAAACAGCTCCGCATGGCAGTAATGCGCCCCGAATGAATCACATGTAAACAGTATCTTATCTTCCACAATGTATGTATAGATGCTGTCAGGCCAGTGAAGGTTCGGAGCCGAGATGAACTTCAGTGTCTTGTTGCCCAGGTCAAGTGTATCACCATCTTTCACTATCAGTGATTTGAAAGGCCTGTTTACTATGTCACCGAGATACCTGATTGTGTTGCCGCTTCCAACCACCACCGCCCCGGGAGCCAGATCAAGCAACTGACGCATGGCGCCGGAATGGTCGGGCTCAGTATGATCAAGGACTATGTATGCCAGTTCAGCAGGATCAGTGACCTGCCGGAGCTTGCTGAGAAAAACATCACTGAATTTCTCCTTGGCTGTTTCTATTATGGCCTTTTTCTCAGCGTTGATGAAATAGGAGTTATAGGTAGTGCCGTGATCAGTATGCATCACGATATCAAAAGTCCTGATGTCATAATCAAGCACTCCAATCCATTTTACATCAGGAGTAAGATCAATTACACGGTTGTCTGCTTTCATTTTTTTAAACATTAAATAACACTTGCAAGAATTGTTCTGCTGGCCCTGACCTGTTCAAACATCCTGACATCAACCACCGTTCCGGTGGGAAGGAAGATATCTACGCGCGAGCCAAACTTGATGAACCCCAGTTCATCGCCCTGATGCACCTTATCTCCCTTTTTCGAGTAGGTCACTATGCGACGGGCCACGGCACCTGCCACCTGCCTGACAAGAATCTCAGTGCCGTTCTCACTGGAAACAACCACACTGCTCCTTTCGTTCAATTCGGATGATTTCGGGCTTCGGGCATGAAATTTTTTGCCCGGCTGGTAGTGTGTCCAGGTAACGGTACCTGAGATTGGATACCTGTTGCTGTGCATGTTGAAGGGCGACATGAATATAGAGATCTGAAGGCGATTGTCCCTGAAATACTCCTTCTCATATGTCTCTTCAATAACCACAATCTTACCGTCAGCCGGTGCATAGACGAGAAGAGGGTTGGGCTCAAGCGGTCTGCCCGGTGTCCTGAAAAACATCACGATGAAAAGAAACAGGAGGAGTGACGCAAAAGCGGCCAGCCAGTGATAAAGCGTAGGGCCGGCCCACACCAGCCATACGGCGATGTTCAGGGCAACCAGCCCAAGAAATACACCTATAATTATCCTGTAACCCTCCCTGTGTATCCTGAATTTTCCAATAGTCATATCAAAGCATCGTTGCTATGTAAAGATAAACCAGCGGGAATGCCACTACCACGCTGTCAAACCTGTCAAGAAAGCCGCCGTGTCCCGGCAAAATTGTTCCTGAGTCCTTCAATCCCAGGCTCCGCTTGAGCATCGACTCCAGCAGGTCACCAAACGTTCCCCCCACGGAGATGATCAATGCAATGACCACCCACCCTTTGGTATCAGCCACGCCGAGCCACCCGGAAAAGAGCCTTGCCACGAGCAATGTCAGCGCCAGGCCGCCAAAGAAACCTTCCCATGTTTTCTTTGGTGATATACGTTTAAAGAGCTGGTGCCGCCCCAGGGCAGACCCTACAAGATAGGCACCGGTATCATTGGTCCATAGCAGCAGGAAAAAACCAACCATGATTCCGGGTGAGAATACAATCCCCTCCATCGGTATCAGCGGGCTTAAGCCTGTCTGGTTGAAAGCAGAGAAGGGAAACATGGAAAACGGCACTGCGGTGTACAGTATCGAGAAAAAAGTATGTGCCAGGGAATCAAAAGGTCTTTCCACGTTTCGGAACAACTCGATGATCATTATTATTGACATCACCGGGATCATTACAAGGAACCAGCTTCTCGGAACCCACCCCAGCGCCACTGTGGTGGAGATGACATAGAGAAGGAATCCACTGATTATTCCGGTGATCAGTTGAGGCCGTACCCCTGTACCCCTGACCATGAGGTAATACTCACGCTGTGTGCCGGCAATCATCACTGCACCAACAAGGAAGAATGATACAGGGTGGAGCCACAATCCACCAAGTACGAAAATCACTATGAAGGCACCGGTGACGGTGCGTCTGACAAAATTTGACACACTACAAATCCTTGATTATTTCCTTGGCTATGATCACATTGTCACGATGGACAAAAATCTCGATCTCACCTATCTTATATATGCGGTCACGCTTGTCTACCGCCACTGCATCGATTCCGTTTGACAGAAGCCTCTCAACGGCAATCTGACTTCTGACATCATCGCTGAAGCCTGCTATGACAACCCACTCATTCTCCATCACCGGGCTTTGGGACTTCAGTAGTTGTGGACTCAGCAGTGGTTTCAGCTTCCCGGGCCGGTGATCCGGTAGCTCCGCCCTCTTGTGCAGATGAGTCTGCAGCCTCCCGGGCCGGTGATCCGGTAGCTCCGCTCTCTTGTGCAGATGAGTCTGCAGCGGCATCCTCCGCGGCGGCATCCTCAGTCTTCTTGTCACCACGGCGCTTG
>WXFE01000164.1 GCA_009881065.1 Bacteroidales bacterium | reverse complement strand
AAAGAGTTTAACCTGTTTCTCAATGCGCTGATGTTCTTCACGCGTATTCCCTGCCCCCGTGTCACGGAATACTCTGAAGCAATCATGAGCAAGACGCTTCGATACTACCCGCTCACCGGGTTTATCGTTGCCGCAATTACGGCAGGTGTCCTGTGGCTGGCTTTACTCGTGATGCCGGTGCCCGTGGCGGTGACTATTGCCCTGACTGTTTCTGTTCTGGTGACAGGAGCTTTCCACGAGGACGGGCTGGCCGACTTTGTTGACGGGTTTGGCGGGGGCTGGTCCAGGGACAGGATACTGGAGATAATGAAAGATAGCCGTATCGGGACATTCGGAACCATTGCCCTCATTCTGCTTTTTGCCCTGAAAATAGTTGCATTGATAAGTCTGCCCGTGGAAAAGCTCCCGGCAATTATAATCGCGGCATATTGCGTAAGCAGGGTCTTCCCCTCACTGCTTGTCAAAACCTCTGTATATGCGCGTAAGAATGAAGGAAAAGCCTTTTTCTCAAGAAATGGAATTGACTGGAAATCCATTGTAATCATATCAGTTACCGGTTTTATCCCCATGATATTGTTCAATTACAGATTTGTGATTCTTTATACTGCTCTCTCTCTTGCCTTCCTTGCAGCTTTCCGTCACTACCTTCACCGCCGGATAGGAGGCTACACGGGAGACACTCTGGGTGCCGTACAACAGATTACGGAACTGATCTTTTATCTTCTATTAACAGCAGTGCCTGCATCATGGATGAATTCCTCTGTCTTGTAAGACATACACGGACAGCCATGTCTGAAGGTATCTGTTACGGGCAGACTGATATCGACGTGGCCGACACCTTCTGTTCCGAGTATCCGGCAGTTGTCTCTCAGCTGGCAGGTATTGAATTCGACCTTATTTACAGCAGTCCCCTGAAGAGGTGCCTTCGTCTTGCAGAGCTTTTCAGCAATGACATACTGCCTGACAGCCGGCTCCTGGAAGTGAACTTCGGAGACTGGGAGGGAGTAAGATGGGATGATATTTTTGGCTCGCCTGATGGCAAAAAATGGTTCTCTGACTATACTTCCATGCGCTGCCCGGGGGGCGAATCATTCATCGACCTGCAACAACGCGCGTGGTCATTCCTTCAGGATATCAGCGGCAAGGGGAAAAGAATACTTGCAGTGACGCATGCCGGACTGATGAGGGCCATGCTGGTTAGCCTGGGACTGGAAGAGGCTGATACTGTTTTTGGTAAAAAAATCCCGTTCGGCGGAGTAGTGATGCTCGAAAAAACTCAGCAAGGATATATCTGCCGGACTAAATTGGAACCGAGATGAGTATTCTGTTGCGCATTCCATGGCATTTTTTGGCATGAGCACGGCAACATAGTTTATTAGTACTCAATACCTTCTCTTGCTTCCACTCCCTCATTATAGTAATGCTTTATCTCTTTCATCTCGGTCACAAGATCAGCCATATCAATGAGTTCCTGCGGAGCATATCTGCCGGTAACGATGATTTCAGTCTGCTCTGGTTTTGATTTAAGCAGTTCAATAAGCATGTCAGGGGTGATCAGGTTAAAATAAACTGCTATTGAAGCTTCATCCAGAACAACGATGTCATAGACACCTGACCTGACTATTTCACTGATCTCCTCCATGCCGGCAGCAGCTGCTTCAATATCCTTCTCACCCGGTTTGCCATGAATAAAACAACCTCGACCGTATTGTCTGAGAACTATTCCGGGGAGGCAACGTTCAATTATCTTTGTTTCAGAGTAAGGAAGACCCTTGACGAACTGTGCAAAGAAGACTTTTTTTCCTGCTCCGGCCGCCCTCAGTGCAAGGCCCAGGGCCGCAGTGGTCTTCCCCTTCCCGTTACCGGTATATACCTGGATGTACCCCCTTGATGGCTTCGTTCCTCTAATTCCGTTAAAATGCTTTTCTTCCATTACATATTTTGGACATATCAGTGTAAAAACAAATATTCTCTCCTTCTCTGAAAGGTTGTGTCACGTAATAATCTGCAGCAAGCTCCCTGTTAAGTTGCTCTAATATTTCATCTGTGTGATACCCGGGTATCACTGTTGTACGTAACTGATAGCTAATGCCTGACGATCTCAGTATTTCAACAGACTCAGTGATCAGTGATGTAATGCCATTGACAGAACAACCTGTGATTTCCTGGTACTGTGACACTTCAATCACTGTCTTGATATCCATTGCCACATAATCCAGGAGTTTGTTCACAATCAGATATCTTAACATTTCAGGGTTGGTGCCGTTGGTATCAAGCTTAATAAGCAGGCCCATTGCGTTGAGGTGTCCGATGAAATCAGGCAGGTCAGCATGGATGGTTGGCTCACCTCCTGTAACCACCACTCCATCAATCCATTCCTTCCGTTCCTCCAGGTCACCAAGCACCTCTTCAACCGGTATATCCCTCGTTTTACGGATAAGATGCGGTAAGACCAGATAAGGGTTATGGCAGTAACCGCACCTGAAGTTACAGCCCTTTGTAAAAATCACCGATGCTATTTTGCCTTCCCAGTCAATCAGGCTGCTGTGCACGATTCCCCCTATGCGCATCCTTCCGGCTGTTTTGATCCGTCATCCCCGGCGGAAACGGCAACAGGGTCACTATTTTCATTCCTATTATACAGGCTGTTTTTTTTCGCCACGTTATCAAACCGGAATACCTTACGGTCAATGAACTCCTTTTTCTTACCATCGTTCCACTGACTGACAGGCCTGAGATAACCGACTATCCTGCTGAATACCTCGCAGGCGCTTCCGCACTCGGGGCATTCAAAGTGTTCACCATGGATATAGCCGTGAGAGGGGCATATACTGAACGTGGGTGAAAGAGTAAAGTAAGGCAGCCTGAATTGCCCGGCAATCTTTTTAACTATACTCCTGACTGATGCTGCCGGAATAGCCTTTTCTCCGGTAAAGATATGCAGAACAGTGCCTCCCGTGTAAAGAGTCTGCAACTCATCCTGGTGATTGAGTACCCTGAAAACATCATCACTGAAGTTTACCGGGAGGTGTGTTGAGTTTGTATAATAAGGCTTTGAGCCGTTAAGGTAATCTTTATGGTTGGCAGTGATTATATCTTCGTACTGCATGGTATCGATCCTGGCAAAGCGATAAGCGGTGCTTTCTGCCGGTGTGGCTTCCAGATTGTAAATGTTTCCGGTCTCTTCCTGGAACTCAACAAGAACATCTCTCATGTAGTTGAGCACTCGTATTGCGAATGCCTTGCCATCAGGGTCTGCAATTCCCACACCCAGGAAATTGAGGCAGCACTCATTCATCCCGACAATACCTATGGTTGAAAAGTGGTTCTTCCAGAAACAGTTATACCTTTTTCGGATGTCACGCAGATAGTATTTTGAATAGGGATATAATCCCTTTTCAGTGTATGATTCAATTGTTTTCCGCTTAATCTCGAGACTGCTTTTAGCCAGTTCCATCAGGTTTCTCAACCGTTGCATCAGTTGTTGTTCCGAAGAGGCTTCGTATCCAAGTTTCGGCAGGTTGATTGTAACCACTCCCACGGAGCCTGTCAGCGGGTTAGAAGCAAAAAGCCCGCCTCCCCTCCTGTTGAGCTCACGCTTATCAAGGCGAAGACGGCAGCACATGCTCCTTACATCATCAGGACTCAAGTCAGAATTGACGAAGTTTGAGAAATAGGGAATACCGTACTTTGATGTCATCTCCCATATTGGCTTATAATCAGGGTTATCCCAGTCGAAATCTTTGGTAATATTGTAAGTGGGTATGGGAAATGAGAAGGGTGTTCCTGTTGCATCTCCTTCGCTCATCAGTTCGGCGAATGCCTTGTTGAAGAGATTAATCTCATGCTGGTAGTCGCCATAAACAGACTCGTGCAGTTCTCCCCCGTAAACAACCGGTTCATTTTTAAGAAAATCAGGAACCACAAGGTCAAGGGTCACGTTTGTAAATGGTGTCTGGAAGCCCACCCTTGTTGGGATATTCATATTATACAGGAATTCCTGCAGCGACTGCTTTACCTGGGAATAACCAAGGTTATCAAACCTGATAAATGGAGCCAGCAGTGTGTCAAAGTTGGAGAAGGCCTGCGCACCTGCAGCTTCACCCTGCATGGTATAGAAGAAATTGACTATCTGCCCGAGGGCGGTTCTGAAATGCCTGGCAGGCCTTGTCTGTGTCTTACCGGTAACGCCCCTGAAGCCGGAGACGAGCAGGTCACGCAGATCCCAGCCCACACAATAAACACTCAGGAAACCCAGGTCGTGAATATGGAAATAACCCTGGCGATGCATCGCCGCAATATTCTCAGGATAGAGTTTGTTGAGCCAGTATTGCGAGGTTATCACAGTTGAGATATGCTGATTAAGTCCCTGCAGTGAGTATGATGAATTGGCACTCTCCTTTACCCTCCAGTCTTTAAGGGAAAGGTAATCATCAACCACCTCAATATTTGAGAAAATGTCTTTGGTATTACGCACCAGTTCCCGTTGTTTGCGATACAGGATATAAGCCTTTACCAGCCGGAAATCACCTGATTGAAAAAGTATTCCTTCAACAATATCCTGTACCTGCTCAACGGTTGGTATCTCCACTTTTTCTGTTTCAAGCTGTTCAACCACTTTTGCAGACAGTTCACCTGCCTTCTTTCTGTCGGGGACGCCTGTTGCACGCATGGCCCTGAAGATTGCATGCTCAATTTTTTGTGGATTAAACTCAACCAGATCGCCGTTACGTTTGATGATCTGCCGGATAGTGTAAAGTCTGCCATTCATCTTATTAAAAGTTTAAACTGTTAACAAATGGTAGCATGCGGGGATTCTGAAATTGAATGGCTGCCGTTGGCAGAGTATCAATCGCCTTTCACCCGAAAGCTACGAAACTATGCATCGGCAGGTCTTCTGGCTCGTCCTCTTTCAACCGCCTTCCCATTCAACAAAGAAAAGTGGCTGTATGATTGAACTTTATAACAGGACTTACAGCTACGGGGATAGCTCCGGATTCACACCGGATTCCCTATTAATCTGATAAGAACCGATAGCAATACAAATCTAAGTATTGTAAAAGGAGAGTCACAGATTAACTTATTAAGTTTTGCCCGGAGTTTTCAACACTCATTTCTCTGTAAGCCTGTACCGACTATAATCATTCGTCAAATCCTGAAGATAGTGTCAGTATAACAGCCATGCATAATGTGCTTCGACTGTAAAATATTAACCGCGACTTTATAACTTTACGGAAGAATAGTTGTATGACCCAAACCAGTCTGTTCACGAACAAAAAATCCTAAGACCATGAAGAATATACTGCCTGTCCTGATTCTATTTTGCTTAATCACATCATGCTCTCAGAGACCCCGCGACGGATACGAATTAATTGAGCAGATGTACGAAGCGCACAAATCAAACTGGTATGAGACTCTCTGCTTCTCGCAGGAGGTTCTCCATTACAGGAATGACACCGTAACTGCCACCGAGATATGGCATGAAGCTTACAAGTCACCCGGCAATCTCATAATCAAGTTCAATGACCCGGATAACGG
This sequence comes from Bacteroidales bacterium, assembly GCA_009881065.1. GTDB lineage: Bacteria > Bacteroidota > Bacteroidia > Bacteroidales > VadinHA17 > SR-FBR-E99. The sequence goes on along the minus strand of WXFE01000164.1, from coordinate 551 downwards.
CACAGGCATATTGTTTATAAATGACAGCATCTTCAGTTACAGGGATGGTACTCTTGAATCAGTCAGATACTATTTACACGATCTTGTTGTGCTGGGTCTTGATATTAATACTGTTTTGCCCGAAACAACTGCTGAACGGGCATTGAAATGCAACTATGACCTCAATCGTCTGGCGGAAGGACAATGCATGGGGCGCGATGCATGGATAGTGGGTGACACTCTCAGTACCTGCTTCTGGGTTGACAAGAGTTCACATCTGTTCCTGAAGATGAGGCGCCGGTCAGGAGAGAATTCCAGGGAGGTGGAATTTGCCAGATATGACACTGTCAATGGTTATCCCGTTGCAACGGAGATCAGGTTTTACGACAATGAAGGTGCACTGAGCATGATTGAGAAGTATTTCAACATCACCCCTGACTGCGAGTTGTCACCGGCCATATTCAGTCCGTCAGAGTTCAATAATGCTAAATGGTGATTTTTTGCAATAGACTTTTCAATCTCTCCCCGGGTCCGCGCCAGAATCCAATAATGACAGATGGTGATTACGAAAT
>WXFE01000163.1 GCA_009881065.1 Bacteroidales bacterium | reverse complement strand
GGCAGCCTCAGTGCGGGAGCCGTTATCCGGCTATTTTCTTTTTCTTTTCCGCCTCTACGGGAACAGCCTCATCATCATCTTTCCCCCTGGTTGTTTCATAGAGCACAGGTGTTGAAACGAAGAGCGATGAATAGGTTCCGAAGACAATACCGAAGAGCAGGGCAAAGACAAATCCTCTGATCACCTCCCCTCCGAATATGAAGATCACAATAAGAACAAAGATGGTTGCCATACCGGTGTTGAGTGTACGGGCCAGGGTGCTGTTGAGAGCCATATTGTAGACCTCCCTCTTTGTCCGTTTCCTGTAAATCGGGAGATACTCCCTGATCCTGTCGAAGATAACCACGGTGTCGTTTATCGAGTAACCAACCACCGTAAGTATAGCTGCAATAAACGACTGGTCAATATCCATGGAGAATGGCATGACGCCCTGCAAAATCGAATATAGACCAAGCACAACGATCACGTCATGTGCAAGTGAAACCAAAGATCCGAGACCGAACTGCCATCTGCGGAACCTGAAGAATATATAGAAGAACATGCCCACAAGTGCAAGCAGTATCGCCCAGACTGCCTTCGAGGCCTGGTCCTTTGCGATTGTCGGCCCTACGGTCTCTGAACTGACAATATAATCGCTGATAAACGTCTGCTGGTCAACTCCGGGAATAAGCTCCTTCAGACCATCGTACAGCAAACCATTGACCTCGTCAGTGGCTGCCGGGTCTTCAACCTTGAACTTGGTGCTGATCTTCACCTGGTTTTCTGAACCGAAGGTCACAACCATAGGATCGCCTTCAAATTCATCTGACAGGAGATTAGCAATCTCGACGGTATTGACCGGCTGCTCAAACCTTACCACATAGGTACGGCCTCCGGTGAAGTCAATACCTTTGCTGAGCCCCTTGGTTGAAAGGGTTATAATTGCAAGGATTGTAATTGTAATGGAAAATATATAACCGTATTTCCTTATACCAACGAAATCGATATGCATATTCTGCAGGAAATTCTCGGTATATGAAGCGGAGAATTTCAGGCTTACATTACGCTTGAGCAGGAATTCATAGATCAGGCGTGAGACAAGCACTGCCGAGAAGAGTGAGGTAATGATACCGATAACCAGTGTAGATGCAAAACCTTTGATAGGACCTGTACCGAAGTAATATAGAATCACACCGGTAAGCAGTGTTGTAAGGTTACTGTCGATGATGGCAGAAGAGGCTCCCTTGTAACCGTCAGCAATGGCCTGCTTAACCCCCTTGCCTCCCCTGAGTTCCTCCTTGATTCTCTCGAAGATGAGCACGTTTGCGTCAACCGACATACCTATTGAGAGCACAATACCTGCTATGCCCGGCAGGGTCAGAACCGCATTGAGCGAGACAAGGACGCCCATCATGAAGAAGAGGTTGGCAGTCATGGCAATGTCTGCCACCAGACCTGCTGAGCGGCTGTAGTAGAAGATCATGTACAAGAGCACGACAAAGAAGGCGATAATGAAAGATTTCATGCCGCTGTTGATTGCCTCCTTTCCAAGCGAAGGGCCTACAACCGTATCCTGGATGATGCGTGCAGGTGCAGGCATCTTCCCTGACTTGAGGATATTTGCAAGGTCTTCGGCCTCCTCGAGGGTGAAGTCGCCCGTGATCTCGGTGTTTCCTCCGGCAATCTCATTCTGAACGCGCGGGTATGACCTTACGTAGTCATCAAGTACCACTGCAATGCACCTGCCTATGTTGTCACGTGTCATGCGCTGCCATATCTTCGCACCCTCGGCATTCATTGAGAAATCAACCTTGATATCAGAGCCCGTGACGCCTGTTGAAGGCCGTGCTGAAGTGACAACGTCACCAGTCAGAGGAGCACGGCCGTCACGTGTGGTGATCCTGATGGCATGAAGCTCGTAAAGAGTATTTGTCGGGTCCCATTTATGCGGATTCTGGCTCCAGTAGAACTTAAGCTCCCTGGGAAACATTGATTTGATCTGGTTCATCGCCAGGTAGCTATTGACCCTTGCGGTGTCCTTGCCTGCGGCGAAGCCCACTATACTGCCCGGTTCGGGCTGTCCCTCAAGTGATACGTTTGGTCTCAGCAATCCGAAGAGGGGATTCTGACGGGTGAACTCCTCGAGGGAGGATGCCTCGGCAGCAGCAGCGGTGTCACTGCTGACCATGTCAAGAAGTGATTTCTCGCCGGTGGCGGCTGTGTCCTGCACAGCTTCCGTGACAGCTTCCGTGACAGCTTCCGCAGCAACAGTGTCAGTAGCCGCAGCAATGACTTCAGTTGGCATTATTGACCTGAGAAAGTCATTAGCCTGCATCAGGTAACCGATTACCTCGGGGTTATCATACGTTTCCCAGAACTCGAGATTAGCTGTCCCCTGCAGAAGGTCGCGTACCCTCTCCGGGTCTTTCACTCCCGGCAATTCAACCAGGATACGGCCACGCGGCTGAAGCTGCGAGATGTTGGGCTGTATAACGCCAAAACGGTCAATCCTGTTCCTGAGCACGTTGAATGCGTTGTCTATGGCTGAGTTGATCTCTCCCTCCAGAACCTTCTGTACTTCAGCATTGGTTGAATTGAAATTGACGCGGCCTTTCAGCTCAACGGTTCCAAAGATTCCGGCGAGCCTGGCAGCCGGATCAAGCTCTTCATAGGAGCGTACAAACAGCGTTATAAAATCTTCCTTGCCTCCGCCAAGCTGTTTCTGCTTCGCCAATGCAATTGCTTCATTGAATGTCTTGTCTGTACTATAGTTTGAAAGAGCCCTGATAATGTCCTCTACTGAAATCTCAAGCACCACGTTCATTCCGCCCTTGAGGTCAAGACCCAGGTTGATCTCCTTGGTTTGCACCTCCTTATAGGAATTGCCCAGGAATTTCCACTGATCCTTCGGCAGGTTGGCAACCGAGTCAATGTATGCCACCTCCTTGTTCAGGTCACCTGCTGCATATACCCTTGCCTCCTTCTTGACCTTCAATGAAGCCACCGTGAAGGAAAGCTGGTAAATGCAAACAATGGACAGGGCAATAGCCAGAGCTGAAATTAATCCTTTATTCTGCATCTGTATCCGCTTTTAATATTATGATTGTAAGTGAAACACTTAAATATTTACGAGGCGCAAATATAAGACTTTATTTTCTTAAACCATTATGATTAATAAGCAAAACTGCCGGCATAAACCGGCAGTTTCACATTATCCTTTTCAATTTATTCGACCAGCTTTTCGTAGTCGGTCTCCAGCGGCTTACGGTTAATGAAATCATACAGGGTAAGAGCCCTGATATTGAAAAAATAGGTCCAGTAATTATTAAGTGCCTGGATATAATTGCGCTTGTTCTGGTCTTTCTTCGTATCTGCGTTGTTCAGTTCAAGAACGTCTATCTTGCCAATCAGGAACCGCTGCTTGGTCACCTCGAACATTTTGGCGGCCACTGTGTCAGACTTGGCGGCAATGATCACCTGGTCATCCTGCATGTTGAACTGCTGCACGTCAAGAAGCAGGTTCTGTTCAAAGTCAATGCGTGACTGCTCCACCTGCACGCGGGTCAGCTCCTCACTTGACTGGGCCATCTTGTAACGGCCCCTTCCCTGACCCCAGTCAAGAATAGGAAGGGAGAATGAGACCCTTATTGTCTGCTGCTGGTTAGGATGCGTATAGGCCTGTTGAAGCAACGGATCCTGATCACGCAGACCATATGATGCCGTCAGGTTTGCATTCAAACCTTTCTCTGCCCTTGCCTGTGCAACCGAGCTCTGAGCCTCAACAAGCTGACGCTCAAGGGCAATCAGTTCCGGGTTGTTCTCTTCAGCCAGTCTCAGAACCTCGCTGACGTCAACTTCCAGATCCGGTATCTCACTGGGGATTATCAGCTCCAGACGAACCGACTGGTTAAAACCAAGGAATGACCTCAACTTAAGCTCACGGTCACGGAGGTTCATTTCTGATTCATTGATGGCTGTTCCGGCATTAAGATATGAAAGCTCCATCTGCAACAGTTCATCTTCAGCAATCGTACCCAGGTTATACCGGCCTTTGGCAATCTGGTACAGGGTATCTGCATTCTGCATGTTTGTCTCGGCAATCTCCTTGTTTATCTGGGCCAGTGCCAGGTTGAAGAAGTACTGCACCGCTACCATATGAACGTTCTCCACATCCCTCAGATAGGTCTTACGTGCCTCCTCGTACCTGAGAGGCTCTATCTTCTTCTGCCATCTCAGCTCGTTATACCTGAAGAGAGGCTGGGTCAGCCTGACATTAAGCGGTGATGTAATGTACCTTTCTCCACCGGTCTCGAAATTCTTTTCGTAATTCAGGTCAGAGAAGAGCGAGACAGAACCGCCCGTCAGCCCGATGTTCTGCGCAAGCGACAGGTTGCCTGAGGTCTGCAGAACGTTCGTAGAAGCATACTCCCACTGCTGCGCTACGGAGTTCCATACCCTGCTGTAGGCAGTACTGTAGTCCGGCATATTGCCGGAAAGAGACAACGTAGGGCGGTATTCCGCAACAAAAGTCCTGTATTGCCAGTAGCTGGCACGAAAACGGTGCTTTGCTATGTATGCATTGGGCGACTGATCTGCAGCAAGCTTAATAACCTCATCCAGCGTAAGGAGCCTGACTTCCTGCGGCATTGCCGGGAGGGCAACCAACGCTGAAAACAAAACGGTCAATGAAAGTGCTTTTATGCTTTTCATATCAATAATGATATTATTATTCGTAACGAAGTGATTCAATCGGGTCTCTTTCGGAGGCTCTCTTTGCCGGCGAATAGCCGAAAATGACCCCCACGGCGGCAGAAACGCCGAAAGCCACCACAACGGAAAAGAACGAAACAATGGTGGTTATACCCGCTATCTTCTGTATCAGAACTGCCAGTATTATTCCGAGGAATATGCCGATGAAACCTCCGGAGACACTGATCAGTACAGCCTCTGACAGGAATTGCACCACAATATCCATCTTTTTGGCGCCAATGGCCATCCTTGTTCCTATCTCCTTGATCCTTTCCATCACTGAAGCAAACATAATGTTCATGATGCCTATTCCGCCGACGATAAGTGAGATGCTGGCAATGGCACCCAGCACGATGTTGAAAATGTCCTTTGTCCTCTGCTGCTGCTTCAGCAACAACTCCGGAACCGTGATCTCAAAGTCCTTCACGCCTGAGTGCCGCCTGAGCATCATTCTGCTGAGGACTTCAGTTGTAGGGGTAAGCTGTTCGGTCTCAGCAACCTGAACCACTATCTTGTCAAGCTGGTTATAGTTGGTCTCGGCGTTGGCAGTAGAGGCATTGGTACTGCTGACAACCACCCGTCCGCGCCCTCCTCTTCCGCCACCAAAGACATGAACCGATGCCTCGCTTGCCAGCTTGGTGTTGACAAGCGCCCGGTTCTGGTAACGCATGAGCATTGTCTTGATAGGAATATAAACGTTGTCATTGTAAACGTTTACTCCCTGTTCCTCGAATCCGGTCAGGGAAACATTGGTCTTTTCAAGCACACCCATCACCTTCAGCCAGACGTTGTCAAACTTGAGATACTGGCCGATAGGGTCAACCTGGCTGAAGAACTTGGCCCTGATGTTGGCACCTATGATACAAACCTGGATTCCGTATTCTTCCTGGTAGTCATTAAAGAAGGCGCCCTGCGAAAGGGGAAGATTATAAAGCTCAAAATAATCATTTGATACCCCTACCAGCTTGGCCGTATGGCGCATACCGCTAAGTACAATGGTGGAGTTGAATGATATCTCGGGGCTGATTCTCTTCACCGCGGGGATGGTGCTGCGTATTGCCTCAACATCAAGCAGGGTAAGGCCTCTCGAGAATTTGTTCAGCTGTTTCTCTCCATCCTCCTCTGCGGCATCCTTCTCCTGCACGATGGGGCTGATGAGTATATTGTTCACCCCTACCATCTTTATCTGGTCAAGGATTTCCTGCTGTGCACCCTTGCCTATTGCCAGCATGCTTATCACAGCCGCCACCCCGAATATGATCCCGAGTGCGGTCAGTGCTGATTTGAGCTTGTTGGAGAGAATTGACTCAAGGGCGATGCGTATGTCGTGTCCGTATCTTTTGAACATGTTATTTCATGTTTATTTGCCTCAGAATCTTTTATTCCTGTTACTGGTTGGGTGTTCTTTCCCTCTGCATCCTGACCGTTGTATCGCTGCCGCCTGCCGGTCTGCCCGGCATCTGGCCGGGGCGTCCGGAACCGCGCATCTGACGCATGGCTTCACGCTGTTCGGGAGTCAGATTCTGCATGAACTCACGCATCTTCTCCGGGGTCATGTTTTCGGGCATCATATTCTGAGGCTGGTTGCCGTTCTGCAGACGTTTGGCTTCCTCCTCTGCCTCCTGCTTCTTCCTCTCCTTGATAATGGCAATCAGATCATCACCCTGAAGCTTGAACTTTTCGCCATCTTCCGGAATTGTAAGGTATAACCTTTCACCCTCCTTCAGGCCCTGCTCCACTATCACATCATTCTCGTTCGACTCACCGAGCACCACCACCTGGCGTGTTCCATCCTTCTTATAGACAAAGGGGATACTGTCAATTGTGGCAAACACTGTCTCAAGCGGAATAAATAAAACATCACTGAATGTTTTGGTAATGATCTGGTTGCCCGTAGTCATGGAGGGCCTCAATATCGGATCAGATCCGTCAATTTTCGATATTACCTCAAACACCTTGGCATCAGTGTTGGGCAACTGCTCGCCTATGTTTGCAACACTGAGCACCACACCGGTGTATGACTTCTCGGGGAAGGCATCAACGGTTAACCTGACACGCTGACCGGCCTTTACCTTGCTGACGTCAATCTCATTGACATATGTCTTTGATATCATTGATGTGAGGTCTGGAAGAGTTGCCACTACCGGATCCCAGGCACTGATTTCCGAACCCACCTTGCGTTTAGCGCCACCCCACTCTCTCTTGTAGATAACCATACCATCAGCCGGAGCTGAAATCACAAATTTCTGGATGATATCCTGCATCTCGGCCACCTTTCTCCGCTGTTTTGAAACCTGAAGCTCAATATCCCTGATATCAGCCCTGGCCTGCCTGACCTTCAGGTCGTAGTTGCTGACCGCCTGATCATAGGAACGCTGGGCCTTGTCAAGTGAAATCCTGGCCTGCCTGATGGTAGTAGGAGGCTCATATTGTGACTGCTCCAGGGTAATCTCTGCTTCATCCATATTGAACTTGAGATTCAGGAGCTCATCTCTCAGGTTGCCAAGAGAGATTGTGGTGTCAAGCTGCTTCTTCAGCAGGTCGGTTTCTAAAGACTCCAGCCTGTCAAGCTCATCTTTAAGACTGTTGTCAACACTCGAGCGGTCAAGCGTGGCGACATAATCACCTGCCTTTACCTCGGTACCTTCTGGTACAAGATCAGATATCTTGATTCCTCCGAACCTCATGTTGCGGCTGCTCAAACCCTCCGGTCCCTTGATATCAGTTGAAACCTCTGCCTGCAACTCCCCCGTTGTTGTGACAACCACCTCAAAATCACCATATTGAACCTCGGTAAACAATATGCTCAGGTCTTTCCTGCCCGAAAGCTTGCTGATGATTATCATGGCGATAATAGCCAGCAATACAATAATTGAGGTAATGATAATAGTCTTTTTCATCATAATATAATTTTGATCTTAGCGGTATGATGGAACCGCACATGATTGAAAATTATATTCATTTCGTGTTTGCGTTTGAATTCAATCATGTGGGTTTCATCTGCTGAATTATCTGTTTATTTTATTAAAGGCGTGAAATTATTACAAATTTAGGCTTACTCTGTTCTTTTTAAGAAAAGATTAACTTTCATTAACTTCTGCCCGTTGGATGAGCACAAAAACCGTTCAAAAAAGTCAGAAATCTGCCCTGGCGAGCCAGATTTATAGATTTTTAACAATGGCAGTAACATCAGCTGCCAGTTTTTCAGCCTGTTCCATTGTTCTCTCCTCGGCATAAATGCGCATGATAGGTTCGGTGTTTGATTTCCTTATCTGCACCCACCCTGCCGGGAGGTCAAGTTTTATCCCGTCGCGGGTGTCACAGTCAGCCTCCGGATATTTCATGACCAGCTTTTCGCGAAGCTCTTTCATATCAATGCTGCCCGGGAGATCAATCTTTGTCTTTGCAATATGGTAATCGGGATACCTCTTCCGCAATTCACTGCATCTGACACCCTGTTTTGCCAGGTGTGTCAGGAAGAGAGCTATTCCCACCAGGGCATCACGTCCGTAATGCAATGCCGGGTATATGACTCCTCCGTTGCCCTCACCGCCTATGACAGCTCCTGTGCGCTTCATCTCCGCTACCACGTTGACCTCACCCACGGGTGCTGAGGTATAGCTGCAGCCATGACTCTCTGTCACGTCCCTCAGCGCCCTGGTTGATGACATGTTTGATACCGTCGGACCCTTGACATGGCCCAGGACATAGTCTGAAACTGATACCAGTGTATACTCCTCCCCGAACATGGACCCGTCTTCGCATACAATGGCCAGCCTGTCAACATCAGGGTCAACCACGAAGCCGACATGGGCGCCGCTCTCCTTCACTGTGCGGGAGATTTCTGACAGATTCTCAGGCAATGGTTCAGGGTTATGCGGAAAGAGGCCGTCAGGCTCACAGTAAAGCTCAATCACCTTTTTGACGCCCAGGGCTCTCAGAAGTTCAGGGATGACTATGCCTCCCACCGAGTTGACAGCATCAACGGCCACGGTGAACCCGGCCTTCCTGATAGCATCACAGTCAGTCAGCGTCATCCCGGTTACCATCCTGATATGTTTTTCAGTCCAGCTGTCATCAACGGTTTCCGTACCCAGCCTGTCATAGGTCACATAATCAAAGTCCTCTGCTTCGGCCAGTGCCAGGACCTCCCTGCCATCAGCATCACTGAGGAACTCTCCCTCTTCATTGAGCAGCTTGAGTGCATTCCACTGTGCAGGGTTATGGCTTGCAGTCAGTATGATGCCTCCTCCTGCCCCGAGGCCTGTCACAGCCACCTCAACGGTAGGGGTGGATGCCATTCCGGTATCAATAACGTCTATCCCCACGCTTCGGAGTGACGAGTTGACCAGCGCGGCAACCATCGGACCGGAGACACGGGCATCACGGCCGGTAACAACGCGCAGCGGGCCTCTGCCCCGCCTCCTTAACCAGGTACCGTATGCAGATGCAAATTTCACTATATCAACAGGCGTGAGAGAGTCACCGGGCTTTCCGCCGATGGTTCCCCTTATCCCTGAGATTGATTTTATAAGAGCCATATATTCCAGGTTTAGGTAAAATGCAAAGGTGCAAAAAATAACGGGGATAAAAACCGGTAAATAGTTCTAAATTTGCACTCTGTAAAAGTCAGAGGATGGAAAAAAAGAGAACCGGGCTACGGAAAAAGTTTAAAAAAGGCAAAGATACCCTGAAACCGGAGGCCGAACCTGTCAGGCTCAACCAATACATTGCAGCCAGCGGAGTCTGCGCAAGGCGCGAAGCCGATGAGCTGATAAAACAGGGGTATATATCGGTCAACGGGAAGAAAGTGACCGATATGGGAATAAAGGTAATGCCATCCGATAAAGTGGAATACAGGGGGCGCCTGCTGACACCCGGTAAGAAGGTTTATATACTGCTCAATAAGCCAAAGGGTTATGTGACAACCGTCAGGGATCCTCATGCCGAAAGCACCGTCCTTGACCTTGTAAAGGATGCCACCACAGAACGGATATACCCTGTAGGAAGGCTTGACAAGGCAACGACAGGCGTACTGCTGCTGACCAATGACGGTGATCTGGCCGGAAAGCTGACACACCCTTCATACGGCACTGGAAAAGTATATCATGTCTTCCTTGACCGTGAGGTCACCAGGAATGACATGGAAACAATCGTCAGCGGAGTTGAACTGGAAGAGGGAAAGATCAGCGCAGATGCCATATCGTATGCCGACTCTGAAGACCACACGCAGGTGGGCATTGAGATTCACTCAGGGCAGAACAGGGTGGTAAGACGCATCTTTGAAAAACTTGGGTATAAGGTCAGAAAACTTGACCGCGTCAGTTTTGCAGGTCTGACAAAAAAGAACCTGCAACGAGGCCACTGGAGGCACCTTACGCAAAAGGAAGTCAGCATGCTCAAGCGCGGCGTCCGTAAATAACTGCCCGTCATGGAACAGAGGTCAGGTTTTGTAAATATCCTCGGCAATCCCAATGTAGGGAAATCGACACTGATGAACGTACTCGTCGGTCATAAGCTCTCGGTTACCACCCCTAAGGCGCAGACCACACGCCACAGGATTATGGGTATCGTGAACGGCGACGGGTACCAGATTGTCTACTCTGACACTCCCGGTATCCTCAACCCGAAATACAAGCTGCAGTCAGCCATGATGAGATCGGTGGAATCAGCCCTCGATGACGCAGACCTGATTCTCTATGTGACAGATGTGGTTGAGACTGCATCAAAGCACAGTGAGCACCTCAACCGTATACTTGCCTCCCCCGTCCAAAAGATCATAGTAATCAACAAAATTGACCTCACAAACCAGTCTGATCTGGAAAAGCTCGTGGAGGAGTGGAGAGAGAGAGCTCCCGGCGTGCCGGTGCTGCCCGTGTCAGCCGTCAACAGATTCAACACTGACCTTTTGCTGAAGGAGATTATCAGCCGCCTCCCTGAAGGCCCTCCATACTTCCCTGAAGATCAGCTCACTGATCGTTATGATCGTTTCTTTGTCACCGAAATCATCAGGGGAAAGATTTTCGAGACCTGCCATAAGGAGGTTCCCTATTCAGTGGAAGTGGAGATTGAGAGTTACCGTGAAGAGCCGGAGATTAACCGGATAGCCGCAGTCATCAATGTTGCCCGCGACAGCCAGAAGGGGATAATCATCGGCCACAAAGGCTCAATGCTCAAGCGTATAGGCACGGCTGCCAGAAAGGAGATGGAAGAGTTCCTCGGGAAAAAAGTCTTCCTTGAACTGTTTGTAAGGGTTGCTCATGAATGGCGTGACAATCCCCGTATGCTGAAAAAATTCGGATATCTGTAGATTTTAGTGTTTATGAGCAAGATAGCAGCAATTGTCGGAAGACCCAACGTAGGCAAGTCAACCCTCTTCAACCGTCTTACGGAGAGCCGCAAGGCCATAGTGAATGAGGAGAGCGGCGTCACCCGCGACAGGCACTACGGAAAAGCCACCTGGAACGGTGTGGACTTTTCAGTGGTTGACACGGGAGGCTTCGTGGAAAACTCCGACGATGTCTTCGAGAGTGAGATAAACAGGCAGGTAAAGCTTGCCATCAGCGAGGCTGACGTGATACTCTTCATGGTTGACGTGACAACAGGCATCCATGAGCTTGACAAGGCAGTGGCGGCAATGCTGAGGAGGGTTACGAAGAAGGTGATCCTCGTGGTCAACAAGGTTGATAACAACAAACGCCTTCTTGAAGCGGCAGAGTTTTACGGTCTGGGACTGGGAGACTACTTCCCGGTGAGCTCGGTCAACGGAAGCGGTACCGGAGATCTGCTCGACGAGCTGGTGAAACACCTTCCGGAGACACCCGAAGAGGAGGGGGAGGATATACCAAAGGTGGCTGTGGTAGGCCGCCCGAACGTCGGCAAGTCATCACTCGCAAACACCCTTCTGGGTGAGGAGAGAAACATTGTAACCCCTGTGGCGGGCACGACACGTGACTCAGTACACAGTCTCTATAATAAGTTCAACCATCGTTTCCTGCTGATAGATACTGCCGGCCTGCGAAAAAAAGCAAAGGTGGATGAGGATATCGAGTTCTACTCAATACTGAGATCGGTAAGAGCCATCGAGGAGAGCGACCTCTGCCTGCTTCTGACAGATGCCACCCGCGGCTTTGAGGCTCAGGATATGAGCATCCTCGGCATCATTCAGAAAAACAACAAGGGAGTGATCGTCCTGGTGAACAAGTGGGACCTGAAAGGAAAGGATCATACCACGGCAAAGCAGACAGAAGAAGAGATCAGGAAAAAGACAGCACCTTTTATTGATTACCCTATAGTTTTCATCTCGGCAATCACGAAGCAGAGGATTCACAAGGTGCCTGAACTGATATCGAACGTATATGAAAACAGGAGCAGGAAGATTTCCACTTCGAAGTTGAATGAGGTGATGCTTGATATTATCGGTAAAACTCCTCCGCCTTCAACAAAGGGAAAGCATATCACTATAAAGTATGTGACCCAGCTCCCGGCAGAGTATCCGGTATTTGCCTTTTTCTGCAACCTGCCCCAGTACATCAGGGAGCCTTACAAAAGGTTCATCGAGAACAAGCTAAGGGAGAACTTCAGGCTTACCGGAGTACCGGTCAGGATTTTTTTCAGAAAAAAATAGATACATTTGGTTTGATTTTTGATGCGGGGATGTATAGACTGCATATGAAGAATGCAATTATCATAACAGTTATCATGGTTGGCCTGATGATGGCTTCCTGCTGGTCCGTTGAGACGCTGCCACCGGAGCCCGCTATTGAGTTCCGTGCGTTCACTATCTATGATACTACAGACATACTTGGCAATCCTGCAAAAGCAGGTAAGATTACATTTTACTTCGAGGATGGCGACGGTGACCTTGGGCTCAATCCGCCCATAGAACCGGGCGTTGACCCGTCGAGCAATCTCTTTTTCAGGCTGTACCGCAAAGTTAACGGCACTTTTGAGCCTGCCGCACCTTCAGACCCGCTTTACCCTTCAGAATACCGCATACCATACATTGATGCGGACGGGCAGAACAAAATAATCAAGGGTACAATAGATGTTACTATCTTCTATCTGTTTTACAATCCGGATGACACAATCTATTACGATTTCTGGATTAAAGACAGGAGCGGCAATGAGAGCAACACCGCAACCACATGCATAGTTGTGCTGGGTGAAAACGGAACCTGCCTTCCTGAATGATCAGACTCTCATCCCCATAAAGAGGACGTCATCAACCTGATCACCCTCACCCATCCATTCAAAGAAGAAGCCCTTAACCTCCCTGTACTGATCAGCAGCGCTCATCGGGCTGATGTCATCTATCAGAGTCTTCAGACGGCTGATCTTCATCTTCTTGCCCCCTGGTCCCCCGAACTGGTCACAGTAACCGTCAGTGAAGAGGAAGACCATATCTCCCTCCCTGAGGTGGTACTCCTGGTCATCATAGAATTTTTCGCTAACCGATTCACCGCCTACTGATGATCTGTTTCCCCTTACATAGTGCTGTACTCCGTCAATCACCAATATTACGGGTCTCATAGCTGATGAGAATACCAGTTGCCTGGTGGCCATATTGAATTCGCAAACCACAATGTCCATACCGTCATTTGATGCTTCCAGTTCCTGATTCTGGTTCAGGGTGGAGAATATCTGCCTGTCAAGCTCATGCAGAATCTGTGAGGGTCTGATTATCTTTTTGACGGTAATGATATCCTGCAGCAGCGCCGTACCGATCATTGACATGAATGCACCCGGCACCCCGTGTCCGGTGGAGTCAGAGCAGACAACAATGAAACGGTCCTTGTCTACCCAGTCAAACCAGTAGAAGTCACCGCTGACGATATCACGCGGCTGGAAGAAGACGAAAGCCTCCCTGAAGACAGTGTTGAGGCGGGCAATGTCGGGGAGCACGCTGCTCTGGATACGCTTGGCATACTTGATGCTTTCAGTGATGTCAAGGTTTTTCTGGGCAAGTTCCTCTTTCTGCTCGTTAACTTCGGCCGTACGTTTCTGCAACTCGCTCTCGAGGTATTCGCGCTGTTTCCTGTGGGCCCTCTCACGAAGTCTGACAATAATGTAAACCACACCGGCAATGAGTGCCAGCACCGAGAGCAAGAACCACCATCTGTCAGTAACAGGTTTTTGTATTACAAGGTCAAATGATGCAATGGTTGCACTTTCGGGGTCATCCCTGGTCAGGGCTTCAACACTGAACTGGTAGTGCCCGTCACGCAGACCACTGTAGGCAACTGACCTGTCACCGGTTATTTCACCCCACTGTTCATCTTTGTCAAGCCTGGTACGGTAGACCACGTTCAGGGGGTCACGAAGAAAGATACCGGCATAATTTACCTTCACAGTGTATGACTTCCTGTATGGGAGGTTGTAACTCTCCCTGTAGGGATAAACGACATTGTTGATAACCACAGAGATGATTTCTGCCTGTGGTGCGATTATCGAGTCAGGCTCGAGTGAAGGGTTGTACACCACCAACCCGTCTGTTGTTCCGACGCATACGGTTCCGTCAGGGAGCTGGGCAAGCGCATTGGAGAGACAATCGCCCCGCACCCCGAAGTCGGTGCTATAGGACCTTACGGAGCCGGTTGCCGGATTGATGATTGAAAATCCCTTCTGGTGTCCGGTCCATATCCTTCCGTCAGAGGCAATCATTGCGCTGTAGCAGAAATTGTTCAGCAACCCGTCATCCTCGGTATAATTCAGAAGTGTGTCAGCAGCAAAGAGAAAGAGCCCGTTGCCTTTTGTTCCGGCACATACAGAACGGTCATGAGCAACAGAGATACTGATAATATCGTTAACCAGCCTGCCCTCCATGAACTCGCCCTCAGTCCGTACCCCTCCGGTCACATGTATGTAGCACAATCTGTCGCTCTTTGTGGCCACCAGCACTTCTCCGTCGCGGTTGACAACAACCTGTGAGATAAAGTTGTGCGGCAGCAATTCCATCGTTGTATATACACTTTTCTGCACTCCCGTCTCCCTGTCAAGCAGCACTACTCCATCACTGGTTCCGAGCCAGACATTATTATTCTCCACGGCTACGGAATTGATATGATTGCGTCCCGGGCTGCCGGAACGATAGAACTGTTTCAGGTTCCCGTCGGGCTTCATCAGCCACAAACCGTCTCCCGCTGTTCCTATCCATATATTTCCGGGGTCATCGGCAGACCAAGAGGTAATGCCTGACCCGCCCGTTCTTGCAGCAATATTACGGTACCTTGTAAAGTTTCCGGTAAGCGGATCGAAGTCAAAAAGCCCGCTCCTGGTTCCGGCAACCACCTGTGTGCCGGCCCGGCCAATATAGGTGATTTCCTTGTCACTCTCCGGCCTGCAGAAGGTAAAGGCGTTGGTTGTGACTGCAGCCAGGCCACTGGTATATAGCCCTATCCAAAGGTTTTCTTCCCGGTCGGTAAAAATGGTGCGAACGTTGTTGTCAGGGAGACCTGAAGTGACATCATATCTCCCGGTGATGAACATCTCACTGAAGTCAGCGCTGAACTTAACCTTTACTGCCCCCAACTCCTTTGTGGCAATGGTCAGCGTCCTTTCCGGCCCGGCATTGAGTGCCGGGATGTTCGTGTTCATGAAGAGGGTGTCACCCACACTCCTGGCATTTATTGAGTCACCGCTCCTGCTGATCATCCACAGGCCCATGTTGTCAGTACCGGCGAACCAGGTGTCATCATCCATCCGGACAACAGTCTGAATCCATGTATAGTCAAGTTCGGGGAAGGTGAGCCTGCTGACCGCCTTATCACCCTCAGCAGCACAGAGATGCAGATTATTTTGCGTTGCAGCAAGAAATGTTCCGTTACCGGCAAAGGCGATGTCAAACAGAGTCATATCATCGGGCAACATCATCCTGGTGATTTTTTCATCACCACCGGGGGCAGCAATGATAATCCCGCTGGTCTGCGTGACTATCCAAACCTTGCCGTCAGGGCTGCCTGTTATCCGGTTGATTCTGTCACTATCCTCCAGCATCATTCTCTTCAATCCTCCTGTCATGTTCCAGGTGAAGAGCGAGCCATCATTCATTCCCACCCACATCGTTCCCTTCCGGTCACAGAAGAGGGCGCTCACGTTACCCCGCGGCAGGGTATCAGGAAATGGCATATGATGAAATGAGAAGCCGTCATAACGGTAGAGGCCAGTGTCAACTCCCATCCAGAGAAGGCCGCTTCTGTCCTGCGCTATCACAGTCAGCCAGGTACCCGGCAGGCCGGTATACTCATCATAGGTACGGAAACTGTACGTTTGTGCAGATGAACCAAACGGATGCAGCACATTTACACAAACAATACATATTACTGCAATTGAATATCTGAATCTTCCTGACATGATTACTTTTTGGGTACTACCTTTATACGTGGTTTATATACGGGAACTCCTCCGATCGGTGCGCTGAAGAACGGGAGATTCTCTCCATACTGGTTCTGAACAGATACCACCACATTGTTGTTTTTAACCAGCTCGTCACGTCTCTTGTAAAAGCGGAAGTCAAGTGACTTTCCTATCTCTCCCTCATAGATTTGTATTTTTGATGTTGCCCATTCATTTTCGCCTGAAATCGGGATCATCTGCCCCTTTCTTTCAACGGATACCACCATGGCATGGCCGTCATTGTCCCAGTCGAAATTTCTCTGCTGTACCCATATACAGCCACTGTCAATAAACGGATAGATATGGGAGACAAATGATGTGTCATTGTTGTTCCACAACCTGAAAGTGTATTCATAGGTAAAGGCATTTGCGCCGTCAATAGGCACGTTGGCGTCAGGTCTCCTCGAGAGGGCATACTTGTAAAGGTTGCCGTCATCACCTGAGACACCGTCACAGATGATCTTGAAGATATTGCTCAGGAACTTGGGGTAATACTCACCGTCAGCCGGGTTGAAAGGTCCGAAGGTAAACCACTGTTCGTCATACCTGTTGTCCATCCCGAATGTACGGGTTGCCAGCAGCGTTCCACTCTTGTAATTGCCTTTCGGGTCAATTCCGTTTGCATCCGGATCAGTGTAGCAGCCCTTCCCACCATAAATTGAGTAGACCATCCGGGTATCCCAGAAATTGTTGAGTTCATCTGTCTTCCCGCCAACATCGGGGTCATACACCCTTATGTAGAACGGATCCTTGTAATCTTTCGGCAGGGCAAAGAAGAATGTCTGTGAAAAGTCATCATCTCCCCATGAAGTGCTTCCATCCCTGCCAAAGGTTATCAGGAACGGAATGTTCTCGTCAGGGCCCGGTACTTCCTGGGCTCTCAGCACCACAGGGGCAGCCATAACAACAAGTGCTAAAAGCGACAGTCTTAAGCGATTTACTCTCATCTTTCTCCTTCAATAATCATTTTACATTCGCTGATACTTCAATATCCTTGCAGACACAGAACTCACGCACAACTCCCCTGGCGTCAGGTGCTGAACTGACTATCAGCTGAATATTATATCTACCCGGAATGGTAAATATCTTCGATACTTCCAGTCCGGTTGCAACAGTCTCATCCCCGAAATTCCAGTAGTAGCGGTCTATCTTTATCCCTGGCAGGTAAGTGTCATCTGCATTAAGGATCAACGCTTCTCCGGCTGTGACAGTATCCGGGCTGGTGATAACGGGCTGCTCAATATCAGTAATTTCAAGTTCATAGGAAGCAAGGCGTTTCTCAATGCCCCCGGTAATAAGGTTCACAATGTCAAGGCTGACATCATATATTCCCGGACCGCTGAAGCAGTGATCTGCGGTTATACCTGTGGCTCTTGTCCCGTCACCGAAGTCCCACTCCCACCTGAAACCTTTATCAATGGTATCATGTTTTAGTGCATTCTCCTCTATGAACTCAAAACAGTAGCTGTTTTTCTGAATCGAATCGCAGGCCGGCCATCTGATGATGGTTGATTCGAAACTGTAAATATCATCATTGAAATTGTGGCGGTTTGAGGTAAAATAGCCCTGCATTCCGCCCTGGGCAGCGTAAAAGGCAAAGTCGTCAGCTGCCGAATTCACCGGTTCATCCATTGCTATCGGTTTTGTCCATGAACCGTAAATCAGGCTTGAATACCAAATATCAAGCCCTCCCTTGCCTCCGGGCCTGTCGGAAGCAAAGTAGAGCCTCCCGGAACTGTGTAGGAATGGATGTATCTCGGCATCACTGCTGTTGACAACCGGGCCAAGATTTTCAGGTTTGGTCCAGCGCCCGTTAACATTCTCACACATGTAGATATCATAACTGCCCACTCCTCCCGGCATGTCAGAACAGAAAAACAGATACCTGTTGTCTGCCGAAACATACGGGAATGACAAGTTGTACTCAGGGTTATTGTATTCAAAGGGGGTGATATCAGTCCATTGCGACCCGGAACGTCTGGCACTATAGATGCCGAGCCTGTTGGGCTGTTTTTTCCCCAGCCGGCGGCCTTCGCTGTTATTGCGGGTGAACCACATAGTGTTGCCGTCAGTTGTCACAGAGGCCGGACCAATGTTTGCATCCCTGATAAGACCGGGTGCGAACCGGACAGGGGAGTGAGGCTCACCCTCCTCGTTGAAAGGGGCAAAATAAAGCTCATAAAGCCTGACTCCCTCAAGGTTTTTCTTGGTAAAGAATGGATTGGTCTTCCTGTTGGAGCAGAACAGGATTCCGTCACTCATTATCACCGGGGCCATATCATCAGAAGAGGAACTGATTTCTGAGATACGCACAACCTCAAAGGTTCCCTTCGCCTGTCCGCTCAGTAAAGCGATAGTGACGAAAAGGAAAAAACCCGCTACAGCAATATGTTTCAGAATTCTCACCATGTTTTCAGAAATACCTTGGCGATGTTGCGGTTACGGCAAAAGCAAACTCATACCTCAGTGACACCTCATGTGTACCGGATGTGTAATTATTCAGATGACCAAGCTGATAATCAAATGAGTATCCTACTTTAAGCTGAGGTGTGACCTGCAGGTCAAGGAGGGCTACTGCTGCCTTCTCTGCAATTCTGAATGAACATCCAAACCAAAGCATGTCAGCAAAGATCAGATTTGCATTCAGATCAACTTCCAGGGGCTCATGCATTGAATACCTGATTAGTACCGAAGGCTTTACCTTAAACATATCAGCAACCCTGACCAGGGTACCTGCAGTGAGATATGTCCTGAACAGGGAATAGTCAGGAGTCACACTGAACTGATCAGCCTCGTCCCTCTTATAGGTCAGCAGTGATGGTACTGACAATCCCACGAAGTATTTTTCAGTATAATAATAGAATCCGACTCCCATATTGGGGAGTGAGTACTTCATGTCTCCCGAGAGCAGAGGATCAGCAGGGTTACCGTCAGGGAACCGCAGACGGTTGTAATTGGTGTTGCTGAGGTCAAAGCCAGCCTTGAGGCCCATTGAGAGCTTTCCATGGCCATACCTTATGCTGTAAGCGTAGAAACCATATATACCCACATCCTTTGTCACTCCGTATGTGAGATAGTCAGTCATCAATCCGAGTGATACTCTCTCCTTCTTGTTTACCGGGCTGTGCAGTGAGAGTGTCTGGAACTGCGGGGCGCCGTTTATACGTGCCCACTGCTTGCGGTATGAGAGATTGGCGCTCAGCACCTCGCGGGTACCTGCATAAGCCGGATTGATCACCAGACCATTGGTGAGATACTGGCTGGTCACAGGCACCTGCTGTCCGTCAACCGGCAGCGCAAGCACCAATGCAAGGAGAATTGATATGTATAAACCACTCTTCATCTTATCTCCTGAGAATGATAAATCCGCTGATATGAGCCGAGTATTCAGGAACATTCAGGTCCTGCGCTCCCGTTATGGTCAACAGGTAATAGTAGGTTCCATCGGGTACCTCCCGTCCGTTCAGGTCAAGCCCTGTCCAGGCGCCAACCGGATCATTGCTGCGGTAATCATCAGCCCTGTAGACAACAGCGCCTGCACTGTTGATAATGACAAGCTCATTGTGTGTAAACTCCAGCCCCTCAACGTTGAAGTAGTCATTTATGCCATCATTGTTTGGTGTTACCCCCTGGGGTATGATCAGATCAGGCACTGTAAGTGTCACAGTCGCCTCAGGCGCTATGCACGCACCGTTTGTGACCGCGAAGATAAAAGTGTTGGCTCCGAACTCCAGTTTCCTTACTTCGGTGATCTTTTCAAGAGGTGTTGCAAAGACCGGCTTTGCATTCCCGCTGCTAACATCATAACGCCATAATGAGGTTCCCTCACCGTCAAAACTTCCTTCCAGAACGGCTGCCAGCTGATAGGGAAGCAGTGTACGGTCAGCTCCCGCACTTATATTAACGGGCATAATGTCAACATTCACTGTAACCGGGGCAGATACTGAAACACAACAGTTGTTCTCACCGGAGAAGACATGCCTCCTGAACTGTGTTGTTTCATCAAGCATCGCGGGCTGATATGATGCAGCATTGTTGGTGCCCGGTGCAGCTGTCCATTCAGATGACTGAGGCTTTTTCCCTTCCCACAGGTACCTGTACCTGCCGTCACCGCCTGAGAGTGTGCTGCCGGTAAGGGCTGCCGGGGTATGCGTGTTGCAAACCGTCTGATCAGCAGTGATGACATTGCCGGTTATCTGTGGCAGAACGGTAATCCGGAAAACTGAACTCACCGAGCAGGCACCTGAGGTAACACTCCTGCGGAACCATGTTGTTGCCGTAAGGTTGCCATGCTGGTATGATTGACCGGTTTCAGGGAGTGGTATGAAGTAATTGTTGTCAGTTGACAAGGCCCATGCGTATGTGAATGTACCCAGTCCTCCTGCTGGAGTTCCCGAGAGGAGGCCCGGCGCTGTTCCTGTGCAAATGGTATCATGCCCATTCGCCGGGAGGTTTATGTCAAATCCGGTAATGCGCGGATCAACCGTGATGTGAACAGTGTTGCTGGTGCTGGTGCAGGCAGATGAGGTCACCACACGCCTGTACCAGATATCGGCGGTAAGGGTGGTGCCGGGAAGGTCTTCAGTGGTAGCGCCGCTGATATTGCTGAATGATCCCCCGTTGGAGCTGCTCATCCACTGGTAGCCGTAGGTGCCGGCTCCGGCTCCGTTGGCAGGAACGGTCCCGTCAATGGTTGCCGGCGCAGTGCCTTCACAGATGGTCTGGTCAGCAGATATGACATTGTTGGTTATCGCCGGGTGGCAGATCAGGGTGACACTGTTGCTGGTCGACTGACATGTGTTAAGGGGGCCACTGTAAACCACCCTCCTGTACCAGGTTGTGCCAGGTGAATCATTCGTCACGTTATAACCGGATGAGGTAGCTGATCCTGGTGCCGGTTGCCAGTTGGTGTTGTCAGTGCTGCTCATCCACTGGTATCCGTAGCTGCCGGCTCCGGCTCCGCCAACGGGGTTGCTGCCTGACAGGTTGCTGAAGAGAGTCCCCTCGCATATGGTCTGGTCAGCCGTTATATTGTTGTTGGTAATGAGAGGCAATATGGTTACTGTGACGGGTGAGCTGACATCAACGCAGGCTCCCGAACTGACTCTCCTGTGATAGTGCATCGTGGCAGTCAGGGCCTGAGGGTTATACCTTGCTGCAGTACTGACACCGGCAGCATTGGCCCATGTAACGTTGTCAGCGCTCTGCTCCCACTGGTAAAAGTAGATGCCATTCCCTCCTGCAGGACCTGAATTCAGCGGATAGAGCTCCTCCGGATTCATGTTGTAGCATAGCGTAGTGTCATTGCCTATGATATTTCCGGTTATGCGCGGGTGAACGATAATCTGCACAGGCAGGCTGCGGTCAATGATACCGGCGCCGTCACTGACCACCCTCCTGAACCAGACTGTGGCTGATTCACTTGCCGCAGGCGTATATTCGAAGGAAGTACCGGGCACGTTTGACCAGTTAATGTTGTCATAGCTTCGCTGCCACTGGTATGTGTATGTGCCACTCCCTCCTGCCGGCATCGTGCCGGTAAGTTTCGGGGGAACCATCCCTTCGCAGATTGAGTCAAGCTGGTTCTGGTTATAGGCTATATATATCTCATTGAAAAGAAAGCCGTTAAGCGGCAGGTTAAGGTTGTTTCGTATAAGTCCGGGTAAGCCGTCACGGTTAGGGTCTCCGCTGCTGTGTATGCCACCCTGTCCGCCGTCAACCGTTGCCGTTCCGGGGAATGTCCCGGCAGTCCAGATCAGTCCGCCGCCACCACCACCGCCGACGCCATTCTGGTTTACATTATTGCCTCCCCTGCCACCGTCAGCAGAGAGTACAGGCGCAGAAAGGAAATGTCTGGTGCTTATTATAACCGACCCTCCGCCACCTCCGCCACCGGCACCGGCATTCAGAGCGGTATTGTTATTTGCCGCTGCGCCGTTTGCAGTGATTATTCTGCCGTTACCCACAATGGTGTCAGCATGTATGATCACAATACCTCCCCCGTTTCCACCGGCTGAGGTGGTAGGCGTCGTCAGGTAAACTGAAGCGCCGCCGCCGCCACCCATATAAACTCCCGTATTCAGTGTGGAATAACTGGCAACCGTGAATCCCGGCCGGCCTCCCGTCCAGAGAAAACCACAGTTTACAGAAGGCATCTCCTGGTCGCCGACACTTCCGGAACCGTAATTGGAACCTCCTCCACCTCCGGAGAAGTGTCCGTTGCCACCCCCGCCACCGGTCATATTCGCACCCTTACCCTTCATGAAGGAAGGATAAAGAGGCTGGCCCATGGCAGTACGTATGGCAAGACCTTCACCTTTGTACCCTGCAACAACTGACCATATGTTGTATGATTCATACCTGAGAGTATCATGAGCATTCTGGCACCAGCCCAGTCCCTGTGACACGATACCTCCCCTGAATCCGGTCCCGGCAACATTTATATTTGAGTTGAGCGTCAGAACTCCCTTTACCATGAACACCAGAACCCCACCGGTGACCGAGGCTGAATCCCATGCCTGGCATGAAAGCTGGGTATTGACAACCGCATCACGGTAAGTTCTTACCTTAACAAGCTGTACACTTGCAGCAGGATCATAGGTATTCATCAGCACACGGGAAAAATCAATCCTGCGGGTGCCCGTATTGACTGATGACACAATTATTATCTCATACTTTCCGGGAGCTCCTGTTGCAGCCTGATAATTCCCCCCCAGGTCAGTACCAGCATTGATCACCACCCCGTTCATCTGCATCACCATAACGGTGTCACCGGCAGCAAACTGACCGGCGTTATCCACAATGACATGACTGGTACCAACGGCAGTGACCTTCGCATACCGGTTTATCTGACCGGTAAGGAGAGGCGTCTGCCCTGACACCAACAGAGAACCAAATGTTAACAACAGCACAATTATCAGAAGATAACTCCTTGCTATGTTACGGAAACTAAGGGGCATCTTAAGGGACTGGTTTGCTAATCTACGTTATTAAAACTGAGAAAAACGCAGAATATTTTAGCTGCCCTGTGTTTAAAGAGACTAAACAGCAAAGAGCAGGGGAAACTCCACAGTAAAAACAGTTCCCTTGTCCTGCTCCGTTGTAAACCAGATCTTTCCGCCGGCTCCCTCGACATATCGTTTTACAATTGATAAACCAAGCCCCATACCTGATGATTTTGTGGTAAAATTAGGAGTGAACATTTTGGGAATCAGCTCATCCGGAATACCGGTGCCGTTGTCAATGAATCTTACCCTCACATGACTGTCATCAGCAGAAAGTGCTATCCTGATTTCTCCCATTCTGCCGGGAGGTATAGACTGTATCGCGTTCTTCAGCAGGTTTGAAAAGATACTGTTCAGATGTTCCCTGTCAGCCATCACTACTGCCCTGGTGATGTTGCCACTTTCCAGTGTAATGGTTGTATCGTCAGCATGGCCGAACATGGCGAGAGTGGTGTTCAGCTGGGCCAGAACGTCAACCTCGGCAGGTTCTGCCACCGGCATCTTGGCGAAAGATGAGAAAGCTGAAGCAATATTGGAAAGGTTGTCAATATATTCAATCTGATTGACTGTAAAGCTCTCGATTTTCTTTTCAAAATCAGAAACCCTGTCATTCCAGGATTTTAACAGTTGCTGCACATTGAGCTTCATCGGGGTGAGAGGGTTCTTGATCTCATGGGCAATCTGCCTGGCCATCTCACGCCAGGCCATCTCACGTTCGGTGCGCGCAAGCTTGCCGGCGCTCTCTTCCAGCTCATCGGTCATCCGGTTGTATTGTCTCACAAGCTCGCCAACCTCATCGCGACTGTCATATCTTATATGTTCATTCTTCCTTCCGTAGGCAACTGAAGCCATTGCCTCCTGAAGCATACTGAGCGGCCTGATAATCCTTTCACTCAAAAAGACTGCCACCCACATCATAATCAACAGGAACAGAAGTGCAAAGTTGACGAGTGTGACAATAAGGTTCGAAGTCTCCTTTGTCAGGAGGTTCTGCATGGCAAAATATGGTATGTTGAGATAGGCCAGGAGCTCGTTGTTCTCATTGTAAAATGAAAGATAGGCTGAGAGGAAACTCATATTTCCAATGCTCTCAGTATTAATAAATTCATCCCTGCCTCCGGATGTAAGCATACCGAAAGCGACAGGATCAATCATGCTTCCTTCAAGCTTGCGCGAAAAGACCTCAGGCCTTGATGTGGCTATGAGCCTCCCGGAAGGTGAATAGAGATTAATGTCAGTAAAGAAGACATTTGAGAACTTCACCAGCAGATGGTTAAGAGTGGGATAATCAGGCGTTTGCCACCCTCTGTCAAGCGTCTTCTCCGTTGAGAGCTTGTGATCCAGCTCAATGGCGAGCGATGCCGTTTTTTCACTTATTATCCTTAGGTGATTACTGCGGAACTGTCTGGTGCTCAATATAAGTGCTCCTGTAATCACAATTATGAAGACCATGGTAAGGACGGCTGCAAATGACAGTTGCAGACGCCGGCGAAAAGTATCCGTCTTCAGTAGCTCGGCAGGCTTCATAGTGAAGATGACAAGCAGTATTATTACGTAGGTAAGGTTGGCAATGAAGAGATAGGCAAAAGTGATTATCCGGTCAAGGAACTTTACCCTGGTTACAGTGACAGCAAGGGTCATGTCACCCAGTGTATAGTACAGGTGTTTGTAATCCCTGCCATCCTCAAACCTGAACTCCTCCCTCTCCGGCTGACCCCCGGAGATGGAGGCATCATACGGATATTCGCCTGACCTCAGAACCAGCACGCCCTTGTTGTATTTCGCGTACGAGATATCCTTAAGCATGGGAAATCTCTGATAACCACCGTCGAGCAGCAACTCAGGGTAGCCTGCCAGGAACGTCTCTATATGGCTGACCAGCTCAATGAAGAGCCCGTTGGTCACTCCCGGTGATATCTCATACAGGAGCTTTGACAAGTACCAGGCTCTTCCGGCCTGGTTGCGCATGAAGTAAAAGCCGGTATTCGTGATGGTATCACCCTCATTCCTTATGCGGTTGTCAAACCAGTCGAAGCAGTTGGCCACCTCTGCACCCGTGGAGCCCAGGCTGAGGGGTGAGTCATTACGGCAGATCACGATGCTGATATCATAGTTCTGCCAGTAACCGTAGAAATAGCCATCCTCAAGATACCTGTAGACAGAATTGAGGTCGCCGGGAGTGATGAATTCCTTTTTGACCAGCCGGGCAAGCACAGTGTCACTCTCCAGGGAAGGCCACATGTCAATAATCATCCCTTCTGCCACCATATCATTGTCACTGGCCAGTGAGACGGCCATTACCTTCATGTTTCTCTCCTCCCTGATGATTGAGTATTTGATTATAAGTGCGGTGGAGAGCATGGCCGTTATTACCGAGTAGATGATTGCGAGTGATACCCCGGAATAGGATTTCCTCTGCCATATAAAAGCTGTGGTGATCATCACCAGTATCCAGAGGATGCTCCAGCCATTGCAGCCGGTATCGGCGAGGCATGCCAGAGGGAGCAGCAACGTGATGCCGCCGGCAACTGCAAGAATCTCACGCGACGACCATCCGTGCATCATCCTGGCTGCGTACATGATAAGTATCACAGGGATGGTCAGCAACAGCATCACAGAGACTATGCCGGCCAGGCTCATGAAGGTCATGTCAAGTATCCGGAATGCCTCAAAACTGATTGCCGAATTCACCACCAGGTCCCTGAAATGGGCCTCAACCAGGAGGAATATGACATATCCCATTGCCAGTATCACTCCCGGGACCAGATATTTCCAAATACCCTTCCCGCTCCACGGCTTGCTGAACCTGTCGCTCCTGAATGTGAACCGGATACCTGAAAGGACCAGTATGCCGAGAAGCAGGACGTGTCCTACAGTCGGAATCAACCTGCCGGCTGACCAGTTGAACGGTGAAAACAGCCCGGTTGAGGTTACCGAACGCGGCAATCCCGTCAGAAGAATGACTCCGTATACCGCCAGAAGCGCAGCAAATGCAAAGACAATACCTGATGGCGTCCTGGATTTCATGTCAATATGCCGGGCAACAAGGAGTACCAGCCTTACCAGGAGGAAAAGGACAATAAGCCATAACAGCGCCGGGATGGCCAGGAATATGGTGTTGGGCTTTGTTTCGGGGAAAATAAGACCGAAGTGATATTCTTCCTCCGATCCCCATATAATGAAGTCCGAGGCGGAAGGGTCAAAGGTGATTTTGACCCCATCAGGAAGAGAAAACGTCTCGGGAAAGCCTGTCTGAAGGATATCATTCACGATGGGGTACTGCCTGTACACCTTGATCAGCGCCACCATCTCATATTCACTGTTTTCAAGGTATACCGGTATGAACCAGCCATTGCTGTAGAAGACCGGCTTATGCTCATCAAAATGTTCCTCATAGATCACCGGGAAGGCAATGCTGTTGTCTGACCAGTAGGCTATGCGTCGCTCATGGTAAACCAGCAGGGTGATCCCCTTCTTCAGGGCGTCGCTGCCCAGAGTACTATGGAACAGTACCGAAGAATCACCCGCTTCGGAGATCATTTCTTCAGCTGTCCTGAGCAACTCCCCGGCATAATTCTCAAGTGATTTGAGCCTGGCATCAGCGCGTGCTGTACGGTATCTCCACTCCAGGTCACTGAAATAGAGAAGGTCAGCAACTGCTGCCAGGGCAACAGTGATGAGAAGGGCAACTCCTACTATCCTGATGTTCTTCAGTTTCTCAGCCATAAGGCTATTCATGATGATATGGGTCTCCGGCAATTACCGAAAGCACCCTGTATAGTTGTTCCGCGAACAATAATCGTACCACCTGATGTGAGAAGGTGAGCCTCGAGAGTGACAGCATATGATCTGCCCTTGCCGTTACCGAGGAATCGAAGCCATAGGGTCCTCCCACCACAAACACGATTCTTTTTGCCGGCAGCATCACTGTCCGGCGCATCCAGTCAGCAAGTTCCAGCGTTGAATAACCCTTCCCGCGTTCATCAAGCAGGACCACGTGATCATCACTCCGGAACTGTGCAAGTATCTTCTCTGCCTCCGCGGCCTTTACCCATTCTGCCGGGCGGTTGCCCGGGTTTCTGATATCGGGGAGAGTGATTGTTTCGAGACGGGCGTACTTTGAGATTCTCTTCTCATATTCCGCCACCCCGTCTCTTATCCATGACTGATCAGTTTTTCCAGTCAGCAGGAGCACCATCTTCATTACTCTCCCCGGTTTCTGTTGAGTATGGCAAATATAGCAATTAAGCCCTTTATTGCGGGCAGGGCTTCCTGATAATTAAAAGTGGTTCGGTTTTTGATATATTTGGTTAAATTTGCTTTGTCCTTACTTGTAAAGCATAAAGGAAACAAAATGAATAAAAAGATTATGGCAATCGCAGGTGTGCTTCTCACCTTCACATTTCTGCTTTCTGCCCAGGATCAGCCCAGGATACCTGCAGGTATCGCAATCGCCTTCCGTACGGGAAGCGCTTCGGGGCTCTCCGAGTACCTCAACAAGACAGTTGAGCTGGTTCTGCCGGGCAAGGAGGACTTTTACAGTAAGAGTGTAGCTGAAACCATACTGAAAGATTTTTTCACACGCTACCGCTCACGGGAATTTGTCATCAGGCACCAGGGGGCGAGGGGCGACGCCCAGTATGCAATAGCGAACCTGGAAACAGATAAGGGCAAGTTCCGCGTTTATTTCCTGCTGAAGAAAGTTGACGGTAACCCCCTGATACACCAGATTAGGATTGAAGCTGACAATGAGTGATAACCAGCTACGGTCATTTATTATCAATGCCCTTGCCGAAGACACGGGCGACGGAGATCACAGTTCCCTTGCATCCATCCCTGACACTGCCACGGGCCGCGCAAGGCTTATAGTAAAGGAAAGCGGCATCATAGCAGGGCTTCGCGTTGCACGCGAAGTGTTCAGCATTGCAGATCCGTCACTGCAGGTGGAGATACTTCTTCATGACGGCGACAGGGTGCAATACGGCGACATAGCTCTGACAGTGTCAGGCAAGGCTCACTCTATCCTGCGCGCCGAGAGACTGGTGCTTAATTTTATGCAGAGAATGAGTGGCATAGCCACAGCCACCGCCCTCTATACGGAAAAAGTCAGTGACACAAATGCAAAAATCACTGACACCCGCAAAACCACCCCGGGAATGCGCGCACTCGAAAAGGAGGCAGTGCGCACCGGAGGAGGAGTCAACCACCGTATGGGCCTCTATGATATGATCATGCTGAAGGATAACCATATTGACTATGCCGGGGGTATTGCAGCAGCAATCCGGCGGACACAGGAGTACCTCTCAGCAAACAGACTCAACCTGAAGATAGAAGTGGAAGCACGGAACATCAGGGAGGTTGCGGAAATACTTGAAACGGGAGGGGTTGACCGGATTATGCTTGACAATTTCAATATTCCTGAAACCAGGGAGGCTGTGGCTCTGATTGCCGGCAGAACTGAGACCGAATCATCAGGAGGCATCACCCTGGAAAACGTGAGAGATTATGCGCTGTGTGGCGTGGATTACATTTCAATAGGGGCTCTGACCCACCATATAAAAAGCCTTGACATGAGCCTGAAAGCCTATTGATAACCCTGTATGAGCGCCAGGAAAACGCTGATCGCAATAACCAACAGAATAAGGAAAGCCGTTCTGCCCGGCTTTGACAACGCACCGCTTGAGCTGGTGGCAAAGCTTATTGTCAAGGGGCTGTTCGGACGCGGAGTGCTCGTAACCAGGGCCTCATCCATCGCCTTCAACATGCTTATGGCACTGCTCCCCGCAACAATCTTCCTCTTCACGCTCATACCGTTTGTTCCCATTCCAAATTTTCAGGCTGAACTTGTAAAGCTGTTTGAGAACTTTCTCCCTGTGACAGCATACAACCTTTTCGAAACGACCATTATTGATGTCATCACAAACAAAAGCGGCACCCTGCTTATAGTGATGTTCATTGCAACCATCATTTTTTCAACCAATGGCATTCACGCGCTGATGCACGCCTTCAACGTTTCGGTGCATGACTTTGCCAGCCGGTCATGGATACAACAGAGGAAGATTGCAATCTTCCTGCTCGTTTTTATCCTTATCATGTTCTCTGCTGCAGGCGCCCTGATAATCCTCAGCCGCGTGGTGGTCAACAGGCTTGTTGAAATAGGGGTACTGGAGATGAACCTGGTATTCTATATTGTAATGGCCTTCAAATGGCTTCTTATCATTGTGATGCTCTTTTTTGCAATTTCCACTCTCTATTATCTTGTCCCTGCCCACAGGAAAGACTTCCGGTATATCTCACCCGGATCAATCCTCGCCACCAGCCTGTTTATCATTACCTCACTGGCCTTCTCAGCCTATGTCAACAACTTCGGCCAGTACAACAAGCTTTACGGGTCTATCGGAACGCTGATAGTTATCCTTATCTGGCTTTACCTGAATTCAGTTGCTCTGCTTGTAGGCTTCGAGCTGAATGTCAGTATCCGGGCTGCTACATGCAACCCGGAGAACGGCTGCCGGCAGGATCCTGATCATAGCCCGCCTTCCGAAGTCAATGGCTGAGTGTCCGCAGGTCACTGAAAAAAGGATTTCCGGCCGTAGGCCGAAGTTCACAGCTGAACTGACCGGTAAACGCAATCCCTGATAGCTCTGAGCCCTGTCACTGCGCCCTGTTCAGGTATATCCTTCTCTGATCACTCCGGGCTGCAGTGTTTAGGAAGACAAACAGTTCCCTTGCCCTGTCACCGGTATAAATACCCTTGTTCAGGCTCAGCTTCCTCCTGAAAAGGAGAGATCCGTCGTCCAGGGTCTCAATACTGTATCTGTATGATCCATAAGGACCCTCTGCAGATACAGGCGACGGAATATGTTCTGCCCTGTATTCAGCCGGGAATCTGTAGACAATGGAATCTATACGCTCCTCCACTTCATAAATCCTGACCGAAACGGTATCAAAGGGCTGGTGCCCGAAGCCATTGAGACAGGGATTGAAGTGTATCCTTGTCCCGGCTACCACTGCAAAATCATTGAGAGTGAGATCAAAGTCAAGCTCCGAGACAGGCTCCCCTTCTGTTATCTCACGGTATGCAGCAGTATCAGCCCTGAATGTGCCCAGAGCCATTCCCTCGTTTATCATCCGCTTCATCTCAATGACACTCTTGCCGCTGAAAATCTGGTTCTTGTCAAACCCGAGCCCGCCGGAGGTCATTCTCAGTGATCCCTTCGATGCCTCCCTTCTGTTCACATTGATTATACCGGTACTCTTCCTGTAACTGTGGCTGAACGGTGGCGTACGCACCATCTTCCCCCCATCGGGGGTGATAAGGAGCACATCCCTGTCACATGTAAAGCTGCCGAGGAAATTGAAAGGTTGTGTCTGGCTTGTGCATTCCAGCCATACTGTGTCTCCCTGTAACGGGACACAAAGGATGATGTGGTCAAACTGGTCTGACACAAAGGCAGGAATGATGGATTTGTTTGTTCCGGCTCTGACCCAGGTGTAATGTGATGTTATTCCTGCCTCCCTGAGCAGTGCGTACATATAGTTGGTCAGCCCCTTGCAGTCGCCATATCCCTTTTCCGATACTTCCATGGCAGGCGCAGGCTTATAACCGCCAATTCCCAGCTGAATGGATGCATAACGGGTTCGTGATTGCATATAGCGGTAAAGTGCTTCTGCCTTTTCCCTGTCACTCTTCAGGCCGGAGGTCAGTTCTGCAACGCGTTTCTTTTCTGCCTCGCCCAGCTGGTCAAGCCCTTTGTTGAGCTCCCAGGCCCACTGGCCAAGGCTCTTCCATGTACGCATGCTTCCTTTTATTCCTCCGAACTCAAAGTCCTCTATTGATGCCAGGAGAAATGGCGTACGTGAAACAATAAGCGGTGAAAAAAACCATTTCCCGATGGCGGGCATCTTCCTCTGAACCCATGTGTAGATAGTATTGTCTGCAGTCCTGATACTGTCAAATGACGCATTCATGTAGTGCCCGGAGTACCTGAACGGAACCAGGCTTGGGATGATGTACTGTACGGATGATTCTTCCACCGAGATATACGGATTGGGATGAAAGGACCACGATTCAAGGTTAAGAGAGCCATTGATTGTCACATCATACTCCACCTCTATGGTAAACGGATACCTGTTCACGGGGAAGATGATCCTTTTCATCCTTGCATCGGAGATAAAACCTCCCCCTTCTCCTACATCCATAATCCTCGATGAGGGGATAGCCTCAATGAATTTTCCGTTGGCGTCATAGACCGCTGCATTGATCCTTGTCACTGACCTGAATTTGTCATAGTTTATCTCGTACAGGCGCAGGTGGTCAACGCTCTCGTTCAACAGCGTGAGGACCAGCCTGTGGCTTGCCTTTGCCTTTCCCGGTGACAAAACCGTGTAAACCATCTGGTGGGTCCTCACTACGGCAGCCGCATTCTCCCTTAGCTCAAGCGGAATTGAATCGACTGACAGTTTGTATGCGAATGCTGCCGAAGGCAACACAAAAGCTATAATCAGGGTGTAAATAAATCTTTTCATGATTGACCGGATCAAATTTCTTTTTTCAGTATGACAACCTCTGCCTGTTTGCGGATAATGGACGACCAGAAGTTCCTTATAGTTTCATATCTCTCCGGGACGAAGGTGACCGTTGAGAGGCTGATTTCAGAATCAAGCCTGATTGTACCGTCTTCGGCGGAGATGTTGTAGGTGAACACGGCTCCACCGCCATCAAGGCGCAGGTTGACCGATTGCGGCAGATTGACAACGGCCCATCCATCGGGTATTTTGATGGAACAGCTGTACTTCCAGAAATCAGGACAGGTAAAGTCAATAACCGACAGGCGCTCCCCGGCATGGAATTCATTCGATTCTGTCCGGCCATCGACAACAGGGTTCAGGTACATGAATATGCTGCTTCTCTCGGCTGCGTCAGGGATTGTCATGGTAGTTTTTTCAATAATTGGCTTTTCGGAATCATCAAGATTTTCAAGTCCGAGCCCGGAAATCTTCCACTTTGGTTTTGAGGCCTGAACAAAATTCCGGTAGGCATCTTCTCCCTGCAGGTAGCATAACTTCCTGATCAGCCAGGCATCATAGCTCTCATAAACAGTTGTCGCATTGCCTGTCAGGCTGCCGTTCTCATCGAGATTCATCTCCAGCCTGACATCTTCGCCATAATGCTCACCGTTGTTGATATCTGCCCATGATCCCCCATGCCTGTTTACCACCCATCCCTGGCCGTTCAGGCACTCTGTCGGCAACATGTTGAAAGGTCTTATCGGATCAGTGGCGTCAATGATCCAGCTTTTGCCGTCAGCGACAGCAAAGATAACCACGTGATTGAATTTGCTGTTTATGGCAAAGTATGGATTAATTAGTCCATTCTCCCTGGTGCTGAGGATAACCGGATCCGATGTAATGCCTGCTTTCCTTAACATGGCCAGCAGCATCAGGTTAATATCAGCGGAATTGCCCCTGGCCTCTCTGTAAACCCTGGCCATAGATGCTGATGCCGTGAAGTCATTGTATCCGTTCCACATCATGTAGTCAGAAACGAAGGCATATATCCGCCTCAGCAGGTCTGTCCCGCTGCCACCCTGCGCCTTAAGCTCCTCCACTTTCTCATTCACAACAGAGCTTTTATTAATGTAACCTCCGAAATCATCCCTGTCAAGGAGTTTCTCGGAGAATTTCTGGTAAGTGGGTGATACATCCTGGAAATAGTAGCCGGGAATATTGATCTTTGAAAGCTCAAACCCGATGTGTGCAAAGTAGTCATCAGAACCCGTACTGAAAGGTTCTTTACGGTATGCGGGTATATTGCTGCCCCGCCACGTGCCGGAGAACCCTTCGATTGTACTTCTTCCGAACACCACTCTTTTCTGTTCAGCCTTGTAGTTAATGATTTTAAAATCACCGCCTGTAACGAACTTGTATTCGAAGTATCCCGGAAATTCAACCCGGAAAACGCACCTCCTGACTGGTATCTCCTCCTGGAACTTAAAGGTATAGAGTGAAAAATAGTCAGGGCTCTCGAGAGTGTACTTGTACTCAATCACCGTGCCCGGCCTTACGTTTGGAACCGAAAAGCGGAGAATGTTCCGGTAACGGCTTGCATTATCACGGTAAAAGCTCTTCTTGTCAACCATGTTCTGCACAACCTGCCCCTCCTCCAGGTTATAGGAAGCTGCCCTCAGCGCAATTATCTTTTCACCGCTCCAGTAGGGCAGTTCAACATTGGCATAATCAAGCCCGTCAGTGTTTATGATCTTTATCCTGACATGACAGTCAGTGATCACTTGAATCCTTTCGCCTGACCGCATGAATGTACTTGCATAGTTTTCCAGGATCACGGCATCGGCTGAGGGGTCAGGGTTATATTCAGACATCTCCAGGTCTTCCCTCGGTATATCTCCGAAGGTGATGTCCCTGATCTGTGACATGACAGTTTCAGGATTTGCAATCAGGAAAAGCAATGGCACTGCCAGCAATTTTGGTAAATTCATAATTTTCTTTTTATGACAATCAATCACGTTCATTTTTCCTGTTTATTTTCCATGGCAGGGTTATACTTCCACATATCACCAAGGTTCTCTCCGGTTCTATAACCTCCTCCAGGATAAATACTTCCATTCCATTCAAAAGCAAAAGGAAAATACCTTCCCATGTGTATCTCTCCTTCCAGTGAGGTTCAGCTGTCAGTGACCGGATCATAGCATATTATCTGGTTGCAGTCATCGGATCCGTAACCGACGCAGGCTTTCCCATTGTGACCCCGTTACTGTAAGGGAATAAGGTGACTCTATGTCATAACCTCCGGTTTGATAAACAAATTCATGGGTCCTTCCGCAGATCAGTCCAAGGGTAAACCTAAAGTTGGGCATACCTGTCCTGATGACGTTGCCATATACAGTATACTCACCTGACTTCACGAAGGCAGTAACCTTATATGTGACACCTTCAGTCAGGGTCGTTGGGATCTCTTTCGCGAACCGGCCCGGACCCTCAAATGAGTCAAGGTAAACCTTGTTGTCAGAATCGATACCAGGGGTGCTTATACCGCATACAAAACCATGATCAGAGATTTTGCCGGTGCCAGGTTCATATACTTCCCCGGCAAACAGAGCACCCTCCTCTGTGATGCCTGTAACCTCGAGGGTCCTGACGCGCGGGTAATCACGCGGCACACGCTCATCTTCACAGCCGGCAAAAAGAAGAGCAAGGGCCAATAATGTATATTTCAGAATATCTCTGATCATCTCATTTCTCTAATGATCAAGCATGGGATCATATTCCCAGAAGTCATTCCTATCCGAGCCTCCGAAGTAAATCTTGCCTCCATACTCAAAATCAACCGGTTTTACCCGGAATCGGGGAAACTCATTCAACAGTTCATCCCAGCTGTTGGTCTGGGGATCATAAGAGTATATCTGATTGTTTCCGTATCTTCCGTGACCAATATAGACCCTCCCGTTGCAAACCACAATCATCATGTCATAAGTGCCGGTACCGGGATATGTTGAAATATGTGACCATGTATCAGCTACAGGATTATACTCCCATAACTTTTTGTCAATTGAAATGACAAAATTCCGTCCGTTTATGGTGAATTCACTGGAAGTCATGCAGAAAAACGGAAGATCCTTCAATCTTTTCCAGGTTCCTGAAAACAGGTTATACTTCCAGAACTCACTCACGTAATAACCTCTGTAGGTAAGTGAATCTCCTCCACCG
Organism: Bacteroidales bacterium; assembly: GCA_009881065.1. Taxonomy (GTDB): domain Bacteria; phylum Bacteroidota; class Bacteroidia; order Bacteroidales; family VadinHA17; genus SR-FBR-E99. Next base: position 12,042 of record WXFE01000163.1, on the reverse strand, counting down.
GCATAGATTACCGAGTCTCCGTCCATCAGGATTGTATGCGTACTGACTTTGCCTGGAGGGTCAGAAACAACACTCAGGGACATTGTGTTTCTGTTGAACTCAAGGAATTTGACTTCTGAATATGTATTCGCCATCATATACGCCCTGTCGCCCTTGACAACCGTCCGTCCAAAATAACTAAGCGAAGGATGTACCTCACCAGCAGTGACAAAGGAATAATTCTCCGGAACAAACTTATAAAGAGTCACATTTGAGCTGGCTACAGGTGCAGCAACGAACACCTCATCACCAAAATCCATCGTGAATGAATTATTAGTAAAAGGAAGGTCCTGAAGCCTGCGCCAGGGAGAAATATTTTCAAAAGTGCCTGCTGAACTTACCTGATGACCACATATTGACAGCGAAATATGATAGTTACCCGCAGACATGTTTGGCATCCGAAATCTGATTTCATTCCGGCTGCAACTGACAATCTCAACCGGATAATCGTTTATTGTGACCCTGTTATATTGAGGTACCAGGCTGAAATGTTCTCCTGATAGTGTAACCACCGTACCTGCGGATCCCGAAGATGGCGAAAATGAATTTATCACCGGAGCATCAATACTGAACATTTCATCACCGGCAAGGTAAGACTCTATCCAGTCACGCCATGCCCATGCAGTGACCAGCCCTGACGTATAATCAGCGGATGGAACAATGGCTGTCGCCAGACCCTGTTCCTTTGTAACTGTCTCGAAACCATACCCTCCGTATGCCGGATTGTCAGGCTTTATTGAGATCAGGAACAGACTTACATTCTGCAGGTTCAGGCCTTCAATTGTTATTGTATCACCCGGAGAGGCATGAGTGGGATAAAAAGAGACCACACTGGGATTTGTGAGGTCAAATGTCTGACCGAATAGTGTTGTTTGCCCGCATACCGTAACGCTTATCTCTGAAGGCCCGCAGAAATTGCCGGGGGCATAACACTGAATGCTTGTACCTGTCACACTGATAACGCTTGACAAAATATCGTTGAACTTTACAGTTGTATAATAATTTTTGAAGTATTTACCTGTGATGGTGACTATTCCTCCGGTATAATCACTCATCGGGCTGACAGTTTCAATAACGGGAGGTAACAAAGAAAACATTTGGGTAGAGCTGCAGGTGAAATCACCGTATTTATATGTCAATACTGCCGTTGTACCCAAAAGGTCATTGGGTACTATAACCTTTATTGAATCCCTTGCAACAGAAACAATATTTGCAGCCCTTTCATCAAACAGAACCTGGGTTGCAGCCTGATTTGCATTGAAAACCCCATAAAGTGTAACAGTATCAGACCACGATGCCATAACAGGATAAATACTGGTGATTATTGGAGGAAGAAGAGTGAAACTCCCGAAAAATACAAGCCTGGTTCCACTGACTGAAACAGACAGATCTATCCGGGGTTGAACAGCTTCAAAAGGTACTATTGCCCTGGCTGTTTCACCATCGTACGCCTCCGTTAAAACCAGTTGGGTCTGGTCAATGAAAAACCTGATGTTATCTGATTTCTTTAGATATCGGAAACTCATTGTAATTGTATCACCCCACCGGGCCTGGGAAGGTATAATTGACTCAATCTGCGGAAGATCCACAATGAGTTTGCTGCCGGTATAAACAGTCCGGTTGCCGGTAACCTCCACGCTGACTGTCTGTTCTGGCACTGTCAGTGAAAAGGGCACAACCGCGAGAAGCGTTGTATCGGTAACCTCATTGCATACTTTTGCAGCTGTTTCATTGAAGAATACTTTGTTATTGTGACCAACCCAGCTGAAGTTTTTTCCCCTGATAAGGATAGTATCACCGCAAAGTGCCCTTTCCGGGGTAATGCCGGTTATTACCGGACCCAGGCTGCCCAGGCTCTCGAATTCAACTGTGTTCCCGTAAACTGTATAGTTGCCGGCCCTGATGAAGGCAGCCACCTTGTATTTTACCCCCGGTTCCAGAGCAGTTGTTATCCTGGAAGAATAGTGCCCGATGCCTGAAAATGGGCCAAGATTTACCCTGTCATTCAAGTTGATCTCCGGCTTTTCACGTGACCAGGTAAATCCGTGCCCGGTGATTTCTACATTCCCGGCGTCATAAACCTCTGCGGAGAAGAGCGCACCCTCCCCGGTGATGTTTGTAACCTCGAGGGTCCTGACGCGCGGGTAATCACGCGGCACTCGCTCATCTTCACAGCCGGCAAAAAGAAGAGCCAGGGCCAATAATGTATATTTCAGAATATCTCTGATCATCTCATTTCTCTAATGATCAAGCATGGGATCATATTCCCAGAAGTCATACCATTTATAAATCTGATGGCCTCCGATATATATTTTGCCCCCTGTTGAAAACGCCAGAGCAAAAGTCCTTGGTGGTGCTACAACATTGCTGATGGTTCCCCAGCTGTCATCAACCGGATCAAAAACATAGAAACGGTTATTTATATCCGGGTTAGTGTATCCATAACCCTCATGCGTCTGATACAAGTCACCGAAACCGACATACCATTTGCCACCGTTTACCACACTTACCCTTGCACCGAGCCTGGATCCCAGCAAAAGCCAGTAATCAAACTCATTTTCATCCATGACGGTCTCCTTCCATGTGTCTGTCAACGGCTGATATTCAAGCAGGTATCTCGTGCCACCAGTATCATGTGAATTCCCAAGGAAAATCAGTCTCCCATCAATGTAAACCTGGTTTGAGAAGGAGACATTATACGGACAGTCAGCCAGGCGCGTCCATTTGCCTGTCGCGGGGCTGTATTTCCAGAAGTCCTTGTACCATGTAAAGTAGTTGGGAATGGCGATTTTGCCACAACCGGCATAAATCACTGAATCATCCGCAATAATACAAGGATTTGTATTAAGGCTTCCGGGATAGTCAGGCAGTTTGCTGACCGTCATATTATCAGGATCGAACAGCTCAAACCCGATCCCGGTCCAGCTGGTGCTCTTCTGCCCTATCATATAGCCTTTCCCTCCGAGAGTGCAGGAGATAGGATTAAGGATACCGGACCGGAAGGTTCCGGCCATTCTTGTGAATCCTTTTGTTGAAGTCTCAAAACGATATACCTCCTTATCATAGGTGTCTGTCTTGCCACCGGTAATAACATAGGCTTCCTCGCCTAAATCAAAAGTACAGCCATAGTCATACAGGAACGGAAGGTCTGCCAGCTGCATCCAGGCACTGCTGTGCGTGTACTTCACCGGACAGGCATGTGTTCTGTCGCCGATAGTGACATTGATGGTATGTTCGCCGGCAGAGAGCGGTGGCACCCTGACTGTTATGGATGACGAAGTTGACTCAAGTACCTCTCCCTGCACGGATCCGAAGGTAATATAGGGAGTGCCGAAATCACTCCCTGAGATTGTAAGGATATCTCCCGCCTCTCCGGATACAGGCGTCACTCCGGTCACCGTGAAATCCTTCACCGGGAACTGTCCCGGATAAGTAAAGGAAGACTCTGGATTGTAACCAGAATTAGGATTTATGTATTTGGCGATCAGACTCCCTGCCTGATAAGGCAACCATTCTGGTACAACGAATTTTATTTCATTTTCTGTCTGCGATAAAGTCATGATCTGGTAAGGCCCTATGTATATAAGCGTTCCTGGCCTGAAGTTAGTCCCCCTTACAGTCACGGTTTCGCCAAAAGCCGGCAGCGGCGGATCAATACCGGTGATGACATGGTTTGTCGAATTAAACTTCCCCGGAGCAGTGACAGAATAATCCATCTGGGTGACTGTCACATCACACTCGCCATAAGCGTCTCCCGGCACATAACAGACTATGACTGAATCATTGGCGGATCTGACAATGGCCTGTCCGCCTCCTATATGAACAGTAGCGGCATTCTTACTGAAATAGCGTCCCCTGATGGTGACACGTTCTCCCACATACCCCTCTGCCGGAGAGAATCCGGTTATTTCGGGTCTTTTAAGATAAAAACTGCCTGGAAATTCACTGGCGGGAAAGGGCGCTGACTGATAACTTACCTTTGAGACGTACTCCAGGAGGTCATCAGGAACCTTGACAATGGCTGAATCACATGCCACGGAAATAATCCGGGCCAGTTTGTCACCAAACATGATTTTGTTTCGTTCCATGACCATGTTGAATCTCCCGTAAAGGATCACTGTTGTGCCCCAGGTACCTTCAGCCGGTCTTATTGAGTCAGCCACAGGAGGAAGGAGAGTAAGGCTCCGGGGGAAGGTATAACTGAACGGCCCATAGTTAATTGACACTGTTGACGAGACTTCTTCGAGCTGGCCCGGGATCACAAAAGAGACCTCTCCAGGACTCCTGCATGCAACCCCACTCCTGATAAGGCCGTTCAGCAACATGCCGTCCCCAGGATAGTAGCCAATCAACCCCAGGTGATGACCCGTGAAGGTAACAGTATCACCCCACAGCACCTCATACGGGGAGTAATCATAAAATTCAGGAGTAATCAGCAAAAGCTTTTCATTTGCAGTGGCGATATTCCCCATAATGCTGACTGATAAACTGTTACTGGTTTTTTCAACCTCAATCGGAAGTACAAACCTCAGCAGTGTATCGCTGGAATAAAATGGATTACATGCCTTCTCGTCAATGTAAATTCTGTTCGTAATGTTCCTGTGACTGAACTTCTCTCCGGTAACTGTTATCGTATCTCCCCAGCCGGCGGAGAGCGGGCTGAAACCTGTCACTACCGGTGCCTTGCTTCCCAGACTGATGAATTTGATTTTTTCACCATATACAGTATACTCACCAGCTTTGACAAAAGCACATACCTCGTAGGTAACGCCTTCGGCCAGTGCAGTACTTATCTCAGCCTCAAACCTGCCTGTGCCACTGAAACCACCGAGGTATATCCGCTCATCGGAACTGACAGATGGTTCAGTAAATGACCAGGTAAATCCGTGCTCGGTAATCTCTACATTACCGGCGTCATAAATTTCTGCGGAGAAGAGCGCACCCTCCTCTGTGATGCCCGTAACCTCGAGGGTCCTTACCCGGGGATACTCACGCGGTACACGCTCATCTTCGCAACCGCTGAGAAACAATGTCAGCGCTGACATACAGGCTATGACTGTAGATAGAAGAGAGCTCCTGAAGGTATGCATCCCTGATGACATTAGTCTTTAATTACCAGACATTGGTAAATCTACTGAAAAATTCAATTCAACGGAGCATAATTTTTAAACAAAATTTAGCATTTACACTCCTGATTACGATTTATTTTCTTAAGTTAGTACTGTTCATTCCTGCAAGACAATGAAAAGATATCTGCTGACAGCCGTGATGACAATTTTCTTCACAGGTTTTGTCTCCTCCCAGAAAGAATTTCTGAACGGCTATATCATTAAAAATGATGGCAGCTATACCTATGGCCAGGTGGCCAACATCTCAAAAGGCTATTCCGTGGAAGAATGCCTCTTCCGGTGGTTTGACATTTCCGCCGTATATTCTTTCAAGCCGGAGGAAATAAGGGCATTCGGGTTTACCTACGGAATGAGGTACAAGTCAGTCATGTCAGGTAAACGCGGGTTCTTCATGGCATGCCTTGTTGACGGCAAGGTTGACCTGCTATATGACGGGAAAAAAATGTATCTCGACGGGGAAGGGATTGACCTGATACCCCTTGATAACGGATCAGGCAGCACTATTCTGGATGGAAAGAGAGTCAGTTTTAAAGGCTACAGGGACCTTCTGGAAAAGCTTCCTGACCCGGGTGATAATTTCACCGTGCCCTCAGACCTCCCTCTCTCTCCGGAAAAAATGGCAGAGGTTATTGCAGCATACAACAAAAGCCAGGGTACTGATGCCACAATGCTTGCGATGAAAAACCCCGGAGGCGTTCATGAAGAGATGCGTAACCTCGGATTACTGGTGAGCAATTACGGATTCCTTGCCGGAATGAATGCCTCAAGATATGATGCGCGGAAAGTGGTGGCAGCAAGGAACTTATTCGTGCCTGAGATGGATTTTTTCGAAGTGATTCCGGTGGCAGGCGCCTTCTTCAACCGGCCTCTGAGCAGAAATAGAGACTTCCTGTCACTGAACCTTGAAGTGATGGTCTTCAGTACAAATATCTACATGTACTCCGAGACTGTTCAGTCTTCTGTCACAACAAGAAGCGATATCACTTTGAGTTATACCGGTATAAAAATACCTCTGTCACTAAGGCTTACATTCCTGGAAGGAAGCTACAAACCCTTCATCAACGCAGGTCTCTTCGCCATGGTCAACCACGGCGGGAAATACACCAGGGATGGGGAAGTGGAAAATTCCATGCATGTTGTAAGGCCGTTCACTGACAATTCACTGACGGTTAGCAAAACGATAAACGGGTTCCTCGGAGGAATAGGAATGAAGAAGGAATTCAATCTTAAACAAAGCATCTCACTGGAATTCAGGGCTGAATATGGCTCGGGAATCTATGCTCAGGATGGCCTGAAACAAAACACCCTCAGCTTTAATGTTATAGCTGCAATAGACTTTTTCTAGTGCAGCCGCTTCCCCGCCGGTGAATATGCAGCCCGGAACCGGCCCTGCCCGCGGTGATCTCCGGTGCATAACTGATCTCCACCCCGAAACAAAATCATGAATAAATCCAGGCAGAAAAATGCCCGCAGCCCGGGTTAATCTATTTTTATTATTTTTGAACCTGAAGTTTCCAAACGGATGAAGAAAGCTGTTTTCATATCTGCCCTGATGATTCTTGCTGCATGCCAGCATAAGGAGAACACTTTCTGGTTCAATGCCGACATGGCAAAGAAGTATTTCAGCGCCGTTGAGGAGATCTGCAACAGTGACAATGGGAAGCTGTGGGGTGAAAACCTTTTCGGACCAGTGATGTATGTCGATGGCCAAAGCAGGACCCTCTACGCCAACTTTCCCGATAAGGAAGGCCTGCTCAGAGAGAGAGACGGAGTTTACACCGGAGTCCTCCCGAAAGAGAGAATTATTGCAAACAATGTCATAGAGTTTGGCGGTGTGAAATATGCAATGGTACCCCTTCCCGAAAAGGATGACAGGTACCGCATGGTCACCCGGACCATCCACAGCCTCTTCCACTGCTACCAGGACAGACATGGCCTGAAGCCTTCCACCTTCAGCACCAGGCACCTCAACGAGAAAAACGCCAGGCTTTACCTCAAGCTTGAATGGAAAGCACTTACAAACGCAATCACCTCTTCAGGCGAGAAACGTGACCAGGCTATCCGTGATGCCCTGGTCTTCCGCGGAGCGAGACGCGAACTCTTTCCCTCAGCAATAACAGATGAAAATAAGTTCGAGAACTTTGAAGGACTGACCACATATACATATGTAAAGCTGTGCACCTCGGGCCCCGAAGAGATCAGAACAAGGATACTCGAATACCTTGACAGGGTCTACCAGAACAGATCATATGCTTTTGGCTACGGATTCGTTAACGGAGCACTTTATGCCGTACTGCTGAATGACAAGGATTTCGATTTTAAACAGATACAGACCCAGGACTATGACCTGGGCAAAGCCGTGCTCGACGCATACGGAGTTACGCTGCCTGCTGTCTGCCGCGACGTGGCAGGATCACTTGCATTTAACTATGATATCCAGGCTATCCGTGCTGAAGAGAGCCAGCGCGAGTCGAAGATAAATGAGTACACCCGCCGGATTGTGGCAACATTCTATGAAAAGCCGGTGCTGACAATATCGATGGAGAGCCCCAACTTCAGCTTCGAGCCGGAGGATATAGACTACCTCGATACGCTGGGCACCATGTATAAGAAACTCCGTGTGTCAGACAACTGGGGGAGGCTGGCAGTTGACAAGGGAAGTGCGCTTATCACAAATGACCTGCGCACTCTCAGAGTGAGCGCAAAGAACCTGCTGGTTGAAAGAAACCATATATCCGGTGAAGGGTGGCACCTGGTACTAAACGACGGATGGCGTCCGGAACAGCTGGATAACGGCAACTACACAATTACCAGACATTAAATAACAGTGCTATTTCTTCAGGTGGGCCAGGCTCTCCTTTATTGTAGCTATCCGTGCCCGTGAGTCAGCCTCTTTCTTCCGCTCATTATCAAGTACTTTCTGAGGAGCCTTGGAAATAAACTTCTCATTTGAAAGCTTCTTGAGAACAGAGGCCAGGAACCCCTCCTGATAGACCAGTTCATCCTCCAGCTTGCGGATCTCATCTTCATTATCAATACCCTTACTCAGGGGGACAAAGAATTCGGATGTACCAATCCTGAACGAAGCTGCTCCCTCAATCTTCTCTTCGGTAACCCTGATCTCAGAGAGGTTGCACATACGGATTAAGACCGGATCAAACTCATTTCCGGTTGCACCGGGAGAGGCGCATAGAACAAGGGGTTCGCGCACCGGGATATTCTTTTCCTTCCTTACCGTGCGCACGGCGCTGACTATCTCGCGCACCGTGTCAAAACGTGTCAGCATTCCGGCCTCGTAAGGTGCGGGAAGGGGCATATCTTCAACCATGATGCTGCTTCCTTCAGGCCTGTCAGCCAGCCTCTGCCATATCTCCTCGGTGATAAAGGGCATGAAGGGATGCAGAATCTTTATCAGGTCACCGAACATCTCCAGTGTCTCACGGTGAGTCACACCGTCAATGGGCTTGCCGAAGGCGGGCTTGATGATCTCAAGATACCAGCCGGAGAAATCATCCCAGAAGAGTTTGTAGGCCTGCATCAGCGCATCGGAGATGCGGTAGCGCACAAAGCTGTCCTCTATATCCGCAAGGGTCTTGTCTATGGTATTGCGCATCCATGCGACAGCCGCCTTCGATGCCGCCGGCTGTTCAAGCATCTCATCAGTACTCATTTTCATCACAAGCCGGAAGGCATTCCATATCTTGTTGGCGAAGTTGCGCCCCTGCTCCGGAAGGCTGTCATCATACAGAAGGTCATTCCCCGCAGGGGAACAGAGAAGCATCCCCACCCTTACACCGTCAGCCCCGTATTTCTCCATAAGCTCTATCGGGTCAGGAGAGTTGCCGAGTGATTTTGACATCTTGCGCTTCTGCTTGTCACGCACCAGCCCTGTAAGGTATACATCGCCGAATGGCTCACGGCCCCGGTATTCATATCCGGCAATGATCATCCTGGCAACCCAGAAAAAGAGAATCTCCGGAGCGGTAACCAGGACATTTGAGGGGTAGTAATATTTAATGTCCTCGTTATCAGGGTGGTTAATGCCGTCAAAGCAGGTTATGGGCCATAGCCATGAAGAGAACCACGTATCAAGCACATCTTCATCCTGGTGAAGGTCATTCAGGGTCAGGTCTGCCCTGCCAGTGACGCGGCGGGCCTTTTCCAGGGCCTCATCCTCATTCACGGCAACAACAAACTCATTGCTGTTATAATACCATGCCGGAATCCGGTGACCCCACCACAGTTGCCTGCTGATGCACCAGTCATGCACATTCTCCATCCAGTGCCTGTAAACATTCCTGAACTTGTCAGGGTAGAGCCTGACAGTATCATCCATCACCGCATCAAGGGCAGGCTTGGAGACATCCTTCATCTTCAGGAACCACTGCAGTGAGAGCTTTGGTTCAATAACCGCATGAGTGCGCTCTGACCTGCCTATTTTATTCATGTAATCCTCAATTTTTACAAGAGCGCCTGTACGGCGAAGTTCCTCTTCAGCAAGGACGCGGGCTTCGAAACGGTCTTTGCCCGTGAACATGCCTGCCGCTTCCGAGATGGTACCGTTATCATTGAAAATGTCTATACTCTCCAGGTTATACTTCAGGCCGATCTCATAGTCGTTTATGTCATGAGCCGGGGTGATCTTCAGGCACCCTGTCCCGAACTCCATGTCAACATACTCATCGAAGATGAAAGGAACCTCGCGGTTGGCCATGGGTACAATGACCTTCTTCCCCTTCATGCCTGCATAACGTTCATCATTCGGGTTGGCGCATACAGCCGTATCACCAAGGATGGTCTCCGGCCTGGTGGTTGCCACCATGATATAATTGTCCTCACCAACTATTTTGTAACGCACATAATAGAGTTTCGACTTCTCTTCAGTGTGGATAACCTCTTCATCAGAGACAGCCGTGAGCGCCTGCGGATCCCAGTTGACCATTCGTACTCCGCGGTAGATCAACCCCTTTTCATAAAGATCAACAAAGACCTTTATCACTGATTTGTAACGGGGTTCATCCATGGTGAACAGGGTGCGGTCCCAGTCACATGATGCCCCGAGTCTCTTCAGCTGCTCAAGGATGATGCCTCCGTGCCTGTGTGTCCACTCCCAGGCGTGATCAATAAACTGCTCACGTGAAAGTGATCTCTTCTCTATTCCCTCACTTTGCAGCTTGGCAACAACCTTGGCCTCGGTAGCTATGCTGGCATGATCGGTGCCCGGCACCCAGCAGGCGTTGAAACCAAGCATCCGTGCACGCCTGACAAGCACATCCTGGGTTGTATTGTTGAGTATGTGCCCCATGTGAAGCACCCCGGTTACATTCGGAGGAGGAATGATAATGGTGTAAGGTTTGCGGTTGTCAGGCCTGCTGCGGAAAAGCCCCTTTTCCAACCAGTAACTGTACCATTTCCCCTCTGTGGAAGCCGGATCATATTTTGAAGGAATATCAGTCATGGGATTTGATATTTGATATTTGTTCGATGTAATGTGGCAAACTTCTGTTTATTGGCTGGTAATTCAATGTTTAAGGGCACAAATTTAACAATTTGCAGCCATTATGTAAAAAGAGGCCGGGCTTATGCGTAAAATCATTTTCATGTTATCTGAATTTGAATACATTTGGAACGCTAAGTTATCAGTGCTTTATAAATTTACAGTCATGCCAAAGATTTCAGAAAAGGCCGGGATGATGCCGGCATCACCCATCCGCAAGCTTGTACCATACGCCGAGGCAGCAAAACGCAGGGGAGTAAAGGTCTACCACCTCAACATAGGGCAGCCTGACATACACACCCCGGAGATTGCTCTCAATGCTGTGAAGAATATGGACCTGAAGGTCATTGAGTACACCCATTCCGCCGGGAACGAGTCATACCGCCGTAAACTGGCTGAAAGTTACAGGAAGATCGGCATTGACATTGACCATACTGAGATCATTGTTACCACGGGCGGCTCCGAGGCTGTCCTCTTCGCGTTCATGACATGTCTCAACCCGGGCGAAGAGGTGATCACCTTCGAACCATTCTATGCCAACTACAACGGTTTCGCCATCACTGCCGGCGTTAAGATTGTACCGGTCAGGTCATTCATTAAGGACGATTTTGCACTGCCTTCAATTGATGAGATTGAGAAGAAGATAACCCCAAAGACGAAGGCAATACTGATTTGCAACCCGAACAACCCCACCGGCGCTCTCTATTCGAAGGAAGAGCTGATGAAACTGGGCGAAATAGTGAAGAAGCATAAGCTTTTTCTCTTCTCTGACGAAGTTTACAGGGAGTTCTGTTACGGTGCAGAACACTTCTCGGTAATGCAACTGGAAGGTATAAGAGACAACGCTGTGCTGCTTGACTCAGTTTCAAAGAGATACAGCATGTGCGGGGTACGTATCGGAGCCCTGATCACTCACAATAAGGAGATCCTTGCTGCAGCACTCAAGTTTGCCCAGGCAAGACTCTGCCCGCCCGAGCTGGGTCAGCTGGCGGCTGAGGCTGCCCTTGACACGCCCAAAGAGTATTTCAGGGAGGTTTACGATGAGTATATTGCCCGCCGTGATTTCATGGTGAATACACTAAACCAGATGCCGGGTGTCTACTGTCCGCTTCCCCGCGGTGCATTCTACACGGTGGTGAAGCTGCCGATAGATGACGCGGACCGTTTTGCACAGTGGCTGCTCGAAGATTTCAACTACAAGAATCAGACAGTCATGGTAGCCCCCGCAACAGGATTTTACTTCACCCCCGGCGCCGGCAAGAACGAGTTGCGTGTTGCATACGTCCTGAAGATTGATGACCTGCGCAACGCCATGGAAACGCTGGCCGAGGCGCTGAAGGTGTACCCCGGAAGGGTCGATTGATTATTTGAAGCCTG
>WXFE01000162.1 GCA_009881065.1 Bacteroidales bacterium | reverse complement strand
CTCCGCGAGCAGATCATCAGCGGCATGAGTGCCACGGAAATAAGGGCGTCATGGAAGGAGGGGCTGGAGAGGTTCAGCGCAACGAGGGAAAAATACCTGCTGTATGATTAGCAACCATGTTTTGTTCCCGTCTATTCTGTGTGAATCTGTCGCGCGTGGCACATAAGGTATTGTTATGCGGGCAGTAATGACTGCGATTCCCCGTGGGAGCCAGACAGTGTAAAGGTTCCTGCGGGGGGGGCAGTTAGTGCGAAGGTTCCCGCGATGGGGGCAATGCCAGGAGCCAACCGAAGGGGGACGGTCGGGCAATCAGTGAGCAGGTTCCCAGTAGGGGGATCAGACAGTGTATAGGTTCCTGCGGGGGGGGCAGTTAGTGCGAAAGCCCTCCGGCAAAAGGTCAGGCAGTGTATCGCTACTTGATGTTCCGGTAATGCTTGTACCGCTTCAGGATATCCGCCACATAAGCGTTGACCTGCACACCCTGCTTCAGCCTGCCGTTTCTCACCACCGGATCGGCATAAAACGCCGGATCAGCCTTCCTCTCCAGGAAAAGTGACACGTTGTCATCCCACCTGCCCGGATCAAGCCCGTTCTTCTCGGCAAGCCTGATTGCATCAATCACATGTCCATGACCGGCATTGTAACTGGCAAGAATGAACTTCACCCTCTCATCGGGATCACTCACCCACTGGCTGAATAACCTGTCGAGCATCCTGATATAGCTGACGCCGGCGCGGATGTTGTTTTCAACCGATCTCTTCACGTCAAACCCGAAGTGCCGCCCGGTGGAAGGCATCACCTGCATCAGGCCGTAGGCCCCGCGGGGCGAAGTGACCGACGGGTTAAACCTCGACTCCTGGTAGATCAGGGCTGCAACAAGACGCCAGTCCCAACCAATGGTGTCAGCATAATGCTTGATGATGTCATCATACGGTGACACCTTGCCGTAAGAGTTGGTGGCAAAATATTCCGAAAGGGCCATGGATGCGGGCTGTAATCCGCTGAAATACTTCCTCTCAAGCCTGGCATACTCACGTGTGGTTTTAAACCCGGTGATCCACCCGTTAAGCTTTTCGACAAGGGCGCCGGTACCCTCTTTCCTCACACTCCACGCAATATTAAGAGGGAAGCTCACTGGAGTTGACATGTCAAGAACGGGATAGAGAGTAGCGATGATGTTCGACATGTAGTCGTCACATATTGTGTATTCTATCTCTCCCCTGCCCACCTGGCGGGCGAGCTCCTCTGCATCATAGGGAACCTCTATGATGCCTATGTCAATACCTGACTCACGCTCAAGATTATAGAGACGCTGAGCATATGATGATCCCTTCTGTACATAGATTGTTTTCCCCGCAAGATCAAGCTGGTTTCTTACCAGCTTTTCCGCGACTGCCTCTTCTGTCATCTTTTCCCACCCGTTGGGTTTGCGCTGCACCAACAGCTGACTCGACTGAATCAGGGGCTCGGTAAACTGCATCATCTCCTTTCGGTCTGCATTTATACTTAGACCGATAGCCACGAGATCAGCCTCGCCTGACCGGAGATACTCAAGCGCTTCATCTATATCATTGCTCGTAATTATCTCAAGTTCAAGTTCCAGGTGATCTGCAAACTTTTTGAGCAATTCGAAATGAAAGCCCATCGGCTCTCCATTATAGATGAAATAGCTCGTCTGGTTTATATTGGTTACCGCCCTGATCTTGCCTTCAGCGAGTATTGCGTCAAGGTCCCTTGGCAGAACTCTCTCCGTATAAACCCTTCGGTTCCCCTTTTCACAGGAGATAACTGACAAAAAAGCAATAAACAAGAACGAAATTAACTTCCTCAATACCTAAACAATTAGTCCGACAATTCAATTCCCTAATAACAGGAATTATTGACGGCGCAAAGATAAAATAATTTTAATCATAGAAAGTCCATGCCAGTCCGTATTTTATCATTCTGATATTCAGAGGATAACCCGGAACAAGGAAATATTCATACCCGGTCAGGCCCGAATTCAGATGATCAGCCATGACGAAAATTCTGGTTCTTTTTATCTTCAGATTGATAAAGGCGTTTACGAAAGGATAATTGCCCGTTTTTCCGTCATTCTGGTTAAAATATCTGCCCGTTGCAGGCATGTAACTCATTGCATCATAGAGAGTATGGATCATTGCCTCTGCCCCCAGTTGAAGGCTTAGTTCCCCTCCGGTTGATTTAAACCTGAAAACATGGTCGAAAAAGAAGGCACTGCGTGCCGTAACTAGCGGAAGATCAAGAACATCAGTATTAGTGCTCTGCTGCAGTAAGAGGGTATTGTCAAGGTGCAGCTTCCATACTACAAATTCCTTCTTCGCGGTGAGCGCAAGAAGAGAGAGGCCTCCCTCATGCTGGTAAGGGAGAGAGCCTGTTCCCATACCTATAAAGTTATCAACAATGGCATAGTTGAACTTCAGGCTAAATTTTAGATCGGGCCACTTCAGAGATGAGCCTGCAATGAGCCTGAACTCACGTTTATGGTCAAGCTGCCAGGCGAAGTTGTTGGAGCCCCATGAATAGTACCAGAATGACGGGGTATAACTGGCAATTGTGCCTGTTGCATCCCAGGTAATCATACCACGCCGGCGTGTCTCAAACTCCTTGTATATGCGGCCGTCAACGATGAAGTCACCTGCCCGGTACCCCTGGAACCAGAGATCACCGGAGGCCGACCATCCAAACTTGCTTCCAATGTTGTTGAAAACTTTTCCTGTCAGGACAAGGGAATTCATCTTTCTCCTGACCGTATCGGGTCTGGTAAGTGTATCTCCGGGCATAATCTGGCCGTATGAGCGGAGTTCACTCCTTATCCCTGCACCGGCTCCTATCCTGAAACGGTCGGTTCGCCCTGCGGCGAAATCCACACGCAGGATATTGGAGAGAATACGCTCCTGAAGCGAATCGGCAGTGACACTCCTGTTTATCATTATGGTGTCATACAGGTCAGCAGCGGGATATTTGTCAATGTAACCTCTCTTGCTCCACTCAAGTATGCCGATATGTGAGAAAGTGATGGGACCGCTTTTCAGTACCTCGCCGGTGACGGTGTCACGCCTGCCTCCCGGGGCATACCGCTGTACCAGCATCAGATAGCGGTTCTTAAGGGTGCTCTTCGCGCTGCTGAGATCACTGAGACGGAATGGAACACCCTCAGGATTATACTGCTTAAGGTCATCCTTTGAAATCATGCCGCCGCTCTCCCCTGACTCATGGTTATTGATGCCCGCGGAAGCATATGCATTATAATCATTTGAATTGTAGGAGCCATGCAGCAGGAAGTTCTTGTCTATGGCCTTCTGCAGTTTATACTGGCCGATATTGTAAACTATATCATAAATGAGGCCGATGTTGAGTTTCCTGTTGACATTCTGCGAGTGCCTGATCCTGAATGTCTGCTCGGCCACGCTCCTTGCCCCGCCGTTTGACCACTTCAGCTCGGTGAAGGGAACACGGGTATTGATGAAGAGGGTGTTCAACGGGGTGAACATAAAGGGCAGGTAGTGGGCATAGAGATACCTGTCAGGCTTCCATTCACGGTCAAAGAAATTGATCTGGTACAGGGGCAGGCCGTAGTTGCCGGTGTAGGCATTGAAATCCGAGTAACTGTCTGTTATCCTGTAGCGGTGAAACAGCGAGAAAGCGGTGTCAAGCACCACCGGTATCTCGGTGGTGAAGTCGGATGAGAGGGTCCACTGGCGGGAGGCGGTAGTGAATGTGGTGTCAATCTCCGCGCCAGTTTCCGCGTCAGGAATGCCGGGCCGGGCACCGGCCTCTGCAGGAAGTGCCCCCGGCAGCCCGCGCTCTTTGTGAGTACGGGTTGTATCGCTCCGGGTCACCGCAGTGGTATCTCGCTGCGTCACTGCTGCCGTGTCACTCTGCATCACTGCAGTTGTATCGCTCCGGGTCACCGTAGTGGTATCGCTGCGGGTCACCGTAGTGGTATCTTGCTGCACCACAGCAGTTGTGTCGCTCCGGGTCACCGTTGCAGTATCGCTCCTGACGACAGCCCTGAGGGTGTCAGGCTCCTGTCCTGCCAGCGTAAGCGGGAGGAACAGAAGGAAAGAAGCTATATACAGCGGCACTCTGCGCATCACCGGCAAATTTACTGAAAAAGTTGCATTGCAGTTGAGTTGAGCTTGAGGATGAAGAAAAAGGAGACGGCTTTTACAAAATTGTTGGAGCCGGATCAGAAAAAAGCAGGGGCCGGGTCAGAAAAAGCAGGAGCCGGGTCAGAAAAAGCAGGAGCCGGGTCAGAAAACTCTGCCCGGCTCCGGTGAACAACAACCATATAATAGCAAAAAACAAAATCAGTCTACATTGTCATTCAGATATGCATTATTTTCCCTGATGACAGGC
>WXFE01000161.1 GCA_009881065.1 Bacteroidales bacterium | reverse complement strand
ACCCGGCAGGCACTTCCGGGTCAACATGATGTCATATTACTCTTTCAACGCAGAAAACCATTGCCTGCTGCCTGGCGGCACTCTCTTCTGCCTGCTCTACTTGTGTACCCGCCTGATGAATTCCTCCACCTCCGGAACCCCGCCCTGGTACACCAGGTAACCGTTATACGGCTCCCGTTCAGTGATCTCGTCATTGATGGGGGTCAGCATGATCCGCTTCACCTCCTCCAGGTCATCGGTCTGACCCAGCGCCCAGCCCAGCTTCACCCATGCAACCTCGGGCAGCATGTTGCCCAGCGGTATCACACCCTTCGCCATCATGTCACGACCGGTCTCATATACAAACATGTGAACATAACCCCAGATAGTCTGCAGCGTCATGTATACCGCAACATTCTCCCGCCGGGCTCTCTCCAGAGCCGGGTAGAGTTCTCTGTTCACATGTCCGAGCCCGGTTCCCACTATGACAATCCCCTTGTAACCATTGTCAATGAGTGAATGGATCATATCCGCCTTCATATGCGGATAAAAATAAACCATGGTCACATTCTCATTGAAATATGGCATGATCTTCACATTGCGGTCATTGCGCCGCGGGTTATATACCTTCTGAATGGGCTTCACCTCACCCCTCCTTACCGTTGCCACTGGTATGTCACCTATTGTCCGGAAAGTGGACCTGTATGAGCTGTGCATTTTCCGTACCCTTGTGCCGCGGTGCAGGAAACCGTACTCATCACTTGTAGGACCGAACATGCAGACCATCACTTCCGCGATGTCACCATGCCCGGCAGCCGTGGAGGCATGTATCAGGTTCAGGGCAGCGTCTGACGACGGCCGGTCAGATGACCTCTGCGATCCGACGAGCACTATCGGCACGGGAGAGTCCTGTACCATGAACGAGAGCGCTGCAGCCGTATGATGCAGTGTATCAGTTCCATGACCGATCATGATGCCGTCAATTCCTTTTGCGATCTCGTCGCCTATGGCCCTGGCAAGCAACTTGTACTGGTCGGGGCCCATGTTCTCGCTGAATATGGCAAAGAGCTTCTCCGTGCGTATATTGCATATATCGGCCAGCTCGGGCACGGCACCGTACAGCTCACCGGGAGAAAACGCCGGAATAACTGCACCGGTGCGGTAATCAAGCCTCGAGGCAATGGTTCCCCCCGTACCAAACAATTTGACATTGGGTTTGTCATCAGAATAGGGAAATTCCTTCTCGGGGATCTTATAATTGGCCTTGTTGTAACCGGTCTCCGTCATGCTGATTATGGTGGCAATATCAATGCCGATATTATACCCTGACTCTATCTTGATCACGATGTGGAGATCGTCATTATTCTCTGAACGCGGCAGGACGGTCCCTTTAAACAGCCCCCTGTCAGTCTCTATATCAGCCTGACCCCAGACACGGACATTGAACTTCTTCAGCACCTCAAGCGCCCTGCCTTTGTATCCCTGGAAAAAATCTTCAGTCATAACACTCAATCTCCGGCCTCAAGTAATTCTGTCACCATATTTCTCACTTCCGACAATTTCACGGTTCCGAGCGCTTTCAAATGCAATTGTCCCATTATCCACTCTTCCATCCCGGCCATATTGCGGTTATGGCATATTTCCGGGAACCGTGCGGAGAGTTCTTTTGCCTCCTCCCTGATTTCATTCATCGTGGCACGTCTGAGCCCGGTTCCTGCCAGTATACTCCTGAAATCAGGAGATGCCACTGCAACTGCTGCAGGAAGCATTATTCGCGCCACCGGCGCGAGAAGCTTCTCATTCTTAAGGAAGGCAAAGAGGTCATATAGTCTTTCATAGCTGAATCCTGCCGCCACCCTGCCCCGCCCTTCGAGACTGCGGAAACGGTGGCCTGTCAGTATGCCGATCTCCTTCGGATCAAAGCCGAAATCATTGCTGATCCGCTCAATCAGTACCACCAGGTTCTTGCTCAGCAGGTAATGCCAGGTGTCTTCGGGAAGGTTCCACTCCTTCATCTGGATGAACCGTTCTGAAATTTCAACCGGTATGTTTCTGCTGAGCTTCTCCAGCATCTCCGTCGTGACAGCTATGGGCTGTGAATCGGTGTCAGGATACATGCGGTCACGACCGGGAAGCACCCTCTCAAACATTGTTGTGCCATCTTTAAACGCCTTGCGGGTTTCATTTGGCACTCCCCCGAAGGCCAGGCGTATCCGCTCCTCAACTGTTTCAATGGCAGTGGGGATATCTTCGTCAGGGCCCCATATTATTATCTGGGCATCACCGGCATCGGCCGAAAGCCATATTGCCAGCTCCGGGAAGAGGTTGTTGAAGTTGCCCCCGGAGGTCTCCTCCGAATGGGTCATGTTGGGCTTCTCGATGCAGGCTATCACCTTGAGCCTGTCACTGATCTCATCTGCGAAGATTTTTCCGGGCTGGGTAAAATGCGAGAGTATACCCCTGCAGCCGGGCAGGTTCATGGCAATGACTCTCTCTCCGCGGTCGATGGCCGACCTGACCGGTGCGAAATGAAACTCCTGATCCCTTTCTGTGATCTCCTTTGTTTTGACTGACCATGCAGCCGGGTCCTTTATTCTCTTCAGCAGCTTCGAGCGGATGTTAAGCAGCGAGTACTGTCTGAATGCTTCGTTGTGTGACAGCTCCGGAATCCATCTGATATGTGCCACCCCCTTGATCTCCACCCGGTTTCCGCCCTCGCAGCTGACGTTCACGTCTTCGCGCGCAGCGCCCATTCCCGTTCTCACCTTGCCTGTACTGCGGTTAAGGAATCTGATATATTCGGCCGCCTCGGCCAGCTCATCAGGGGTGAGGCAGTCAGGACAGGTCACGATCTCTATCAGCGGCATGCCCAGGCGGTCAGTCTTGAATATCCGTTTGTGGCCTATGTCTGACACTTCGCGGCACGCGTCCTCCTCCAGGCTGAGCTGGATGAGCCTCACCTTCCTGCTTTTCAGCTGAAGCTCTCCATTCATGCTGATTATGGCGGAGCGCTGGAATCCGGCGGGAATGCTTCCGTCAAGATACTGTTTACGGGTGATATGCACCTCACCCACGATGTTCATCCTGGCAGCCAGTGCAATGCTTATGGCAATCTCCAGCGCCTCACGGTCAACGGGGAAAGGAGGAGTGTCATCTATCTCGTATGTGCAGGCCGTTTCATTGTTAATACGGTAGGTGATCTCCTTCCTGGTTCTGAACTCCATGAGCGCAGTGCCGTCATAGACTCCCATCTCACTGAGAGTCGGTCTCATGTGACGGATCACCTCCGCGTCAAAATCATTGTCATCATGGTAAATACCGGCCGGACAACGACAAAAGAGCTTGTTTCTGGTCAGCAGTTGCTGGTGCACCTCGAGGCCCGACTTAAAACCAATCCGCTTATAATCATTAAGCGTCGCCTTTTTACGGACAACATACCCGATCTCCTCACGGGTCTCTTCGTAGTTCTTCCGCGGATCAATTATTGACATACCTGAAGACATTGCATCTGCAATTTACGCAGAAGCCCGGAATATTGGAAGTGTCCATTTAAAGAAAGTTTGCGGAACTTTCTGCTATTAAATGTTCCAATGCCTGGCGATTAAAATTATGTTGAAATCAAGAGAAGGGGATTTATAAAATAAATCTTGTGGAAGAATATTGGTATTTGCATTAAAATGGAAGGAGCTTAATAATATTAAGTGCACAGCAACCTGATTATCAGTTGTATCGGATTGCTTTGACAGGTGTAATGCGGGCAATGAGCTGAGAAGGTATAAGAAGCATCAGGATAATGGCAATCATCGTCCCGATGTTTAGCAGGATTATATGAACGGGGTCAAGATTGATCGGAACACTGCTGAGATAATATGAGGAGGGATCGAGCGAGATCATTTCTGTCCTGAGCTGCAGCAGCGCCAGCCCGATACCTATTATGTTACCCCAGAAAAGGCCCTTGGCCGTCAGCCAGGCGGCCTGGTAAAGAAAAATCCTGCGGATAACCTTGTTGCCCGCTCCGAGAGCCTTCAGCACACCTATCATGTTGGTCTTCTCAAGTATCAGAATGAGCAGGCCGGAAATCATATTGAACCCGGCGACAAGGATCATAAGCACCAGGATGATTATCACGTTGGTGTCCTGAAATCCCAGCCAGTCAAATATCTGCGGGTAACGCCCCCTGATGTTGGTTACCTTGAGCTGCTCCTCTTCCTCACTGATCCGGTAACCTATTGAATCACGGATAACATCGGTCATGTAATCAAGCTGGTCGAAATCATTTATGTAAATTTCAAAGCCGCTGATCTGGTCATCACTCCAGCCGTTGAGGCTTCTTATGTGGTTGATGTCGCAGAAGAGGTAGGTCTTGTCAAACTCCTCGAGGCTGGTTTCATAGATTCCCAGAACGGTGAACTTGCGCATCCGGGGCGGATCCTGAACGAAAAACATCGAAAATGAGTCCCCCGGCATGAAACCCAGCATGTCAGCCACCTTCTTCGAGATGACCACATCATTGCTTCGTGCCGTGTCACTGACACTTAACGTCTCTCCCTCCACCATGTTCGACCTGAAGAAACTCCAGTCATAGTCACTGCCAATCCCCTTGAGAACAACTCCCTGAATGTTTTCATCAGTCTTGATGATTCCCGCCTTGGTGGCAAAGACCTGCACGTTCCTTATTCCACGGTGCTCCCTGATTTTCGGGACAAAGGGCTGGTTTGAGCTGATGGGCACAGTCTCGTAGGAAAGATTGGCGTCAAAGTTAACCACCTGGATATGAGCCCCGAAGCCCGCCACCTTGTCGCGTATCTGCTGCTTGAAGCCGGTGAGGATTGACACTGCGAGGATCATCACTGCCAGCCCCAGGGCGATGCCGATAATGGCTATGACATTTATTGGCCGTGAAAAGGCAGTGCCACGGTTGCGGTCCTTTATCAGGCGACTGGCTATGAATGTTCCGATTGACATTGCGACAAAATTAAGAATTAAGCGCGAAGAATCTGTTTATTGCCCCTTTTCTTATCTTTACACGAAACCTGACTGAAATGAAAAAACTTATCACTCCGCTGCTCATTGTAGCAATGGTCATTACGGCCTGTTCGGCCGGAAACGAAAACACCACCCTGATGACAGGCGCCGAAAGAACCGTCGAGTACCTGCCGCTGCTCAGGGGAAAAAGAGTGGCGGTGGTGGCCAATCAGACCTCGATGGTCAGCAAGACCCACCTGGTTGACACACTGCTCTCCGAAGGTGTCGACATCCGTCTGATCTTTGCTCCGGAACATGGTTTCAGAGACCTTGCCGACGATGGTACAGTGATCACCTCGGGCAGTGATCCGGTAACCGGCATAGCGGTCATCAGCCTCTATTCCTCGAAGAAAAAACCGGTGCCGGAAGATCTCGCTGACATAGATGTTGTTCTCTTTGACCTGCAGGATGTGGGAACCAGGTTTTACACATATCTGACCACCATGTGTTACGTTATGGAGGCATGCGCCGAAAACGGCAAGCAGTTTATGGTGTTTGACAGGCCGAACCCGAACGGTTATTATGTTGACGGACCAATACTTGACACCGCCAGTTACCGCTCTTTCGTGGGAATTCATCCCATACCGGTGGTGCATGGAATGACCTTCGGCGAGTATGCCGGCATGGTGAACGGTGAGGGGTGGCTGGCCGGAGGCATCAGGTGCGACCTGAAGGTGATCAGCTGTACCGGCTACACCCATGCCACGATGTACCGGCTGCCGGTGATACCGTCACCTAACCTTCCCAACATGAACTCTGTCTATCTCTACCCGTCACTCTGCTTTTCGGAAGGGACTGTTCTGTCATGCGGGAGGGGTACCGGTTTTCCTTTCCAGGTGCTTGGAGCTCCGGAGATACCGGATACGGGATTCAGCTTCACCCCGCAGCCTTCATTCGGGTCTTCCAATCCCAAACATAACGGAGTGACCTGCTATGGCATCGACCTTCGCAATGCGACAGCTGACGGCCTGGTGCCGAAACCTGAGATAAACCTTGACTGGATAATTGAGATGTACAGGGCATACCCTGACAAGGAGAATTTCTTCAACGGTTATTTTGACACCCTGGCCGGTAGCAGCACGCTCCGCGAGCAGATCATCAGCGGCATGAGTGCCACGGAAATAAGGGCGTCATGGAAGGAGGGGCTGGAGAGGTTCAGCGCAACGAGGGAAAAATACCTGCTGTATGATTAGCAACCATGTTTTGTTC
>WXFE01000160.1 GCA_009881065.1 Bacteroidales bacterium | reverse complement strand
GTTATCGGTTCAACAAATCTGTCTATATCGCCTGCGCCGATAGTCAGCAACAGGCCCTTTTTCACACTATTCAAAGCAGGCAACAGCTCCTCCTTCGTCACAACCTTCACATTCCGGTTCTTCATCATTCCCGCGATCATATCCGAGGAGACACCCGGGATTGGCATTTCCCTCGCGGGATAGAGTGTCAGCAGTATTATTTCGTCGAGCCTGCTGAGTGCCTCCGCGAAGCCATCGGCGAAATCGCGCGTACGGCTGTAGAGATGCGGCTGGAAAATGCCGGTGACATGCTTCCCTGGCCAGAAGTCGCGTACGGCACTGACAAGCGCGTTTATCTCCTGCGGATGATGTGCGTAGTCATCAATGTAGATTATATCATTGCCGGAGTATCTGACGTCAAACCGGCGGCGCACTCCACGGTAAGAACCAACAGCGCTCCGTATGATTTCGGGTGAAACGCCTGCACACCAGGCTGCTGCAGATGCTGCGGTGGCATTAAGTATATTCACCATGCCCGGAAGATGGATGCGGACATTCCTGACCGACTCACCAGGAGTGATAATGTCAAATGTGTAGCTCCCCTCCTCCTTCCTGACGGATTCAGCCCTGAACGAGGCTTCCGCACCGGTTCCGTAAGTATAAATGGTGACATCGCCCGGAAGCGAGAGCGATGATGCAATGTTTTCATTGAGGATGAGTGTCCCTCCGGGACGAACCCTGTGACAGAACTCTTCGTAGGCTTCAACCATCGACTCGGCTGTGCCGTATATATCAAGGTGATCAGGATCAATTGCGGTAACCACCGCGATGAGAGGAGAGAGATGCAGGAAAGACCTGTCGAACTCATCTGCCTCCATCACCGTATAGCGGCTTTCGGAGAGAAGCAGGTTGGTATTGTAATTTACGGATATGCCACCAAGGAAGGCTGAACAACCAACCGGCGAAGAGCTCAGCCAATGGGCAGTCATAGTACTCACGGTGGTCTTTCCATGGGTTCCTGCCACGGCAATTGCATCGGTTTCACCGGATATTACCCCGAGAATCTCGGCACGCTTGTATATGGTATATCCGTTGTTCCTGAAGAAGTTAAGGAGTATGCTCTCCCCGGGTATCGCAGGGGTGTAGACTATCAGCACCCGGTCATTCCCGGAAGGCTCCGAAAACAGCACGGGAAGAGAGTCAATGCTGTCTTCATAGGTTATGATGCACCCCTCCTCCGTGAGAGCATCGGTAAGCTTGCTCCTGGTACGGTCATACCCGCAGATGATGTAATCCTGTGACAGAAAATAGCGCGCCAGCGCGCTCATTCCTATCCCTCCTATCCCCAGGAAATAGATACCCTCTATGTTTGTCAGTCCCCTCATCAGCTATTCTGTATTTAACTATCCGTCACTTTTCTTTTGTCCTGTTTTCTCTCTGGTGGTTCCCTGTTTTCTCTCTGGTAGTTCCCTGTTTTTTTCTCTCTTCTATCGTTTTTTCCGTTCTTCGCCCTGATTATCACTTCTTGTTCACCGGGAGGCGTCATATTATCTCTTCACCATTTTCAATACTTCCCTGGCAATCACCTCATCTGCATCGCGGATTGCCATCTTCCTGATGTTCTCTGACAGTGAGTTTCGCCTTGTGCTGTCATCAACAAGCTCCAGAGCAGTTTCAACAAGCTTATCCCGGGCATCCGCATCGCGCACCAGCAGTGCTGCCTCCCTGTTCACCAGCGCCATCGCGTTGTGCGTCTGGTGGTCTTCCGCCACGTTTGGCGATGGGACCAGTATCACCGGTTTGCCCACCAGTGCCAGCTCTGAGATTGTACCGGCGCCGGCACGCGAGATTATTACGTCTGCGGCGGCATAGGCCAGCTCCATGCGGCTGATGAAGCCGTTGACCCTGATGCGGGTTACACCCCTGGCCTCAGCCGCATCGCGCATACGGTCATAATAATGGCTGCCGGTCTGCCAGATCATCTGCTTCCCCGATGTCTCAATAAGGTCCATGCTGCCACACACACTGTCATTCAGCGTGCCGGCGCCAAGTGACCCGCCAAGAAGCAGTATCACCGGCATCTCCGGATCCAGGTTAAAATACCTGAGAGCCTCCCCGCGCAACGAGGCGAGGTTGTCATATACCTGCCTGACAGGATTGCCCGTAAGCATTATCTTCTCCTTCGGGAAATACTTTTCCATCCCCTCATAGGCCACGCAGATACGTACGGCTCTCCTGGCCAGCAGCTTGTTTGTGACACCTGCATAGCTGTTCTGCTCCTGTATCAGAGTCGGTATATGACGCTGCTGTGCCTGTTTCAGGACCGGTCCTGATGCATATCCACCCACTCCTGCAACGACATCAGGATCAAACTTTTTGATTATCTGCCCTGCCCTGATCATGCTGCGGAAGAGCCTGAAAGCAACGCTGATATTCCTGATGCTGCCACTTCTGACCAGTCCGGACACCGGCAGCCCCACAATCTCATAACCGGCATCGGGTACCTTCTGCATCTCCATCTTTCCCTCGGCGCCCACAAACAGTATCTTCACATCCGGCTCTATCCTCCGCAGAGCATTGGCAATGGCAATAGCCGGGAAGAGATGACCGCCGGTGCCGCCCCCGCTGATGATGATCCTTATGTTTCTGTTGCCCATGGTTATCTGTAATTCATCTGTTTCTTCCCTTTGCCGGTCATGCCGGGATTTTATCTGTCTGTTCCTCTTCAGATAGTCTCTCCTGCCGCTCCCGCGCATTCATTACCCTCGATACGCTCAGCATCGCACCCAGTGCAAAGCTGATCACTATCACCGAGGTGCGTCCCCAGCTTATCATCGGCAGCGTCTGCCCCGTCACCGGTGCGATCCCCACAGCCACCATCATGTGCAGGAAAGCCTGGAATACTATCATTACCGTCAGCCCCAGCACCATCAGGGCCGGGAACGCATAATCACATTTTCGCGCTATCTGCACCCCCCGGTACATCAGCGCCAGGTAAGCCATTATCACTATTACCGCTCCGAAGAGCCCGTACTCCTCTACAATGATCGCAAAGATGAAGTCGGAGTTCGACTGCGGAAGGAGGTTTCTCTGGGTGCTCTTGCCGGGCAGCTTGCCGAAGATTTTGCCCGTGGAGATGGCTATATTGGCCTGGTTTGCCTGATAGTTGGCATCGGCAGAGTTCTCTTTGTTGATACGTGCCTCAATACGGTTCTTCCATACCTGCACACGGTTGTTATCCTTCTTGAAGACAAGCAGCAGCGAGGCAAAGAGTATCACCACTGCCACCCCCAGACCCACATAGGCCAGGATAAACTTAATGGGAATACGGCCGATAAAAAGTATGATCATGCTGATCATGAAGATCATGACAGCGGTGGAGAGGTTCTCCGACATGATCAGTACACAGACTATCCCGACCGGCACCACCAGCTTCATGGTCACCACCCTGAAATTGTTCAGCTCATGCTGATATACAGTCAGTCCCCGCGCCAGGTAAATCACAAGCGCCACCTTCGCAAGGTCAGAGGTCTGGAGTCTCAACCCGATCACAGGTATCTCAAGCCAGCGGGTTGCCTGGTTGATGCTCACCCCTGCGAAAAGCGTAATCACAAGAAGCAGTATCGCCACAACCAGCCCTATGGTGGCAAACTGCATATATCTGATATAAGGTATCCAGTGGGTGACAACAATGATCAGCAGACCCAGCATCAGCATGATGAACTGGGAGCGGAGAAAATAGAAGGTGTTTCCGTGATGCGACGCATAGGCCACGCTGACCGACGAGCTGTAGACCGACAGCAGCGACAGCAGCATGAAGAAGGCGATGAGGCCCCACAGATACCTGTCGCCCTTAAAAAACCTTTTTATCGTCACATCCGCCATACTATCATTTTTGCTTCATCAGTAATCCCTTCTCATTCTCCTCCCGGGTGTTCCTCCCTTTTTACCCTCTCTAAGCATTTCCGCCACCCCTACAGATTCTTCACACACATTTTAAACTGCTGCCCGCGATCCTCATAATTATTGAACAGGTCGAAGCTGGCACACGCCGGCGACAGCAGCACCGTATCGCCCTTGTGAGCGAGATAATAAGCTGACTTGACCGCCTCCTCCATCGAGCCTGTCTCGACGATGGTGGGGACCAAATCGCTAAAGGCACTGATGATCTTCGAGTTATCCCTGCCGAGGCAAACGATGGCCTTCACCTTCTCCTTTACCACGGTGTTGAGCTCGCTGTAGTCATTCCCCTTGTCAATGCCTCCGGCGATCCACACCACATCGGTTTTCACGCATTCAAGGGCATACCAGGTGGAGTTGACATTGGTCGCCTTCGAATCATTGATGAAATTGATGCCTGCCACCATGATGACTGACTCCAGCCGGTGCTCTACTCCCTGGAAGTCTGCCAGACTCTCGCGTATTGTCACCTTGCGGATTTTCAGAACCTTTCCGGCGATAGCCGCGGCCATCGAGTTGTAGGTATTGTGGCGTCCTTTCAGCGCCAGGTCGTGAATGGTCATAAGGCTGGTTTTTTGGGTTATGTTTAGAATCATGTTTTCGTTTTCAATGCATGCTGCCATCCCCTCGCACCTGTCAATGGAGAATGGAAGGGAACGGGCGTTGATGATGCGCGCGGCCACCTCACGGGCAGTCACCGGATCATCTGCACACCAGATGAAATTGTCAGCTGCGGTCTGGTTCTGAATCACTCTCATCTTGGAGTCGACGTAGTTCTGCATCTCATGGCCATACCTGTCGAGATGGTCAGGGGTGATGTTCATCAGAATGGCGATTTCTGCCCTGAAGTCATACATTCCATCAAGCTGGAAGCTGCTGAGTTCTATCACGTAGTAATCATATCCGCCCTCTGCCACCGCCATCGCGAAGCTGTTTCCCACGTTCCCGGTCATGGCCACGTTGAGCCCGGCCTTCTTCATCATGTGATAGATCAGGTTGGTGGTTGTGGTCTTCCCGTTGCTTCCGGTCACACATATCTTGAGAGCATCAGTATAACGGCCGGCAAATTCTATCTCGGAAATCACCGGTATGCCCTTCTCCCGGATGGCCACAACAAGCGGGTTATCCTCGAGCAGGCCCGGGCTCTTGATCACCTCCGCAGCGTTCATAATCAGCTCAGGGGTGTGCTTTCCCTCTTCAAAAGAGATGTTGTGAGAGACCAGTATCTCACGGTACTTTTCCTTTACCGTGCCACTGTCACTCACGAAAACATCAAATCCCTTCTGCTGAGCCAGCACGGCTGATCCCGTACCGCTCTCTCCCGCACCCAGTATTACAATTCTTTTGTTCATTCTATCTTCT
>WXFE01000159.1 GCA_009881065.1 Bacteroidales bacterium | reverse complement strand
TCAGAAAAAGCAGGAGCCGGGTCAGAAAACTCTGCCCGGCTCCGGTGAACAACAACCATATAATAGCAAAAAACAAAATCAGTCTACATTGTCATTCAGATATGCATTATTTTCCCTGATGACAGGCTGGTTATCCTCATCGAGGGTAAGGGTGAACTTCGACACCTTGCTCCCCGCCGCCTTGCTGGCATTGTGGATGGTGATCTTCTTTCTCACATAGGCCGGCACCTCCTCGAAATCCTCGATATTGTCACTCATCGACTGGGTGGAGAGCCCTTCGTTCCTGATAACATTCTGCATGTGCTTCAGCTTGCGCAGCGTCCCCACGTTCCTGTCAGGCGCCTGCTGGGCGGGGCGGGCAGGAGCGGGCGAAATATCAATGTCACCGTCAGGCTCGAAATCAATCACTCCCTGGTTGAAGGAGGCGCTGTGAGGGGGAATGGCCCTGTCAGAGGCACGGGTAGACCGCACGATATACTGACCGTCATTCTCAGAGGCGGCGTCGGCGTGGCCTGGCTGCGGCGGAGCTGAATTCAGGCTGACAACCTCCTTCCTGAGGTTGGGTTTGACTCCCTCCAGGTCAGCACACTCCTCGAAGCCGGTTGCAACAACAGTGACACTGATGGCATCACCAAGCTCCTCATCAGTTGACAATCCTCTTATTATCAGCGCATCATCAGATACGGTCTCATATACATAATCAGTCAGCTCTCCAAGCTCATCCATGGTGATCTCGTTGGCTCCGGTGCCCGACTTGATGTTCAGAAGCAGGCTTCGTGCCCCGGTGATGTCACTGGAGCTCAGCAACGGCGAAGTAAGTGCAGCCTCAATAGCCCTGGTGGCACGCTCCTCGCCGGAGGCATTGCCTATTCCCATCAACGCAACACCCGAGTCACGCATCACCGTGTCAACATCGGCAAAATCGACATTTATATAACCGGTGCAGGTAATTATCTCGGCTATTCCCTTCACGGCATTCGCCAGCACATCATCAGCCCGTGCAAATGCGGCCGATACACCCTCATCGCCGTATATCTGCCTCAACCGTTCATTATTGATTACAATGAGCGAATCAACCTTGTCTCTCAGTTCGTTTATACCGCTTATTGCCAGCTTGATACGCTGATTCAGCTCTGAGCGGAACGGGATGGTAACCACGGCAACGGTGAGGAATCCTGCATCCTTGCAGGCCTGTGCTATCACGGGAGTTGCCCCGGTACCGGTACCTCCTCCCATGCCTGCTGTGATGAAGACCATCTTGGTGTTGCCTGAAAGCGCTTTCATGACATCTTCCATGTTCTCTATGGCGGAAGCACGACCTCTCTCAGGCTGACTTCCCGCACCGAGACCCTCGGTGGTGGTCTCTCCCAACTGCACCCTGACCGGCACCGGGCTATTCATAAGAGCCTGAAGGTCAGTGTTGCAAACGATGAAGTTGACATCCTTGATGCCCTTCCGGTACATGTGGTTGACAGCATTGCCTCCGCCGCCACCAATGCCCAGGACCTTTATTATTGATGACCTGTCAACGGGCAGGTCAAAATTCATTAGATCATCTGACATGGCTTCATCTTATTTTGTAGGTGTATCATCAAGTTTCTCGTCTGTAGCCTCAATGATCTTATCCCATAGACCCCGCAGCCTGTCACCCAGAAACTTGCCGGTCCGCCGTTGCCCGTCGTGGAACAGTTCATCATGTTCCACCTCTGCAGGTTCCTCTTTCACGGGCGGAGGTGTATGCATCGGCTGCTGGTGCTCTGCCACCGGCTCCTGATTTTTCACGCCGATGCGAGTGAAGGTTCTGGTCTCCTCCAGATATTCAATCCCCTGGAGTATCAGGCCCACGCTGGTGGCGTACATCGGCTGGCTGATCTCATCCCTGCCCTTTCCTGTGAGATGAACGTTGGGATGACCGATGCGCACATCCATCGCGGTTTTGAACCTGACCAGCTGCGGAAGGTTCTTCAGCATCGCGCCGCCGCCGGTGACAACCACTCCCGCGGTAAGTTTTTCGGCGAAGCCGGAATTCTGTATCTCATAGTTGACCGCATCGAGGATCTCCTCCATACGGCTCTGGATGATGTATGCCAGATTCTTGAAGGAGATTTCCTTGGGCTCACGTCCGGCGATGCCGGGAATTGAAACCACCTTGTTCTCCGGAGCGATGTCGCCAATGGCAAAGCCGAATTTGATCTTCAGGTCCTCGGCCTGCTTCTGCAGTATGGCGCAACCCTCTCGGATGTCAGCAGTAACCATATTGCCGCCAAACGGAATAACAGCCGTGTGCCTGATGACGTTGTCATAGTAGATGGCCACATCAGTGGTTCCTCCGCCGATGTCAACCAGCACCACGCCTGCCTCTTTCTCTTCATCGGTCAGCACGGCTTCGGATGATGCCAGTGGCTCGAGCATGAGGCTCATCAGGTTCATTCCTGCCTTGTTTATACACCTCTCGGTGTTGCGCGCCGAGGCAATCTGCCCTATCACGATATGGAAGTTGGCCTCCAGCCTCTTGCCGCAGATACCGATGGGATTGTTTATACCCGACTCGTTGTCAACGATATAGGTCTGCGGTATGACATGAATTATCTCCTCACCCACATCAATGGGGAGCTTGTACATGTCAGCCGTCAGACGGCGTATGTCGTTTATGTCAATCTCCGTCTCATGGGAGTCGCGCGTGATATAACCGCGGGCCATCTTGCTTTTGATGTGCCTGCCGGCGATACCGACAAAGACGTCGGTAAGGACGAGGCCTGTTCTTTCTTCAAGGTCATCTACGGTAGTTCGAATGGCCCTCACCGTCTCTTCAATGTTAAGCACCACACCGCGCTTGACCCCTGTAGAGGGTGTGTTGCTAAGTCCGAGTATCTCAATACCCCCGTTGCCGTCACTGCGCCCTACAATAGCAACGATCTTCGTCGTGCCAATGTCAATGGCTGCTACTAACTGATCTTTATTGCTCATAATTCAATTATATGGTTGTTCAACAATTATCATTTCCAGTTCACATAAGTCACACTCTCCTGAATCAGTCATGCATTTCATATATCTTCTGCGTTTTATCTATCTTCTCTGGCAGACAACCTGCCCCTTGTACTCAACATTTATCACCCTGTACCTGTCCCACCCTGCTACGGGCATCGCCTGGCGGTAAAAAACACGGAGGTTGTGCAGCTTCTCTTCATAATTTTCAACCCGACCCATTTTCACGGTGTGATTGCCCACATGGGGCACCAGTGTTACCCGTCCGTCACGACTCATGCTGAGCTGGTCAATCATCCCGTTCCAGAAGCTGTCTCCACGTATATAGTTCACCAGCTCAAAGGCTTGCGCAAGGTTTGCGGTCTTCTCCGACTCAAAAATGTTTGTGCCGGTCATCTGCTCGGAATTAAAGACCATATCAATCTCCAGGATATGCAGGTTGGGTGTGTAAAGATTATGCCTCCTCATGATGACACCTTCGCGGTCAATGAAGAAATCACCTCCGTACGATGCCATCACCCTCATCACCGGCTCCCGCTGGTTACCGTATACGTGAAGCTTCCTGTCTTCGGAGATGTAGACTTCCGCCACCCTCAGCTCGGTGAATGCCTTCACCCGCTCTTCGAGCTTCGTCAAGGGTATATCTCTGATCTTCTGGCCGGTAACCCTGATGCCTGTGGCTCTCAGTGCATTCATGATGTCATTGTTGGTAACGAACTGGTGCTTTGACGAGTCAGCAAGGTTAATGACCACTCCCTCGCATATTGCATCAGCCGTCATTTTG